>CAZTWA010000058.1:0-13357 GCA_964617225.1 uncultured Methyloversatilis sp.
AGTTCATCGACTGGGTGGTGTCGCCGGCCGGCCAGCAGGCCATCGCCGATTACAAGATCGGCGGTGAGCAGCTGTTCTTCCCCAACGCGAGTAAATGAGCGATCTGTCGGCGAGCCTCGCGCTCGCTGGTGATCTGGTCGCGGCGGGCGATGCCAAGCTGGCTGCGATCGTCTGGCTGAGCCTGAAAGTCAGCCTCAGCGCGACGGCACTGTCCTGCGTGCTCGGCATGCCGCTGGGGGCGCTGCTGTCGGTCGGTCGCTTTCCGGGCCGGCGTCCGCTCATCGTCCTCTTCAACGGCCTGATGGGCCTGCCACCGGTCGTCGTCGGCCTGCTCGTCTATCTGCTGCTGTCGCGCGCCGGCCCGCTGGGCTCGTTCGGACTCTTGTTCACGCCGGCTGCCATGGTCGTCGCCCAGACCGTATTGATCACGCCGATCGTCGCTGCCCTGACGCGACAGGTGATCGAGGACGAGTGGCGCGAGTATCGCGAGCAATTGCGCAGCCTTGGCGCGAGCCGCACCCGCGCCGCACGCACCTTGCTCTGGAATGCCCGCTTCTCGCTCACCACCGCCGGGCTGGCGGGCTTCGGCCGCGCGGTCGCCGAGGTGGGCGCGGTGATGATTGTCGGCGGCAACATCGACGGCGTCACGCGGGTCATGACGACAACCATTGCGCTGGAAACGAGCAAGGGCGACCTGCCGCTCGCGCTGGCGCTCGGCGCGATCCTCATCGGCATCGTGCTGGTCATCAATGCGGGTGCCTATCTCATGAAGCAGTGGGCGGAAAGCCGGTGGGGCTGATGCATTGGCTTGAACTGCAGGCGCTGGGATTGCGAGAGGGCGACGTGCAGATCGTCACGGACATCGATCTGAAAGTCAGCGCTGGCAGGACGGCAATCCTCGGGCCCAACGGCGCGGGCAAGAGCACGCTGCTGCGCCTGATGCACGGGCTGTTGCATCCGAGCGCCGGTGCGGTTGTCTGGTCGCAACCCCTCACGCAGGCGATGGTATTCCAGCGCCCGATCATGCTGCGTGCCAGCGTGCTGGCCAACATCGAGTACGGCCTCGATCTGCGTGGCGTGCCCGCCGCGGAACGGCATGTCCGGGCGCAAACCGCGCTGGAACGCGTCGGCCTGCCCGAACTGGCCGGTCGCCAGGCGCGCAAGCTCTCCGGCGGCGAGCAGCAGCGTGTCGCGCTGGCGCGCGCCTGGGCACTCGAACCGCAAGTGTTGTTTCTCGACGAACCCACCGCCAGCCTCGATCCGGCCAGCAGCCGCGAGGTCGAGCGCATCATCCGCGAGATCGCGGCGGGCGGCACGAAGATCGTCATGACCACCCACAACCTCGGGCAGGCGCACCGCATTGCCGAAGAGGTGGTCTATCTGGAGGAGGGGCGCCTGCTCGAACAGACGCCGGCCGATGAGTTTTTCGGCCACCCGCGCACCAGCGCGGCGCGCAATTTCATCCACGACGAGCGCTACTGAGCACCACGCTGGTGCAGCGCCCGTAGCGTCGTGTATGCGCCATTGACGAAATAAACATTTTATGAAAACATCCGGATGAAACCAAAGTTTCATCAGGTTTCATCTCGTTTCATCCAACCAGAACAGAGGGAAACGCGGCATGGCGGCTGGCGGGGAACCGACAATTCAGGAGTCCATCACGGCGGCTTACGAGCAGTTGCCGCCGGGTGAGAAGCGCCTCGCCGACACGATCCTGTCCCGTCTGAACAATCTCGCCAGCTATTCGGCGACCGAGCTCGCCGAGGATGCCGGGGTGTCGAAGGCGACCGCGGCGCGCTTTTTCCGGCGCGTCGGCTATCAGAGCTTCGGTCACGTACGCCGCCAGGCGCGTGCCGAGGCGCACCTGGCTTCGCCGCTGTATGCGCTGGCCGGCGTCAATCCGAAGGAACGTAGCGCCGACGCCCTGTCGCGCCACGTCGCCGCCGATATCCGCAACCTTTCCGAAACCTTCCGGCAGCCCAATGTCGCCGCGCTTGCCCAGGCGGTGAAACTGCTCGCGCAGGCACCGCGCGTACGCGTGATCGGCATGCGCAACGGCCATTTCGTCGCCGCCTATGTGGCCTACCTGCTCGCGCAGCTCAGGGAAGAGGTGATCTGCCTGCCGGGCGCGGCGATGACGCTGGCGGAAGAACTCGCTGCGTTGGGGCGTGGCGACGTGCTGCTCGTCATCGATTTTCGCCGCCGCTCGGCGCTGTTGCAGACGGTTGTCGAGGCCGCGCGACGGGAAGGCGTGCAGCTGGTGTTCATCGCCAGCCCCGGCATGCCGTCGCTGTCGCGCCCGGGCGATGTCGTGATGCACTGCCTGACCGACGGCGCATCGATCTTCGATTCCTACGTGGCCGCGGTGAGCGTCGCCAACTATCTTTGCGCCGCGGTCGCGAAGGAACTCGGCAAGAAGAGCCACAAGCGGCTGGCGACGATCGAGACCCTGCATGCCACGCTCGGCGACATCCGCAGCTGATCATCAACCTGACCTACGGCAGACACATGGCAACCACGCTGTCCCTATCCAAGGCGCAACGCTTGAGCGACAAGGCCGTCGCGCTCAGTGCATCGCTCAACAAGGCCGTCGAGTTCGTCTGCGCGGTCATTCTCGGCGTGTTGATCCTCGATATCTGGATCGGCGTGTTCGGCCGCTATGTCTTCGAGCTGCCCGTCACCTGGGCCGAGGAACTGGCGCGCTACCTGATGATCTGGGGCGCCTTGCTGGCCGTGTCCTGTGGTGTCGCGCGGCGCGAACATGTCGCGGTGATCGCGTTGCTGCATCGTATCCCGATCCGGATCCGCCGCTGGATCGACGTCGCGATCGACACGCTGGCCTTCGCTTTCTTCGCCTTCCTCTGTTATTACGGCATCGGCATGACCGAGCAGGGGAGCACGCAGTACGCCACCATTTTCGAGATGACCATGACGATTCCCTTCGCCTCCGTGCCGGTATCGTCGGCCCTGGTCTGCATCCAACTGGTGCTGATGGCCATCCGCGACTTCACAGTTGCCGGATTGCCGGCCGATTTCGCGGAGGACGAGTGATGATCTGGGTACTTGCCGCATTCTTCATCATGCTCACAGTCGGCGTGCCGATCGGCTACACGCTGGGCATTGCCGGCGTGATCGGCATCCTGCAGATCGGGGGCACCTCGATGCTGGCGATGGCGCCGCAGCGCTATTTCGCCGGCCTCGACCTGTTCACCTTCCTCGCCATGCCCTTGTTCATCTTCGCCGGCGAGATCATGAACAAGGCGGGCATCACCGACCGGCTGGCGAAGTTCGCCGATGCACTGGTCGGCCATCTGCGCGGCGGCATGGCGCAGTCGTGCATGGTGTCGTCGGTGCTGTTCGCCGGCATCACCGGCGCGGCAGTCGCCGAGGCGGCGGCCTTCGGCAGCACGATGGTGCCGGCGATGGAAAAGAACGGCTACAAGAAGCCCTTCGCCTGTGGTGTGGTCGTCGCTGGCTCAATCATTGGCCCGACCATCCCGCCCTCCAACTTGATGGTGATCTACGGCTCGATGATGGGCGTGTCGATCGCCGGCCTGTTCGCTGCCGGCATCCTGCCCGGCTTGATCATGGGCCTGTTCTGCATGGCGGTGATCGCCGGACTCGGCCGCCGCCTCAACCTGCCGAAGGGCGCCGCGCGTCCGAGCCTGTGGGGCATCGTCGTCGCCTTCAAGAACGCGCTCTCCGCGCTGGTGATGCCGATCATCATCCTCGGCGGCATCATCGGTGGTTTCGTCACGCCGACCGAGGGTGCGGCGATCGCCGTGTTCTACGCGATGCTGCTCGGTGTCCTCGTCTTCCGTACGGTCGGCCTGAAAGACATCTACGGGATGCTGGTGCGCACCGCGCGCATCACCGGCGTGGTGTTCCTGATCATCGCTTCCGCCTCGATCCTGAGTTGGTGGATGACCTACATGAAGCTGCCCCAGCTCATCACCGGCCTGTTCCTCGGCCTGACCTCCGACCCCTCGATGATCATCCTGATGATCCTGCTGCTGCTGATCGTGCTCGGCATGTTCATGGACATCAACGCGATCCTCATCATCCTCGGCCCGATCCTCGGGGCGCTGGCGATGTCGATCGGCATGGACCCGGTGCAGGCCGGCATCATGATCGTGTTGTCGCTCAACATCGGCCTGATGACGCCGCCGGTCGGTGCCAGCCTGTTCGTCCTGAGTTCGATTACCGGCGCGAAGATCGAGGACATCACCAAGGCCATGTGGCCCTTCGTGATCGCCGAAATCGCCGTGCTCTTCATCGTCGCCTACTGGCCCAGCCTCACGCTGACCATGCCGCGACTGATGGGGCTCTGATTCATGTTCCACCGCAGTTACTCACTCGCTCGTCAACCGTAGTTCATTAGGAGGTCATTACCATGCGCCTGTTCAAGTCGTTTGCCATCGCCGCCGCACTGGCCGTTACGGTCGGTGCCATGCCCGTCACGGCCTATGCCGAAAAGACGATCAAACTCGCCCACCTCAACAAGAATGATCCCTTCGACAACGGCACCGGCGCCATGGCCGTCGTGTTCAAGTCGCTGGTCGAGTCCGGCACCAACGGCGCTGTCAAGGTCGAGATCTTCCCCGACGGCCAACTGGGCAAGGACAACGAGGTGATCCAGCAGGTGAAGGGCGGCGTTGTGCAGTCGTCGATCTCCACCGTCGGCGGCGTCGCCTCGGTGTACCCGATGATCGGCGTGCTCGACGTGCCGTTCGCCTACCCGAACATCGCCGCGACCTATGAAGTGCTCGACGGCCCGTTTGGCCAGAAGCTGTCTGCCGACATCACCAAGAAGACCGGCCTCGAAGTGCTCGGCTTTGGCGATTCCGGCGGCTTCTTCGCCTTCACCAACTCCAAGCGCCCGATCAAGTCGCCCGACGACATGAAGGGCCTGAAGATCCGCACCATGGGCCTCGAGTCGCACAAGACGGTCGTCAGCAGCATGGGTGGCCAGCCGGTGGCAATCAACTGGGCAGAGGTGTATACGTCGCTGCAAACCGGCGTCGCCGACGGCCAGATGAACCCGATCCCGATCGTCAAGTTCGCCAAGTTCGACGAAGTGCAGAAATACCTGACGCTGACCAACCACCTGTTCACGCCCTACGTCTGGATCATGAACAAGGGCTTCTACGACGGGCTAACCGCGCAGGAGAAGGAAGTCGTCAAGGCGGCCGCCGAATCGGCCATCGTCGCCTGCCGCGGCATCAACCGCATCATCGAGGCTTCCGAGCGCGGCCTGCCGGCCCTTGCACAGAAGATGCAGATCTACACCCCGACCAAGGCCGAGATCGCCAAGTTCCGCGAACTCGCCCAGCCGGCCGTCAAGGCGCAGATCGCGAAGAGTTACGGCAAGGAAGGCGAGGCCCTCCTGGCCGACTTCCAGGCCGCGATCGACAAGGCGACCAAATAAGCGATGGATAACGCCAAGCTGCGCGTCGATGCGGGGCGGCTCCAGACCCGCATCGAATCGCTCGGCAGCATCGGCGCCATCGAAGGCGGCGGCGTCTGCCGCCTCGCGCTGAGCGACGAGGATCGTCTCGGCCGCGAGCGTGTCGTCGGCTGGATGCGCGAGCTGGGCTTGTCGGTCAGCGTCGATGCGATCGGCAACGTCGTCGCCGTGCGTGCCGGTCAGGAGGCTGGCCCGCCGGTGATGATGGGGTCGCACATCGACACCGTGCGCACGGGTGGCCGCTACGACGGCAACCTCGGCGTGCTGGCCGGGCTCGAAGTCATGCAGACGCTCGCCGACGCGGGCGTCGTCACGCGCCACCCGCTCGCCGTCGCCTTCTTCACCAACGAGGAGGGCGCACGCTTCAACCCCGACATGATGGGCAGCCTCGTCTATGTCGGTGGCCTGCCGATCGATACCGCGCTGGCCACGGTGGGCATCGATGGCGAAACCGTCGGCGACTGCCTGCGCAAAGTCGGCTTTGGCGGGACGGCACCTGTCGGCCATCCTGCCGTGCATGCCTATGTCGAACTGCACGTCGAACAGGGACCGGTGCTCGACATCGAAGGGGTGACCATCGGTGCAGTCGAAGGCGTGCAGGGGATTTCGTGGACCGAATTCACCGTGACGGGGGTGTCCAATCACGCCGGCACGACGCCGATGCGCTTGCGCCACGATGCG
The DNA here is from genome assembly GCA_964617225.1 of uncultured Methyloversatilis sp. Taxonomy (GTDB): domain Bacteria; phylum Pseudomonadota; class Gammaproteobacteria; order Burkholderiales; family Rhodocyclaceae; genus Sulfuricystis. Next base: position 6,149 of record CAZTWA010000058.1, read on the forward strand.
GGCTATGTCGCCTGCGCCATCGCGCAGCGTGCGCGGGAGATTGCGCGCGAACTCGGCGGCGACCAGGTGGCGACGGTCGGCGCGCTCAACCTGTCGCCCAATCTGGTCAACGTCATCGCGAACAAGGCGGTGTTCACCGTCGACCTGCGCAATACCGATGAAATCCTGCTGCAGGAAGCCGAACGGCAACTGCATGCCTTCGCCGCCGAAGTCGCGCAGGCCGAAGGCGTGACGCTGACGCACCGGACGCTGGCGCGCTTCGAACCGGTGGCCTTCGATCCGGCGGTCGTGAGTCTCGTCGAGGAAACGGCCAGGCAGCTCGGCCACTCGGTGCGGCGCATGCCGAGCGGCGCGGGGCACGATGCGCAGATGCTCGCGCGCGTCTGTCCGGCGGGCATGATCTTCGTGCCGAGCGTCGGCGGCATCAGCCACAACGTCAAGGAATTCACGGCGCTGCCCGACATCGAGGCCGGCGCCAATGTCCTGCTGCAAACCGTCCTGCGGCTGGCATCCTGAAGAACAACACAATGAGAGGGTTGGCATGACGAGAATCGTCAAAGTCGGTGCCGCGCAACTCGGCCCGATCCAGCGCAGCGACAGCCGCGAGAGCGTGGTGAAGCGCCTGCTCGAACTGCTGCGCGAGGCGCACGCGATGGCCTGCGATGTGGTGGTGTTTCCCGAGTTGGCATTAACGACTTTCTTTCCGCGCTGGTACATGGAAGACCAGCAGGAGGTCGACAGCTTCTTCGAAGCCGAGATGCCCGGCCCGGTGACCCGGCCGCTGTTCGAGGCGGCGGCGCAGCTCGGCATCGGTTTTTATCTCGGCTTCGCCGAACTGACGGTCGAGGCGGGTGTGACACGCCGCTTCAACACCTCGATCCTCGTCGACAAGACCGGGAAGATCGTCGGCAAGTACCGCAAGATCCACCTGCCCGGCCATGCGGAGCACGAGCCGTGGCGGCGCTTCCAGCACCTCGAGAAGCGCTACTTCGAAACCGGCAACCTCGGCTTCAACGTCACGCGCGCCTACGGCGGCATCATGGGCATGGCGATCTGCAACGACCGCCGCTGGCCCGAGACCTATCGCGTCATGGGGCTGCAAGGCGTCGAGATGATCATGCTCGGCTACAACACGCCGGTGCACAATCCGCCCGCGCCGGTGCATGACAACCTCTCGCACTTCCACAACCAGCTGGTCATGCAGTCGGGCGCCTACCAGAATGGCACCTGGGTGATCGGCGTGGCGAAGTGCGGTTGCGAGGAAGGCTGCGACATGATCGGCAACAGTTCGATCATCGCGCCCTCGGGCGAGATCGTCGGCAGTTGCACCACGCTCGGCGACGAACTCGCCGTCGCGCGCTGCGACCTCGACCTGTGCAACTCCTACAAGAACTCGGTGTTCAACTTTGCGCTGCATCGCCAGCCCGAGCAGTACCGCATGATCGTCGAGCGCAAGGGCGCGATCCTCCCGCCGGCATGAGCATGCAGTGGTTCTACGCGTGTCCCGAGTGCGGCGCGACCTACGACATCGTGCCCGGCCGCTATCTGTGCGATGCCTGCGCGCAGGCGCAACAGTCCGAGCGTCCGCTGGCGGGCGTGCTCGAAGTCGAGTGGAGTGGCGATGTGGCCGCCGACATGATCCCGCTGCCGGTCGAGCCACGTTGGTTTCCGCCGATTCCCGTCGGTGAGACACCGCTATGGGCGCCGACACGGCTACGCGCGCAATTCGGCGCCCCCGGCCTCTGGCTCAAGGACGACACCTGCAATCCATCGGGCTCTTTCAAGGATCGCGCCTCGTACCTCGTCGCCGCTTTCGCGAAACAGCATGGCGTGCAGGAGATCGTGCTCGCCTCGACCGGCAACGCCGCGTCGAGCATGGCGGCGGTGGGTGCCGCCGCCGGGTTGCGCGTGAAAGTCTTTCTGCCTGCCGCCGCACCGGTCGCCAAGCGCATCCAGGTGCTGCAGTACGGCGCCGAGCTGGTCAGCGTGGCCGGCAACTACGACAAGGCTTACGACCTGTCGCTGGAATACTCGCAGCGCACCGGCGCGCTCTCGCGCAACACGGCCTACAACCCGCTGACCATCGAGGGCAAGAAGACGGTTTCGTATGAAATCGTCGCCGACCTTGCCAGGGCCGGTGCCGGCGCGCCGGATCATGTCTTCGTGCCCGTCGGCGACGGCGTGATCCTCGCCGGCGTGTATCGGGGTTTCGAGAACCTGCTGCGCCTTGGCCGCCTGCAGAAGATGCCGACAGTCTGGGCCTGCCAGGCGGAAGGTTCGAGCGCCATCGCACGCGCGCTGCTGACGCCGCACAGCGAGGCCGACCCCTTCGGCCCGCCGGTCGCGGCGACGACGCTGGCCGATTCCATTTCCGTCGACGTGCCGCGCAACGGCCTCCATGCGCTCGGCAAGCTGCGCAAGCATGGCGGGCGGGCTGTCGTCGTGTCCGACGCCGACATCCTCGCCGCGCAGAAAACACTGGCATCAAATTCCGGCCTGTTCGGCGAACCCTCGTCCTGCGCCGCCTTCGCCGGCTGGCTCAAGGTCCGCGACACCCTGCCTGCCGACGCGAACAGCGTCGTGATGATCACCGGTTCCGGGCTCAAGGACATCGCGTCCGCCGCCCGTGGCCTCGGCATGAATACCTGACAAGAGAGCAACCATGATCGACCTGACCATCAACGAGACCCAACGCCAGAAGAACATCCAGCGCTGCCGCGAGAAAGGCATCGTGCTGCCCACCTACGCGCAGATGCGTGACCCGGCGCTGATTCCCGACGCGATCAAGAACGAACTGAGCGGCATCGGCCTGTGGGACGTGCATCCCCGCAACCTGTTCCGCATCAACTGGCACAACGAGGCAGTGGAGAAGGGCGGCGGCTTCGGCGGCGTGAATTTCGTCGAACTGCCGACCGCTATCACCGGCTGCAAGGCGCGCATCGTCGGCATCGTCGGCAAGTGGTTCCCCACCGGCGCGCACAAGGTCGGGCCGGCGATCTCCTGCCTGCTGCCCGAGCTCGTCACCGGGCGCTTCGATCCGCTGACCAAGAAGGCCGTCTGGCCCAGCACGGGCAACTACTGCCGTGGCGGTGCCTACATCTCGCGCCTGCTGTCCTGCCCGTCGGTCGCGATCCTGCCGGAGGGCATGTCGAAGGAGCGCTTCGACTGGCTGCGCACGATGGCCGAGGAAGTCATTGCCACGCCGGGCTGCGAATCGAACGTCAAGGAGATCTTCGACAAGTGCATCGAGCTCGAACGCACGCGTCCCGACGCGGTGATCTTCAACCAGTTCGACCAGTTGCCGAATTCGCTCTGGCATTACAACGTCACCGGCCCGGCGCTGGCGGAAGTGTTCGGCAAGCTCGCGCGGCCCGGCGATGTGCTCGCCGGCGCAGTGTTCTCGTCGGGATCGGCCGGCACGCTCTCCGCCGGTTCCTATCTGCGCGACAACTTCCATGGCGCGAAGGTGGGCGTCGCCGAGGCGCTGCAATGTCCGACCATCCTCGAGAACGGCTTCGGCGACCATCGCATCGAAGGCATCGGCGACAAGCACATCCCGTGGGTCCACAACCTGCGCGACACCGACATCGCCATCGGTGTCGACGACGAACTGCCGATCCGCTTCATGCGCCTGTTCAACGAACCGGCCGGCCGTGCCTTGCTCGCCGCGAGCGGCGTCACTCAGGACGTGCTCGACCGCCTCGACTGGCTGGGCATCTCCAGCATCGGCAACCTCGTCGGCGCGATCAAGTTCGCCAAGTACTACGAACTCGGCCCGCAGGATGTCGTGCTCACCGTGTTCACCGATTCGATGAGCATGTACGGCAGCCGCATCGCCGAGCTGAACGCCGAGCGCGGCGCCTACGACGCGCGGCAGGCCGACCGCGACGCCGACCGCCTCGCAGGACTATCGATCGACCACCTGCTCGAACTCTCGCATGTCGACAAGCGGCGCGTGCACCAGCTCAAGTATTTCTCGTGGGTCGAGCAGCTCGGCAAGAGCGTCGACGAGCTGCGCGCGCAGTGGAGCGACCACCGCAACTACTGGGGCTGCCTGCGCACGCAGGTGGGAGAACTCGACCGCCTGATCGAGGACTTCAACGCCGAGGTGCAGCGCGCTTGAAATCACTGCGCGAGCTCTATCGCATCGGGCAGGGGCCGTCGAGCAGCCACACGATGGGGCCGCGCTTCGCGGCGGAACGCTTTCATGCCGACGTACCCGCGGCGGCGCGCATCCGCGTCACGCTCTATGGCAGCCTCGCCGCCACGGGTGCCGGCCACCTCACCGACCTCGCCGTCACCGCGCCCTTCCATCCGGTGCCGGTCGAGATCGTCTGGCAGCCTGACCGCCAACTGCCGCGCCATCCGAACGGCCTGAAGTTCGAGGCGCTCGATTCAGCCGGGCAGGTGGTCGCCACGCGCATCGTCTATTCCATCGGCGGCGGTGCGCTGCTCGACGAGGAGGGGAAACCGGATGGCGGCGCAGACGTCTATCCCTTCGCCAGTATGGACGAGGTGCTCGCACAGACCGACCGCGAAAACCAGCTGATCTGGCAACTCGTCGAAGGCTGCGAAAGCCCGTCGATCTGGCCGGTCCTCGCCGACATCTGGCGGGCGATGCAGGATGCCATCGCGCGCGGGCTGAATGCCGAAGGCACACTGCCAGGCGCGCTGCGCGTGCCGCGCAAGGCGTCCGCCTACCATGCCCGCGCACAGACGCTCACCGGCTATTTCGGCCAGACGGCGCTGCTGTTCGCCTACGCGCTCGCGACCTCCGAGGAAAACGCGGCGGGCGGCACCATCGTCACCGCGCCCACTTGCGGCGCCTGCGGCGTGCTGCCGGCGGTGCTGCGCTTTTTGCAGCAGCAGTCGCAACTGCCCGACGAAAAAATCCACCATGCGCTGGCGACGGCCGGCCTGATCGGCAACATCGTCAAGCGCAACGCCTCGATCTCCGGCGCCGAAGTCGGTTGCCAGGGCGAGGTCGGCACCGCCTGCGCGATGGCCGCCGCCGCCGCGACGCAACTGCTTGGCGGCTCGGTGCGCCAGATCGAATACGCGGCCGAGATGGGGCTGGAGCACCACCTCGGCCTCACCTGCGACCCGATCGGCGGCTACGTGCAGATTCCCTGCATCGAGCGCAACGCCATCGCGGCTGTGCGTGCCATCGACTGCGCGGCCTACGCGCTGCTCTCCGACGGCCGCCACATCGTGCCCTTCGACGAAGTGGTGCGCACGATGTGGGAGACCGGCCGCGACATGAAGGCCAGCTACCGCGAAACCGCGCGCGGCGGGCTCGCCAAGATTCATCTACAACGCAAGCACGGACTCGACAGCTTCCCCGGCATGGGTAGTTAGCCCGCAAAAGTCAGTCTTGGCGAGACGGCACTTTGTTTTTTATCAAGTGCCTGCTGAAGACTCACTGCTACCACTCAGGTTTTCGTGGCCAGCGACTGCACCCGCTGCACTACAGACGTAGAGCACGAAAACTTGACCGTATCTTGGAAGTCAGGACACGACGACTTTCTTGCCGGGCACATTGCCGAAATGCAGCACTTGGAGTTTCACGTACTGAATTCAGTCATTTGTCACTGAGTACAGCCTGCCATAAGTAGTAGCTGGCCAGCTGGAATAACCTTCCAATGGATTATTGAATTGCCTTAAGCCATTCCACAACTTGGCTGGCTGATACATCGGGAGTGCTTGCATGGTCTGCATCGACTACTAGATATTTGCTCGCCTCATGGCGAGGTATTTTGTCGAATGCATAACCGGTTCCAAATGGGAATAGCGGATCACGAGTACCCACAACCCAAAGCACCGGAACAGGTTTCTTGAATCTGCTGGAAGTAAGCGTCATGTTTCCCAGCCCATGGGGATCAAAATAGCTGAGGAGTACCTCTGCCTTCATGCGAATGGGTTGACGCTTGCCCTGATTGAGATCGTCCATGCTCAAGGATTCGCCCCCCTTGCCGGCAGCAACGAGATCACGCGCTTTATCGACAGCATCTTTGCCAATCCCTTGCTGGTACATATAAGAGGGTGAATGGCCTGCTGCTAGCACAATCACGCCATCCACATCGTCCTCTCGTGTCATGTACGCCAATGCAGCATTAGCCCCAAAGCTATGGCCAGCAAGTAAGACACGCTTGAATCCCTGATGGCGAAAGTTTTCCACTTGCTTCTTTATCTCAGCTATTGCTACAGGGTATGGCTCATCATAATTTCGTCGTTTCGACCAAGGCATTTCAATCGCCTTGTACTCGCATACAGGCTCAAGCTGGTTCCCGAAGAAGCTGATGTACTGGGGATTCCCCCATTTGCCGTGCATCAAAACGACGGCACATTGCTTGTCTTGGGCGATCGCACTACGTGTCACTAGTGCGATAAGGAACAGGCAGATGAATCTGAATATTGTGCGCACGGCATCCTCCATATTTCATCCCCATAATTGCTTCGAGCAATATCCTACACTGGCCGAATCGAGGCAAAGTAGCATCCATTTCGCTCATCGTAAACCGGCCATTCCTACCCCTTGCCAAGGAATTGTTCGGCGTTAGCATCGAGGACCACTTCTGGCCGAACCCGGTATTTCGCAAAAGTCGGCGCTGGCGGGAAGGCACAGGTGTGCTATCCCGCGGGTTGAGCGGTTACTTCCTGCCCAGCCCCATGCGTCCGAGCAGTCCATCCTTGACGATGTGCTGGTGATAGAGCGCGGCGAGGACGTGAATCGCGATCAGCCCCATCGCGAGGCGGGATGCGAGCCCGTGAATCTTGCGTGGCGTGAATTGCTTGAAGTCTTCAGGCAATACGCCGCTGCCGAAGATTGCGTCGAAGCCGCCGCTGATCAGCATGAGCATCGCGCCGCTGATCACCAGCAGCAGGATGACCAGATTGAGGGCCAGATGTCCCATGCGCGCCAGCTTCTCGCCTTTCACGGGTGGGGCCGCCGGCAGGCGCTTGCGCAGCACGATGCGGGCAACCACCAGTAGCCCGGCGAGTGCGCCGACAATCATGTGGATGCGCAGGTTGCCGATCTTTTGCGCCGTGTTCGGCAGGTCGGCAAGGATCAGTGTGCCGGTGACGAGCAGAAACAGGATGGCCAGCGCGGCCAGCCAATGCACCGCGATTTGCGGCAGGGCATAACGAAAACCTTGCATGATGAATCTCCGAATAATGTGGTGTGTGCATTTTCCGGAGATGGGCAGT
>CAZTWA010000059.1:0-7555 GCA_964617225.1 uncultured Methyloversatilis sp.
CAGCGCGGATCGCGCGGATGCAGGCGGCGAAGTGGCCGGCGCCGCCATCGCGCAAGTCGTCGCGATCGACACTGGTGATCACCACGTACTTGAGCTTCATCGCGGCGATGGTCGCGGCGAGTTTCGCCGGTTCTTCCGGGTCGGGCGGCAGCGGCACGCCGTGGCCGACGTCGCAGAACGGGCAGCGGCGCGTGCACAGGTCGCCGAGGATCATGAAGGTGGCCGTGCCCTTGCCGAAGCATTCGCCGATGTTCGGACAGGTCGCTTCCTCGCAGACGGTGTGCAGGCCATGCTCGCGCAGGATGCCCTTCACCTCGCCGAAGCGCGCCGCCGAGTTGCCGGCCTTGACGCGGATCCACTCGGGTTTCTTCAGTGGTGTGGCGGGGACGACCTTGATGGGAATGCGCGCGGTCTTGGCCTCGCCTTTCTGTTTCTCGCTCATAGCTGTCTCTCGAGTTGGGCAGCCAGTTTAACGCCGACGGATTCCACGTCCGCGTCAGGGACAAAAGACGCGAGTTGCGTGACCGCCAGCCCGGCATAGCCGCACGGGTTGATGGCCCCGAACGGCGCGAGGTCCATCGCCACGTTGAGCGCGAGGCCGTGGTAACAGCAGCCGTGCTTCACCTTGAGGCCGAGCGCGGCGATCTTCGCATTGCCGACATAGACGCCGGGGGCGCCCGCGCGCCGGTCCGCCGCGATGCCGTAACCCGCCAGCAGGTCGATCACGGCCTGCTCCATGCGATTGACGAGCGTTTTCACGGAGAGGTTGCGACGCTTCAGGTCGAGCAACAGGTAGCAGACGACCTGGCCGGGACCGTGGTAGGTGACCTGGCCGCCGCGATCGATCTTGACGACGGACACGCCGATGTCGCGCAGCAGGTGCTCGGGCTTGCCGGCGAGGCCCTGCGTGAACACGGGCGGATGCTCGCAGAGCCAGAGCTCGTCGGGCGTATTTTCATCCCGCTCGGCGGTAAAGGCCTGCATCGCGCGCCAGGTCGGCTCGTAGGCCACATGGCCTAGCCGTTTGATGATCAGAGGACGATCTTGACCCACGGATGGCTGGTCAGTTCGCGGTAGAGCGCATCGAGTTGCGGCTTGGACGTCGCACGGATGGTGCAGGTGAGCGACAGGTAGTTGCCGGCCTTCGACGGCCGCATCTCGACCTTGGCTGCGTCGAAATCCGGCGCATGCTTCAGGACCACCTCGACGATGGCCTGCGCGAAGCCTTCCCGCGTCGCGCCCATGATCTTGACCGGGAAGTCACAGGGGAATTCGAGCAGGGTGTCCTGCTCACCCGTGGCCGCCACGCCTCACCCGCCCCTCATCACGTCGCGCTTGAAGTCCTGGTACCAGCCGTACATCCGCGTGAATACCCGGCCCGGCTGGCCCGCACCGATCGGCCGGTCATCCAGCTTTACGATCGGCAGCACTTCCTTGGTCGAGGAGGTCAGCCACAACTCGTCGGCCGCACGCACCTCGGCATCGGTGATGTCGCGCACTTCGGTGGACAAGCCGTGCTTGGCGGCAAGTTCGAGCACCACGTCGTAGGTGATGCCGGTGAGCATCAGGTGGTTCTTCTGCGGCGCGAGCAGGATGCCGTTCTTCACGGCAAAAATGTTCGACGCCGCGCCTTCGGAGAGGATGCCGTCACGAAACATGAGGGTCTCGGCGCAGCCGGCATCGAGGGCCATCTGCCGGAGCAGGCAGTTGGCAAGCAGCGAGGTCGCCTTGACGTTGCAGCGCAACCAGCGGAAATCGGCGGCGGAGACGGCCGCGACGCCTTGCTCGACCTGCGTGGGCGCAGGCGTGTGCAAAGGTTCGACGAGGCCGAATACGGATGGCGTGACGGTCGCCGGGAAGGCATGGTTGCGCACCGCCATCGGCCCGCGCGTCACCTGCAGGTAAACCGACTGGTCTTCCCATTCGGCCTCGGCGATGAGGCGGTCGACCAGCGCGCGCCAGTCCGTCAGGTCGAGCGGGTTGGCGAGGCGGATCGCGTCGAGGCTGCGCTGCAGGCGGCCCAGATGCTCGTCACGACGGAACGGCCGGCGCGAGTAGACCGGTATCACCTCATAGACGCCATCGCCGAACAGGAAGCCGCGATCCATCGGCGAGACGCGTGCCGCATCCAGCGGAAGATAGTCACCGTTGAGATAGCAGAGGGTCATGGCGTCATTATTTGAAGTAGAGCCGGAGGGCGTCCCAGGTACGGCCGAAGATGCCGGCGACCGGCACGTCCGTCAGGGCGACGAGCGGAACATCGCCGTAGGGCTTGCCATCCACGGTCAGCTTGAGCGTGGCGATGGGGTCGCCCAGCTTCACCGGCGCGATCAGCGGCTGCTTGCTGTGCACCTCGACCTTGATGCGATCGGGATTGCCGGCCACGCCCTGCGGCAGCGACAGGACGAAGTCCTCGGTGAAGCCGGCGCCGACGGTGCCTTGCGCGCCCTTGTAGATTTTCAGCTGCGAGAGCGCCTGGCCCTTGTCGTAGAGCTTGACGGCGTCGAAGGCGCGATAGCCGTAATGCAGCAGGGCCAGGGACTCCTGGACGCGGGCCTGGTCCGAGGCGGTGCCGACCACCACCGTCGTCAGCCGGCGCACGCCATCGTGGCGCGAGGCGATCAGGCAGAAGCCTGCCGTGTCGGTATGGCCGGTCTTCACACCGTCGATGGCGTTGTCGAGCCACAGCAGTCGGTTGCGATTCGGCTGCTTGATCTTGTTCCAGGTGAAATCCTTGACGGCATAGCGCTTGTAATCCTCGGGGAAATCGCGGATCAGCGCCGTGGTCAGGCGAGCGAGATCGGTCACCGAAGTCATGTGCGCCGGGTCGGGCAGGCCGGTGGCATTGACGAAGTGGGTGCTCGTGAGGCCGAGGCGCTTCGCCTCCGCGTTCATCCGGTTGGCGAACGCCTCCTCGGTACCGGCCACGGCTTCGGCCAGCGCGATGCTGGCATCGTTGCCGGACTGGATGACCATGCCGGACAGCAGGTCATCGACGGTCACCTGCTGGTCGGGCGCGATGAACATGCGCGAGCCGATCGCCTTCCAGGCCTTCTCCGAAACCGGCACGACCTGGTCGCGCTTGAGCTTGCCCTCGCGCAGCGCGCCATAGACGACGTACGAGGTCATGATCTTGGTCAGCGAGGCCGGCTCGACCTTCTGGTCGGGATTCTGTGCGGCCAGCACCTGGCCATTGGTCTGGTCGATGAGGATCCACGCGCGGGCGGCGAGCGGAGGCGGCGGTTCGTTGGCTTGGACGAAACCGTTCAGGCAAAGCAATGCCAGCAGGAAGACGAATGAACGCATGGGGAGTGAGTATTGTGGTGGTGAGGCGGAAGACGGGAAAATTATAACGCGCATGGCCAGGGCACCCCGGCCGCCGCGTGGCGAGGCGCTCAGCGGACCAGCACGCTCGGCAGTTCGAAGGCGACCTTCAGCTGTTCGGCGACGCGGCGCGCTTCGGCGGCGTCGGCCCACGGACCGAGCTGCAGGCGATGCATGCTGCCCGCACTACGGATCATCAGCCGTTCGCCGAGATCGCCGAGCATGCGCGCAAGCTTGGACCTGAGTGCCTCGGCATTGTCGCGACTGCCGAAGGCGCCGAGCTGCAGGTAATGTCCGTTGCGCTCCTGCACGTCAGGCAATACGCTCGGCGCTTCGACTGCCGGTGGCGCAGGCTCCGCCGCTGCCAATAGCGTCGTGGGCGCGGACGATCCGGGCAGCATGCTTTCGACGATGACCGCACCGCTGCCGTTGCCGACGAGCCCGAGCTTCCAGGCGGCAGTGTAGGACAGGTCGATGACCCGGTCATGCAGGAACGGGCCGCGGTCGTTGATGCGCACCACCACCGATTTGCCGCTATCCGGCCCACCGTTCACCCGCGTAACGCGGGCATAGGAGGGAATCGGCAGCGTGGGATGCGCGGCGGTCATGCCGAACATGTCGTAGGGTTCGCCGCTCGAGGTTTTCTGACCATGGAACTTGCGGCCGTACCAGCTCGCGACGCCCTGCTGGCGGAAGGGATCGCGCGACTGCAGAGGCGTGTAGTCACGGCCGAGCACGCTGTAGGGACGGTTGGCGAAGCGGTGCAAGGGTTCGTCGCGCGGCACCGCATCGGGCACGCTGGCAAGATCCACCGGAATGGCGTCGAGCGGACCGTCGTCCTGATAAAAGCCACCGCCGCGCTTCAGGACGACGGGCGGTTTCTTCTCGAAAGTCGGTGCTGGCGGGACGGCACCCCGCCCTGCCGTATCCTCGACGGGCTTGGGCGGTTGGCCGCCGCAGGCAACGAGCGTCAATGGCAGCAACAGCAGCAAAGCGTTGCGAGCGATGGCAGTGCAAGGCGCGCGCACGCGAGCAACCGGAGTTGCCTGATTGCGCAATGAGGATTGCGAGCGGGCAAGCAACGCAGCAATGTCGAGCACAGCAGCTTTGTTCATTTCTGGACCAGCATTCTGTTCTTGTTGATGGACATGAGGATGCCCACGCCGAGACACAACGTCACGAGCGCGGTGCCGCCGTAGCTCACGAACGGCAGCGGCACGCCCACGACAGGCAAAATTCCCGAAACCATGCCCATGTTGACGAAGGCATAGGTGAAGAAGATCAGCGTGACCGCGCCGGCCAGCAGGCGGGTGAACAGCGTCGCGGCATTGGCGGCGATCAGCAGCCCGCGGCCGATCAGCAGCGCGTAGAGCACCAGCAGCACGAAGTTGCCGACGAGCCCGAACTCCTCGGAATAGACCGCGAAGATGAAGTCGGTGTGGCGTTCCGGGATAAATTCGAGCTGCGCCTGCGTGCCCTGTCCCCAGCCCTTGCCGAAGATGCCGCCGGAGCCGATCGCGATCGTCGACTGGATGATGTGGAAACCCTTGCCGAGCGGATCCTTCTCGGGATCGATCAGCGTCAGGATGCGCTGGCGCTGGTAGTCGTGCAGCATGTTCCAGGCGAGCGGCGCGGCCGCCCCTGCGGCAGCCGCCAGGCCAATAATCACCTTCCACGGCAGCCCGGCGAAGAAGATGACGAAGAAGCCGGCGGAAAACACCAGCACGGCGGTGCCAAGATCGGGCTGCTTGGCGATCAGCGCCACGGGGATGAGCAGGATCAGCGCCGCGATCGCGTAGTCGCGCAGCCGTAACTGGGCCTCGTGCTTCTGGAAGTACCAGGCCAGCATCATCGGCATCGCAATCTTCATCAGCTCGGAAGGCTGGATGCGCATGAAGCCGAGGTTGAGCCAGCGCCGCGCGCCTTTCGAGATGTCGCCGAACAGCGCCACTGCGACGAGCAGCAGTACCCCCGCGATGAACAGCGGCAGCGCCAGCTGCATCAGGCGTTGCGGCGGAATCTGGGCGACCACGCGCATGACGACCAGCGCGACGGCGAGGTTCTGCAATTGCGCGCCCATGCGCTCGGGCGAGGCGCTGGCCATGGCGCCCAGGGCGACCCCCAGCAGCAGGGCAGTGAAACCCATCAGCGGCCAGTCAATCGGGCCGACCAGCTTGAGCCAGAGGGTACGGATCACTGCGCCTCCTCCTCGTCCGCTTCCACGGCCGCTTCGTCGGCCGGCGCGGCACCGGGTGGCACCTTGCCCAGCAGGTAATAGTCGAGGACCTGGCGCGCGATCGGCGCAGCCGCCTGCGCGCCAAAGCCGCCGTTCTCGACCAGCACCGCCAGGGCAATCTTCGGTGCATCGGCCGGCGCGAAGGCAATGTATAGGGCGTGGTCGCGCAAGTGGGCCTTCATGGTCTCCGTCTTGTGTTCGGCGCCCTTGTACGAGAACACCTGGGCCGTGCCGGTCTTGCCCGCGGCGACATACTCCGCGCCCTTGAATGCCCGTGCGCCCGTACCCTCGACATTGACGCCGACCATCGCGTGTTTGATCACGTCGATGTGCGCCTGCTTGAGCGGCACCTGGCGTAAGGGTTCGGACTCAACGAAGGTCTTTTCCCCGGATTTCGTGTCAGCGATATGCTTGACGAGGTGCGGCCGGAACATCACACCGTTGTTGGCCAGCGTCGCAGTGGCCTGCGCGAGCTGGATCGGCGTGTAGGCGTTGTAGCCCTGGCCAATGCCGATCGAGATCGTCTCGCCGGCGTACCACTTCTGCTGCTCCGGCTTCTTGAAGCGCTTCTTCTTCCACGCCTGCGAGGGCAACACCCCCTCCGACTCGCCGTCGATGTCGATGCCGGTGCGGCTGCCGAAGCCCATCTGCCCCATGAAGCCGGAAATGGCATCGATCCCCATGTCGTTGGCGAGAACATAGTAGTAGGTGTCGCAGGACACGACGATCGACTTGTACATGTCGACCATGCCGTGGCCACCCTTCTTGTCGTCCCGGAAGAAGTGGCCGCCGAAATTGAAGCCACCCGGATCGGCGATCGCCTGCTCCGGCCGGCGCTTGCCAAGCGTCAGCGCCCCCAGCGCCATGAACGGCTTGAAGGTCGAGCCGGGCGGGTAGGCCCCGTTGAGCGCGCGGTTGACCATCGGCTTGTCCGGCGAATTGTTGAGCGCTTCCCAATCCGCGGAGCCAATGCCATCGACGAAGAGGTTCGGATCGTAGTTGGGTACCGAGACGAGCGCGAGAATGCCGCCGGTAGATGGCTCGATGGCGACGAGCGCACCCCGCCGGTCACCGAAGGCCTTCTCGGCGATTTCCTGCAGCTTGGCGTCAAGTGTCAGCGTCAGGTTGTTGCCGGGAACGGGCGCCGTGCGCGCCAGCGTGCGTACCGGCCGCCCGCCGGCATCCACTTCGACCTGCTCGAAACCGGAAACGCCATGCAGGTCGCGCTCGTAGTGCTGCTCGAGGCCAGACTTGCCGAAGTGGTCGGTGCCGCGATAGTTCACGCCCTCCTCCCAGTCCTCGATGCGGCCGAGGTCGCGCTCGGTGACGCGGCCGATGTAGCCGAGCACATGGGAAGCAAATGCCCCGCGCGGATACTGGCGGAACAGCCGCGCCTTGATGTCGACGCCGGGAAACCGGAAACGCCGGGCAACGAACTTCGCGACCTCCTGGTCGCTGAGCCGCGTCCGGATCGGCAGCGACTCGAAGCGCTTGCTTTCCTCCATCAGTTTCTTGAAGCGCTTGCGGTCCTTGGGCTGGATGTCGATGAACTCGGCCAGCCCGTCGAGGGTCGCCTCGAGGTCGGGCACCTGCGTCGGCGTGATCTCCAGCGTGTAAGCCGAGTAGTTGCGTGCCAGAATCTCGCCGTTGCGGTCGAGGATCAGCCCGCGATTGGGCGTGATCGGCACCAGCGAGATGCGGTTGTCCTCGGCGCGCGTCTGGTAGTAGTCATGCTGGACTACCTGCAGCCAGACGAAGCGGCCGAACAGTACCGCGAAGCACAACAGCACGAAACCGCCAGCGATGGCGATACGGCGATTGAACTGTTCCAGCCCTTCCTGGGCGTCCTTGAATTCCACGGTTCAGATGGGACGGTTGTCGTCCCGCTCGACCGGCTGATACTGCGGCAGCAGCAGCACGTAGTTGAGCGGATGCCAGAGCAGGGTCGCGACGAAACTCGACAGGAAATACAGCAGGCCGGGAAACTCCGCGCCC
>CAZTWA010000059.1:7655-13225 GCA_964617225.1 uncultured Methyloversatilis sp.
CAGGGTCGCGACGAAACTCGACAGGAAATACAGCAGGCCGGGAAACTCCGCGCCCGTCGCCAAGCGGATCACCAGCATCACGAACTGCGTGCCGAGCAGCATCGGCAATACGTGCAGCGCCTGCTGGCCAAGCGGAAACCAGAGCACGCGCCGCGACAGGCCACCGGCGGTAAACGCCAGCAGCGTGTAGGCGAACGCATGCTGGCCCATGACGCCGCCGTTGGCCACATCCATCGCCAGGCCGAAGAAGAAACCCGCCGCCATGCCTACCTTCAGGGGTTGGTGGATACACCAGAAGGTCAGCACCAGCGCCACCCAGTCCGGCACGCCGGGCAATCGCCCCAAGGGAATCATGTTCAGCACGGCGGCGACGAGCAGCGAAAGGTAAATGAACCAGGCGCGGGCCGGCAGCAGGATGCGGCGCGAGGAGTGCGTAGGCTGGATCATGGCTTGGCGGCCCTTGGTTTTTTGCCCTTTGTCTTTTTGGGCGGTTCCGGCGCCTCTTCAGGCATGGGCGGGGCGACACGCTTGCCAAGCACCAACACCTGTCCCTGGCGCTCCACGCCGGCGAGCGGCTCGCACTCGATCTGGGCGAAGGCAAAGGAGTTGTCGCGGTCGATGCTCTTGACGCGGGCCACCGGCAAACCCGGCAGGTAGATGCCATCGAGGCCCGAAGTGATCAGGGTATCCCCGACCTGCACGTCGGCATTGGAGGGCAGGAACTTGAGTTCCAGCATGCCGTTGCCGGCACCCGCCAGCACGGCGCGCAAGCCGCTGCGGGCAACCTGCACGGGAATCGACTGGTTCCTGTCGGTCAGCAGCGTGACCTCGCTCGTCAGCGGGAACACGCGCGTCACCTGGCCGATCACGCCGATGTCGTCGATGACGGCCTGGCCGACATCGATGTCATGCGTCAGGCCGCGATCGATGACGATGCGCCGCGAAAAGGGATCGCGCGTCGCATACAGTACTTCGGCGGCTTTCGCCGGCACGCCGAGCCGGTCGCCCATGTCGAGCAGGGCCCGCAGGCGCCGGTTCTCGTTGTCGAGGTGCGCTTGCCGCAGCAATTGATTGGCCTGCGCCAGCTGGCGTTCGCGCAGTTCCTCGTTTTCCTTCTTCAGCCGCGCCAGATCGGAAAAATAGCTGCCCGCCTCGCCCGCGCCTTCAACCGGCAGCATCACCGCTTTCTGCAAGGGCCAGAGCAAGGCTGCCACGGCGACGCGTGCGGGTTCGAGCGTTTTGAAGCGGAGGTCGGCGACCATCAGCACGATGGCCAGCACGAGAAAGAAAATCAACCGGGCGAGCGGTGCCGGTCCGCGCTTGAAGAAAGGCGGCGGCGTGTGGCCGATGTGACCCGACGCGGACATCAAGGCTGCGACTCTCTCCCGGGATACGCTACGCGCGCGCCGCGCCGGACGGCGGGCGCGCTTGCATGTACCTTACCGGGACATCCCTTACTCGTAGGCAAAAATACTGCCGAGTTTGTCCATCTTTTCGAGGGCGAGTCCCGAGCCGCGCACCACGCAGGTCAGCGGGTCGTCGGCCACCACGACGGGCAGCCCCGTCTCTTCCATCAGCAGGCGGTCAAGATCGCGCAGCAGTGCGCCGCCGCCGGTGAGCACCATGCCGCGCTCGGCAATGTCGGCGCCGAGTTCGGGGGGAGTCTGTTCGAGTGCGATCTTCACCGCGCCGACGATCTGGTTGAGCGGGTCGGACAGGGCTTCGAGGATTTCGTTGGAGCTGATGGTGAAGCTGCGCGGGATGCCCTCGGCGAGGTTGCGGCCCTTGACCTCCATCTCCTTGACCTCGGAGCCGGGAAAGGCCGAGCCGATGGTCTTCTTGATCATTTCGGCGGTCGCCTCGCCAATCAGCATGCCGTAGTTGCGGCGGATGTAGTTGATGATGGCGTCGTCGAACTTGTCGCCGCCGACGCGCACCGAGCCGGCATAGACCATGCCGCCCAGCGAGATCACGCCGACTTCCGTCGTGCCGCCACCGATATCGACCACCATCGAGCCGGTGGCGTCCGACACCGGCAGGCCGGCACCGATCGCGGCGGCCATCGGTTCTTCGATCAGGTACACGTTCGAGGCGCCGGCGCCGAGCGCCGATTCGCGGATGGCGCGGCGCTCGACCTGCGTCGAGCCGCAGGGCACGCAGATGATGATGCGCGGACTCGGCGACAACAGGCGCGAGTCATGCACCTTCTTGATGAACTGCTTGAGCATCTGCTCGGTGACGGTGAAGTCGGCGATCACGCCGTCCTTCATCGGGCGGATGGCGGTGATGTTGCCCGGCGTCTTGCCGAGCATCTGCTTGGCGGCAGCGCCGACGGCCTGGATGGTCTTCTTGGCGTTGGGGCCGCCTTCGGTGCGAATCGCGACAACCGAGGGCTCGTCCAGCACGATGCCCTTGCCGCGCACGTAGATCAGCGTGTTCGCGGTGCCGAGGTCGATCGCCAGGTCGTTGGAAAAATAGGAACGGAGAAATGAGAACATCGGTATCCTGAAATGAACAAAGGGCGGGGCCGCGCTACATGCGCGACCCTGCGGGAATAGGGTTGCCTATGATACCCTAACGCGCTTGGCAGATTTGCCCACCCGATCCCCTCATTCCTCAAAAACTTACTTTAAAACCATGTCCTTGAGCCTGGACGACGTCAGCCGCATCGCGCGCCTGGCGCGCATCGAAATCTCTGCCGCGGAAGCCGAACAGACCCGCGACCAGCTGAACAACATCCTCGCCTTCGTCGAACAGCTGCAGGCCGTCAATACCGACGGCATCGAACCGATGGCCCATGCCGTCGATGTCGTGCAGCGGCTGCGTCCGGACGCCGTCACCGAAGCGGATCGCCGCGACGATTTCCAGGCCATCGCCCCCGAAACCGAAGCCGGTCTCTATCTGGTCCCGAAGGTGATCGAATGATCAATTCGTCACTGAAGGAACTTGCCGCCGCCCTGGCCCAGAAGAAGATCTCCAGCGTCGAACTCGCCACGCTCTTTCTCGACCGCATCGAAAAGCTCAATCCGGCACTCAATGCTTTCGTCACGCTCGACCGCGAGAAGGCGCTCGCCGCCGCACAGGCAGCCGATGCCCGCCGCGCCAAAGTCAGCGCTGGCGAGACGGCACCCCTGCTGGGCATCCCCCTCGCGCACAAGGACATTTTCTGCACGGCGGGCTGGCGCACGACCTGCGGCTCGAAGATGCTGGACAACTTCATCGCACCCTACGACGCCCATGTCGTCCAGCGCCTCAACGACGCGGGCATGGTGCTGCTCGGCAAGTGCAACATGGACGAATTTGCGATGGGCTCGTCGAACGAGACTTCTTTCTTCGGCCCGGTGAAGAATCCGTGGCAATCGGGCTGCGTCCCGGGCGGGTCGTCGGGCGGTTCGGCCGCCGCGATCGCCGCCCGGCTGGTGCCGGCCGCCACCGGTACCGACACCGGCGGCTCGATCCGCCAGCCCGCGGCACTGTGCGGCCTGACCGGCCTCAAGCCCACCTATGGCACGGTGTCGCGCTACGGCATGATCGCCTTTGCCTCCTCGCTCGACCAGGGCGGACCGATGGCGAAATCCGCCGAGGATTGCGCGCTGTTGCTTTCCGCCATGACCGGCTTCGATCCGCGCGACTCGACTTCGCTCGAACGTCCGGCCGAGGACTACACACGCGATCTGGAGAAACCGCTGCAGGGCCTGCGCATTGGTCTGCCGAAGGAATTCTTCGGCGCCGGCATGGACGATGGCGTGCGTGCGGCGGTCGAAGCCGCGCTCGCCGAATACCGCAAGCTCGGCGCGACGACCGTCGACGTCTCGCTGCCAAACTCGGGACTCTCGGTGCCGGCCTATTACGTCATCGCGCCGGCCGAAGCCAGTTCAAACCTGTCGCGCTTCGACGGCGTGCGCTACGGCCACCGGGCGGCCGACTATGCCGACCTCAATGACATGTATTCGAAGAGCCGCGCCGAGGGCTTCGGCGCCGAGGTGAAGCGCCGCATCCTGATCGGCACTTACGTGCTGTCGCACGGCTACTACGATGCCTACTACCTCAAGGCGCAGAAGATCCGCCGCCTGATCGCCGCCGATTTCCAGGCTGCGTTCAGGGACTGCGACGTCATCATGGGGCCGACGGCACCTTCCGTGGCCTTCGCGTTCGGCGCCAAGAGCGCCGACCCGGTGCAGATGTACCTGTCCGATATTTACACCATCGCGGTCAACCTCGCCGGCCTGCCGGGCATGTCGATCCCCTGTGGCTTCGACAAGGCCTTGCCCGTCGGCCTGCAATTGATTTCACCGTGGTTCGACGAGGCGCGGATGCTCAATGTCGCGCACCAATACCAACGTGTCACCGACTGGCATCAGCGCATGCCGGCCGGACTGGGGGCCTGATGAACGCACGACTGACGCTTGTCGTCCTGATGTTGGCCTTGCTAGCCGGTTGCGCCACACCGCCTGGCGCGCCACCGTCGGAACCGGCTCAGCCGACGCCCGCACCCGGCTCCGCCTCGAAACCTTCCGCCACCCCGGCCAAGCCGCAGCTCAGCAAGGAAACCCTCGCCCTGCTGGCAAAGCGCAAGCTGGCACCGATCAATGGCGGCGTCCAGAATGCCAAGGCCAGTTGCAGTTTCCGCGACGACAACGGCTACAGCGGCCAGTTGCAGCTCAACGTGAAATCCGCGCAGGTAGAACAGCTCGAGGCGCGTGTCGATGTGCCCAAGCGCGGCAGCTGCCAGTTCCGCCTCGCCGATTTCCGCCAGACCGAGACCCAGCCAATCATTGTGCTCGCCAGCAAGCAGAGCAGTTGCAAGGTCAGCGTATGGGAGCAGGGCGACCAGGTCACGGTGGCCTTCCGCGATTGCCGCACCGAATGCAGCGGCAATGCCGTCGATTATCTCTGGCCCATTCTGGTCGACAACCAGAAGGGCAGCTGTTCTTAAAAGGTAAGCCACATGAGTCAGTGGGAAGTCGTGATCGGGCTGGAAACCCATGCCCAGTTGCAAACGCGTTCGAAGATCTTTTCCGGTGCCAGCACGGAATTCGGCGCCGCACCCAATCGCCAGGCCTGCGCGGTGGATATCGCCCTGCCCGGCGTGCTGCCGGTGCTCAACCGCGAAGCTGTCGTCTGCGCGATCAAGTTCGGCCTGGCGATCGGTGCGCACATTGCCCCGCGCTCGATTTTCGCGCGCAAGAACTACTTCTACCCCGACCTGCCCAAGGGCTACCAGATCAGCCAGTTCGAGCTGCCCGTCGTTTCCGGTGGCGAGTTGACGATCCGCGTCGGTGAGGCCGAAAAAACCGTCCGGCTGACCCGTGCCCACCTCGAAGAGGATGCCGGCAAGTCGCTGCACGAGGACTTCCATGGCAAGACCGGCATCGATTTGAACCGCGCCGGCACGCCGCTGCTGGAGATCGTCACCGAACCGGACATGCGTTCCAGCGCCGAAGCGGTGGCCTACGCCAAGTCACTGCATTCGCTGGTGACCTGGATCGGCATCTGCGACGGCAACATGCAGGAAGGCAGCTTCCGCTGCGATGCCAACGTTTCGGTGCGCAAACCGGGCGCCCCTCTGG
>CAZTWA010000060.1:0-12990 GCA_964617225.1 uncultured Methyloversatilis sp.
GCGTAGATGTTGCCGACGCCGACGACGAGGCCCGCATCCATGATCGCCGGCTTGATCGCCACCGATTTGCCGCGCAGCGCCGCATGCAGCCAGTCGGCGGTGAAGGCGCGGGTCAGGGGTTCGATGCCGAGCTTGGCAATCAACGGATGTGCCAGCGGATCGCCTTCCAGCCACAACAAGGCGCCAAAGCGGCGCGGGTCGGTCAGGCGCAGTACGACACCACCGAAAACGAAATCAGCGTGATCGTGCTTTTCCGGCGCAGTGCCGGGCGCAACAAAACGCAGGCTGCCCGACATGCCGAGATGAACAAGCAGGTGTCCGCCATCCAGATCGAGCAGCAGGTACTTGCCGCGCCGCTTCGCTTCCACCAGCGGTCGGCCGGCAAGGGTGCGGGCCAGGCTGGCCGGGATCGGGTAGCGCAAGGTCGGCGTACGCAGGATGACGCGATCCAGTCGGGCGCCGCCGACACGTTTTTCGATGCCGCGGCGCGTGACCTCAACCTCGGGAAGTTCGGGCATGGTGCTCAGGCGGGCGGGAGATTGGAAACTGCTAACATGACGCCATTGTAGACAGGCCAGACAGACCGCAACGCTGATCGCATGAAACCGCTCCTCTCCCTTGTTCTCGCTGCCGCGCTGCTCGCCGGGTGCGCCCCGCTTGCGCAGAAAACGCGCCCCGAACCCCCGGCGCAGCCCCAGCCGCAGGCCGAGGCGGAAAAAGCCGAAGCGGAAGATCAGGACAAAGCGCTCGCCCAACTGCCGAACGTCGATTTGACGCCGAAGCTGCTCTACGGCCTGCTGCTGGCCGAGATTGCGGGACAGCGTGGGCAAGTCGTCGATTCCGCCGAAATCTATCGCGATCTCGCCAAGGAAACGCGCGATCCGCGCATCGCCCGCCGTGCAACCGAAATCGGTTTGCATAGCCGCCGTCTCGATACCGCGCTCGAATCGGCTCGGCTTTGGCACGAGACCGAGCCCGCCTCCGGGCCGGCGCGCCAGGCGCTCATCGGCCTGCTGGCCACGCAGGGACGCTACGACGAACTCAAGCCGCTGGTTGCCGACCTGCTGAAGGAGGAACCCCTGCGGCTGCGCCAGAACCTGTCCCACCTCAACCGGCTGTTCGCGCGGGGTGGCGACCGCAAGGCGATCCAGGGCGTGGTCAACGAATTGACGGCCCCCCATCTGCAGTTTGCCGAGGCGCACTATGCCCGGTCGGTCGCGGCGTTCGAGGCGCGCGACCTGACGACGGCGCGCGAGGAAGCGCGGCAGGCGCTTGAACTCAAGCCGGACTGGGAAACGGCGGCGCTGTTGCGCGCCCAACTGACCGAGGACCGCAATGAGGCGCTGACGGCGCTGGGCATCTTCATCGCGGCCAACCCGCAGGCCCGCGAAGCCCGCCTCGCTTATGCACGCGCACTGGCCGCCGACAAGCGCTACGCCGACGCGCGCCGCGAATTCAACACCCTACTCGAGCAGGGAGCTGCCGACCCGGCCAAGCAGGGTGACATCGTCTTCGCCGTCGCGGTCCTGTCACTGCAGCTCAACGATACGCAAGTGGCCGAAAAGCATCTGCGCCGCCTGGTCGAGATCGGCCATGCCGAGGCCGACAAGGCGCGCTACTTCCTCGGCCAGATCGCCGAAGAGGGCAAGCGCCCGGACGAGGCACTCAAATGGTTCGGCGAGGTCGGTCCCGGCGAGCATTATCTGGCGGCGCGCCTCCATGCCGCCAATGTGCTGGCCAAGCAGAGCCGCATTGATGAAGCCCGGCGCCACCTTCAGGAGAGCGAAGCTGCCAACCCGCGCGAGCGGGCGCAGCTGCTGATTGGTGAAGCGCAAATCCTGCGCGAGGCCGGACGGCTCGCCGACGCGCATGCCGCGCTCACCGCCGCGCTGGAGCGCCAGCCGGACCAGCCCGAGCTGATCTACGAAACCGCGCTGCTCGCCGAACGACTCGGCCGCGCCGACGAACTCGAACGCCGGTTGCGCCGCCTGCTGGAAATCAAGCCCGACCATGCCCATGCAATGAATGCGCTGGGCTACTCGCTTGCCGACCGCAACATCCGGCTCGACGAAGCGCGCAGCCTGATCGAGCATGCGCTCGAGATTGCGCCCAACGATCCATTCATCCTCGACAGCAAGGGCTGGGTGCTGTTCCGCCAGGGACAGACGCAGGCCGCGCTCGATACCCTCAACCAGGCCTACGGCATCCGCCCCGATCCCGAAATCGCGGCCCACCTTGGCGAGGTGCTCTGGGCCTTGGGCCGCAAGGACGAGGCGCGCCAGACCTGGGACAAGGCGCGCAAGGAACACCCCGATAACGAGGCGCTGGCCGAGACGATCAAGCGCTTCGCCCGTTGATGCGCGCTGCAATCGTCTGGCTCTTGGCCTGGGTTCTGGCCGGCTGTGCCGTCAGTCCGGTGCTGCCTCCGCGCCCTGCCGAGATCCGGGAATTCGCCTTCATCGGACGCATCGCCGTGCGGCAGGGCGAGGCGCGCCACCATGTCAATGTCGACTGGCGCCACAGCATCGCCGTGGACGAAATCCTGCTGACGACGCCGCTCGGGCAGGGCGTGGCCGAAATCGTGCGCGATGCGGCAGGCGCGCGGCTGACGCTCGCCGACCGGCGCAGCTTCACGGCCAGTGACTGGAGTGCTCTTTCGCAGCAGGTGTTCGGTTTTCCGCTGCCGTTGAACGCCTCCTCGCGCTGGCTGCTTGGTGATGTCGGTGCGACCGAAGGTTGGCGGGTAACGGTGGTCGAGCGCGAAAGCGCGGCGGCCGATGCCTTGCCGGCGGTGATCGAACTCGAACGCGACGACATCGCCGTGCGGTTGAAGATCGACGAGTGGATCGAGGTGAAATGAGCGGCTGGAATCGTGATTGGCCCGCACCGGCCAAGCTCAACCTCTTCCTGCATGTCGTCGGCCGGCGTGCCGATGGCTACCATCTACTGCAGACCGTCTTCCGCTTCATCGACCTGGCCGACACGCTGCGCTTCGAGCCGCGCGAGGACGGTCGCATCATTCTGGCGACGCCGACGCCCGGCGTGCCGCCCGAGCAGGATCTGGTCGTGCGGGCAGCAACAGCGTTGCAAGAAAATTCGCGCGAAGCGCGCAACCAGTCTCACCTTCCGCGAGGAAGGGGCTGGGGGATGGTGGGTTCGAAAGTCAGCGCTGGCGGGACGGCACTGGGTGCCACGATCCACCTCGAAAAACGCATCCCGATGGGCGGCGGCCTCGGTGGCGGCAGTTCGGACGCCGCGACGACTCTGATCGCCCTCAACCATCTATGGGGCTGCGGCCTGTCGCGCGAAAGGCTGCAGGAAATCGGCCTCGCGCTCGGCGCCGACGTCCCGGTTTTCATTCATGGCCACAACTGCTTCGCCGAAGGGGTGGGGGAGCGCTTCACCGATGTCGCTGTGCCCGATGCCTGGTATCTGCTGACCTTCCCGGCAGTCCATGTGCCGACAGCCGACATTTTCCGTTCGCCGGATCTCAGGCGCGATACACCCGCCATGCAGCCGGCCGATTGGCGGACGGGCGTGGGCCACAACGACCTCGAGCCGGTTGCTTGCCGGCTTTATCCCGAAGTTGCCCGCCATCTGGCGATCTTGCGGCGGCTCGGCGACGCCCGCATGACCGGATCGGGTGCCTGTTGCTTTGTTGGATTCGACGCCGAAGCCGACGCCCGGGCTGCCCGAGGGGAACTCCCGGCGGAAATACGGGCCGAAGTCGTGCAGGGACTGCAAGTTCACCCGTTGCAAGAAACCTAGTAAATTAGTCGGGAACTTGTTAGACTATTAGCACTCGAATAACTTGAGTGCTAATATTTAGTCCAAAGGAGACCCGACATGAGCCAAGCATTGACCCTTGCCCAGTTTCCGGTGCCGTCAGCCAGCGGTAGCATTGAGGCTTACATTTCGGCCGCCAACCGCGTGCCGATGCTGACCGAGGAAGAGGAAAAGTCCCTCGCCCGTCGCTTTCGCGACGAAGGCGATCTTTCCGCTGCGCGCGGTTTGGTGATGTCCCATCTGCGTCTGGTCATCGCCGTGGCGCGCGGTTACCTCGGCTACGGCCTGCCCCATGCCGACCTGATTCAGGAAGGCAATATTGGCCTGATGAAGGCGGTGAAGCGGTTCGATCCCGAGCGCGGCGTGCGCCTCGTGTCGTTCGCCCTGCACTGGATCAAGGCCGAGATCCACGAATACATCCTGAAGAACTGGCGGCTGGTGAAGGTCGCGACGACCAAGGCCCAGCGCAAGCTGTTCTTCAACCTGCGCAGCATGAAGTCGGCAATCGCGCACGAAGCCAATAATCAGGCCGGCTTTGCCAGCCTGAGCCCGTCAGAAGTCCGGTCGGTGGCCAGCCAGTTGGGCGTCAAGCCCGAGGAAGTGGTGGAGATGGAAACCCGCATGGGCGGCGCCGATGTCTCCCTCGAGCCCCTCACGGATGACGATGAAGAGCACTATGCGCCGATCGCCTACCTGGCGGCGGATGCCAGCGTCGAGCCTTCGGTTCAGCTGGAGCGCAAGGAGCGCGACCGCCTGCACGACAGCGGCTTGCGCGATGCGCTGGCCGGCCTGGACGACCGCAGCCGCACCATCGTCCAGCGTCGCTGGCTGGTCGAGGACGGCGAGGAGGCTGCCACCCTGCATGAACTGGCCGCCGAATACGGCGTATCCGCCGAGCGCATTCGCCAGATTGAAGCCAAGGCGATGCAGAAGATGAAGGGCGTGCTCGCCGCGCGCATGTGAGTCTTTGTTGGATACCAAGGAAAGGGCCGCTGAACGCGGCCCTTTTTGTTTCCGTCGGGGAGCGGATCAGGTCGGGCAGGCGATGTTCCTGGAGGCACAGTGCTCACAGATGCCGAAGGCGCGAAAGCATTCCGAGAATTTCTCGGAGCAGCCTGAAAATTCCAGCGTGGCGAGCTTTTCCTGGGCAATCATCACCGCCCCGATGCCGCCCATGTCGGCCCGCTGGCATCCCGTGATGTCGAGTTTCAGGGGCAGGTTGGCGGCCAGTGCGGCATTGCGGCCATCGCGCAAGGTTTGCCAGATGTCGTAGCCCAGCTTGCAGTCGACGCGCACGGTAATGCAGGTTTCGCTCTTCGTCAGCTTGGCACCCATGGCTTGCCTTGTCCCTTGAGGATCGGTCAGCCGCAGCGTAAACAGATGCTAAGTATTTGTAAATCCGGCTTAAGTACTATGACGTATAACTTAAGCCCGGCTCAGGCCGGGGTGGGGCGCACGACCGGCGCCTCGCGAATGGGCAGATTGACCAGCGCCGCTGCCGCGGCCAGCGCCATGTCGGCGTACCACATCCAGCCATAGTCGCCGAAGGTCGTGATCGCCAGCCCGCCCAGCCAGGCGCCGAAAAAGCCGCCGATCTGGTGCGAGAGCAGCGTCAGGCCGAACAGCGTGGCGAGGTAGCGGATGCCGAACAGCTTGCCGACGATGGCGGCTGTCGGCGGCACGGTCGCCAGCCAGGTGAAACCGAGGCCGGCGGCGAAGACGTAGAAGGTGAGTTCGGTGCGCGGCGCCATCAGGTACAACGCGATCAGCAGCGCGCGTGAGCCGTACATCGCCGCCAGCACGTACTTGCTGCGGTACTTCGCGACGCAGGAGCCGGCGTAGAGGCTGCCGAAGATGTTGGCCAGCCCGATGATCGCGAGCGACCAGCTGGCGACGCTCGGCGGGAGTCCGCAGAGGTCGACCTCGCCCGGCAGGTGGGTGACGAGGAAGGCGATGTGGAAGCCGCAGGTGAAGAAGCCGGCGTGCAGCAGCAGGTAGCTGCGGTCCTGCATCGCGTTGCCGATGGTGCGCATCACGCCGTGGTCGGCCTCGGCATGCTTGACGGGCTGGTCGATCGGCCGGGTGAGCTTGCCGACCAGCGGCAGGGCCGCGAGCGTCATGAGGGCGAGTGCCCACATCGCGTTCATCCAGCCCATGCCCTGGATCAGCTTCTGGACGATGGGCGCGAAGACGAACTGGCCGAACGAACCACCGGCGTTGATGACGCCCGAGGCCGTGCCGCGCGCTTCGAGCGGCAGGCGCTGCGCGGCGGCACCCATCAGCACGGAAAAGCTGCTCGACCCCGAGCCGATGGCGGTCAGCAGGCCGATCGCGAAGATCAGCCCGATGCCGGAATCCATGAAAGGCGTCAGCGCGCTGCCGAGCGCGGCGATGAAGAGTCCGCCGATCAGTACCGGACGCGGTCCGTGGCGGTCGGCCAGCGCGCCGGCGACGGGCTGGGCGGCGCCCCAGACGAACTGCGCGATCGCCAGTGCGAAGCTGATCGTCGCGATGCCCAGCCCGGTCGTGGTGTTCAGCGGGCTGATGAACAGGCCCATCGACTGGCGCGCACCCATCGTGATGGCAAGGATGCCGGCCGCCGCGAGGGTGGTGGCAAGAACGCCGGGCTGGTTGACGAGGGCGCGGAACATGGCTGCCTTGGTTATTGGCTTGCCAATAGCTTACTTAAATCCTCGGAAATTTGCTGGGCTGATGCGCCATGGTTGATCAGCAGCCGCAGCCGGCCGCGCGGATCGTAGGCGTAGCTGGTCGCCGTATGGTCGATGCTGTAGCCCAGCGCCGTTTCTCCCTTGGCTTTCGCGTAGAAGACCTTGAAGGATTTTGCGACATCGCGGGTGGTGTCCGGGTCGGCGCGCAGACCCCGGAAGCGCGCATCGAACCAGGGCACATAGGCGGCGAGGATTTCCTGCGTGTCGCGCTCGGGATCGACCGTGACGAACAGCACCTGCACGCGATCGCTGTCCTGGCCCAGCCGCTGCATGGTTTCCTTCAGCGTGGTCAGCGTGGTCGGGCAGATGTCCGGACAGTGGGTGTAGCCGAAGAAGACCACGACGGCCTTGCCCTGAAAGTCAGCGCTGGCGAGACGGCGTCCCGTGTGGTCGGTGAAGCTGTCGAGCCGGGCGAGCGGAGCATAATCCGCGCCGGTAATGTCCTGCGCATGGAAGCCCACTGCCGGCCGGGCGCAGCCAGACAGGAAATGCACCGTGGCGACGCCGCCGGCGATCACCAGCAGCACGATCGCGATGCGCAGCATCAGTGTGCGCACGGGGGTGCCGTTACGAGCGTTCGATCGACTGCCGGCTGCGGGCCCCCGCTGGGTCAGCAGGCTGGCCGCCACGATGAGCAGCAGCAGGACGATGACGATCTTGACGAACATGCCGGTCTAGCGGGCAGCCTGGACGCCGAGCGCATCCAGCAGCTTCTGGTGGATGCCCCCGAAGCCGCCGTTGCTCATCACCAAGATGTGGTCGCCGGGTTGCGCGACGTCGACGATGCGCCGCACGAGATCGGCGAGGTCGTCGCAGGTTTGCGCCTTGTCACCGAGCGGTGCCAACGCTGCGGCAGCGTCCCAGCCGAGATTGGCGCCGTAGCAGAAGACCCGGTCCGCATCCTTCAGGCTGCCGGGCAGGGCATCCTTCATCGTGCCGAGCTTCATGGTGTTCGAGCGCGGCTCCAGTACGGCGAGGATGCGCGAATTGCCTACGCGTCCGCGCAGGCCGGCCAAGGTGGTTTCGATGGCGGTCGGATGATGGGCGAAGTCGTCATAGACGGTCACGCCATGCACCGTGCCACGCACTTCCAGCCGGCGTTTCACATTCTCGAAGCGGCTCAATGCCTCCATTCCGCGCGCGAGCGGCACGCCGGCATGGCGGGCGGCGAGCAATGCGGCGAGCGCATTGTTGCGATTGTGTTTTCCTGATAGTTGCCAGGAGATGGTGCCAAGTTCTTTGGCTTTATCGTGAATTGAAAGCGTTCCCGTGGCTTCATCACCCGTGGTCCGCCAGCCGGCCGGGTCGTTGAAGCGCTCGATCGGTGTCCAGCAACCGCGATTCAATACCCGCTCCAGCGCCGGTTCGGTGGCATTGGCAACGATCAGGCCGTTGCCGGGGATCGTGCGCACGAGATGGTGAAATTGTGTCTCGATGGCAGCAAGATCGCTAAAGATGTCTGCGTGATCGTATTCAAGGTTGTTGAGAATCGCCGTGCGGGGGTGGTAGTGGACGAATTTCGAGCGCTTGTCACAGAATGCGGTGTCGTACTCATCGGCTTCGACGACGAAGAACGATGATTCGCTGAAGTTGGCCGACTTTCCGAAGTTCTGGGGCACCCCGCCGATCAGGTAGCCCGGTTGCAGGCCGGCATCTTCCAGAATCCAGGCCAGCATCGCCGAAGTGGTGGTCTTGCCGTGGGTGCCGGCGACGGCCAGTACCCACTTGTCTTGCAGGATGTTCTCGGCCAGCCATTGCGGACCGGAAATGTAGCGCAGACCGCGATCAAGGATCGCTTCCAGCAACGGGTTGCCCCGTGAAACGGCGTTGCCGACCACCCAGAGATCGGCGTTCAGACTAAGTTGATCCGCGCCATAACCCTCGACGAGATCGATGCCCTCGGCTGTCAGTTGGGTGCTCATGGGCGGATAGACATTGGCATCACAGCCGGTGACCTTGTGGCCGGCGGCGCGGGCAATCAGCGCAATACCCCCCATGAAAGTACCGCAGATCCCGAGAATATGAATGTGCATGTGGCCCCAGCCAGGCTTTAGAATCGGACCATTCTACGGTAGCCCGCGTGACAACCATGCCCCGCCGCAGCCACCCCAGCCGCATCCTGAACCACCATTCCCCGGCATTGCGCTCCGAACTCGTCCACGCCGCCGCGCGATTGATCGCCGAGGACGGCATGGAATATGGCGCGGCCAAGCGCAAGGCGGTCCGCCAGTTGGGCTTGCCCGAGAGTTTTCCCTTGCCCGGAAATGCGGAAATCGAGAGTGCGGTGCGCGACTACCACGCCCTCTATCAGGAGGAGGAGCAGGGCGAGCAACTGGCCGCACTGCGCTGCACCGCCATCGAGCTCATGCACCGGCTGGCACCGTTCTCCCCGTGGCTGACGGGGTCCGTGCTGGAGGGCACGGCGGGTCGGCATTCGCATATTGATATCCTGCTGTTTCCCGACAGCGCCAAGGACGTCGAAATCTTCCTGCTCGATCAGGGCATCGCGTTCCGCCATGGCAACCCGAAGAACGAGCGCGTCGAGGCGGTGTTCGTGCTCGAGGATGAAGATGCGCCGACCAACCTGATCGTATTGCCGCCACGCGAGGAGCGCATCAACTATAAAGGGAATGATGGCCGCACGCGGAACCGTGCGCGCGTCGAGGCTGTTGAAGCGCTGTGCAGTGCGGAAAACGGGTGAACTGGACAAATATCCCCTATTTGCGGCAAACTTGCAGCTATGTCGAATACAAAACGCAAAAAGAGTTCTGCCAAAATGGATAGTGGTGCAGGCGGTAATGTGCGCATCCTCGTCCTGCATGGCCCGAACCTGAACCTGCTGGGTACCCGTGAACCGGATGTCTATGGCAGCACGACGCTGGCCGACATCCACGTCATGATGGAAGCCCGTGCCCACGCCGATGGCGTACAGATCGAAAGTTTCCAGAGCAACAGCGAGGGCGGCCTGATCGACCGGGTGCAGGCGGCCGGCGCTGAAGGCATCGAGTTCATCATCATCAATCCCGGCGGCTACACCCATACCAGCGTCTCACTCCGCGATGCCTTGGCCGCCGTACGTATTCCCTTCATCGAGGTGCACCTGTCCAACGTCCATGCTCGCGAAGCCTTCCGGCAACACTCCTACTTCTCGGAGATCGCCGTCGGCACCATCAGCGGGCTTGGCGCACAAGGTTATGCGCTCGCCCTCGAGGCGGCGCTCGTCCGTATTCGTAAATAACTGCTCCCTATTGGAGCGCTTCATCGTTCAAATTCCCGTCAACTAGCTGCGGGTTGGAGAAAATCGCATGGATCTGAGAAAGCTCAAAACCCTGATCGACCTGGTGCAGAACTCCGGTATTTCGGAACTGGAAATCAGCGAGGGTGAAGAAAAAATCCGTATCGCCAAGCATATGGCCATGGCCCCGACGACCACGATGGTCAGTATGCCGATGGGTCAGCAAGGCATGATGGGCACGTCTGCTGCCTCGGCCGCACCGATCGCTGCTGCCGAGGCAGTGGTACCTGTCGAGCCGGCGGGCCATCAGGTCAAGGCTCCGATGGTTGGCACCTTCTACCGTTCGGGCAGCCCGGGCGCACCGGCTTTTGCCGAAGTCGGGCAGACGGTGAAAAAAGGCGACACGCTGTGCATCATCGAAGCGATGAAGTTGATGAACGAGATCGAGTCGGATGCGGACGGGGTGATCAAGGCAATCCTCGTCGAAAACGGCCAACCGGTCGAGTTCGATCAACCGCTCTTCCTGTTGGGTTGAGATAGGCTGAATAGAGCGAAGATAACGACATGTTCGAGAAAATTCTTATAGCCAACCGCGGTGAAATCGCGTTGCGCGTACTCCGCGCCTGTCGCGAACTGGGTGTTCGCACCGTGGCCGTGCATTCCACGGCTGACGCCGAGGCCAAGTACGTCAAGCTGGCTGACGAGTCGGTCTGCATCGGGCCACCGGCCTCCGGTCTGAGTTACCTCAATATTCCTGCGATCATTTCGGCCGCCGAGGTGACCGATGCCGAGGCTATCCATCCGGGCTACGGCTTCCTGTCCGAGAACGCGGATTTCGCCGAGCGCGTCGAAAAATCCGGTTTCGTCTTCATCGGACCGAAAGCCGAAACCATCCGCCTGATGGGCGACAAAGTCTCCGCAAAGAACGCGATGAAAGAAGCGGGCGTGCCCTGCGTCCCGGGATCTGAGGGTGCGTTGCCGGAAGATCCGAAGGAAATCGTGAAAATTGCCCGTGCGGTCGGCTATCCGGTCATCATCAAGGCGGCTGGCGGCGGCGGCGGGCGCGGCATGCGCGTGGTGCATACCGAGGCGGCCCTGCTCAATGCGGTCAACATGACCCGCTCCGAGGCGCAGGCGGCCTTCGGCAATCCCGTGGTCTATATGGAGAAGTTCCTCGAAAACCCGCGGCATATCGAAATCCAGGTGATGGCCGACAATTTCCGCAATGCCATCTGGCTTTCCGAGCGTGACTGTTCAATGCAGCGGCGGCACCAGAAGGTCATCGAGGAGGCGCCGGCGCCCGAGGTGAATCGCCGCGCGATCACGCGCATCGGCGACCGCTGTGCCGAAGCCTGTCGCAAGATCGGCTATCGTGGCGCGGGCACCTTCGAGTTCCTCTATGAGAACGGCGAGTTCTACTTCATCGAGATGAACACGCGGGTACAGGTCGAGCACCCCGTCACCGAACTCGTGACGGGCGTCGATATCGTCCAGACTCAGATTCGTGTGGCAGCCGGCGAAAAGCTTTGGCTCCGCCAGCGCGACATCGAGGTCAAGGGGCATTCGATCGAGTGCCGCATCTGCGCCGAAGACCCCTTCAAGTTCACACCATCTCCCGGCAAAATCACGAATTGGCATCCGCCCGGCGGCCCGGGCATCCGTGTCGATTCGCACGTTTACTCGGGCTATACGGTGCCTTCGCACTACGACTCGATGATTGCCAAGGTGATTTCCTACGGCGACACGCGCGAACAGGCGATCCGGCGCATGCGCATTGCGCTGTCGGAAATGATGGTCGATGGCATCAAGACGAACATTCCGCTGCATCAGGACTTGCTGCTCGACCAGCATTTCATCAAAGGTGGGGCGAGTATTCACTATCTCGAAGAGAAGCTCGCCGCGCGCGAGGAAGCCAACCGGAAATAACATGCTTTCGACGGGCCGCCCCAAGAAAGCATGCGCTCCCCTGTGGGGGGCAGCGAGCCGGAGTTGCGAGCGTGGGGGGCTATCCTATGTGGTTACAGGCCGCGCTCGTCACTGACGCCGCACATGCCGAGGCGCTTTCGGATGCCCTGATGGCGGTGGGCGCGATCTCGGCCTCGGTCGAAGACGCTCAGGCCGGCACCGAGCTCGAAACCCCACAATTCGGCGAACCCGGCTCACCGACGACACCGATCTGGGAACTGAGCCGCGTCGTCGCCCTGTTCGAACCCGCAACGGATCTGCGCGAGCGCATCGCCACTGCCGTTCGCGATGCCCGGATTGCCGAACTGCCGGAAATCAGCTTCGAGGAAGTCGCCGAGCAGGACTGGGTGCGCCTCACCCAGTCGCAGTTCGACCCGATCCGCATCTCCGGGCGGCTGTGGATCGTGCCTTCGTGGCATCAAGCCCCCGACCCGACGGCGATCAACCTCGAACTCGATCCCGGCCTCGCCTTTGGCACGGGTAGCCATCCGACCACGCGGCTCTGCCTCGAATGGCTGGAGGCGAATGTCAGTCCCGGTACGTCCGTGCTCGACTACGGTTGCGGCTCGGGCATCCTCGGCATTGCCGCGCTCAAGCTGGGCGCCGGCAACGTGCTGGGCGTCGACATCGACCCGGCGGCGCTGACCGCCGCCGCCGACAATGCGGGACGCAACGGCGTGTCGATGCGGCTGGCCCGGTCGAGCGACCGCCTCGACGAAACCTTCGACCGGGTGGTCGCGAACATCCTGACCAACCCGCTCATGCTGCTGGCGCCGCTGCTCACTTCGCGGGTCAAGCCCGGGGGCCGGCTGGCGCTCTCCGGCGTCCTCGAAAGCCAGGCCGATCAAGTCATCGCTGCCTATGCGCCTTATCTCGCATTGAGCGTCGGTGCCGTGCATGAAGGCTGGGTAAGACTGGAAGGCATGAAGTAAACTCGCCGTCATGCTGACCCGCTGCCCGCACTGCCAGACACACTTTCGCGTCACCGCCGAGCAACTCAAGATCCGCCAGGGCACGGTCCGCTGCGGGGCGTGCCAGGAAGTTTTCGATGCTCTGGAAACGCTGCATGACGAGAGTCTGGCTGCACTCCCGTTGCCGTCGAGCGAGATCGTGGAAAGTCAGTCCCGGCAGGACGGCGATGCGAGTGACCCGCGGGGTGCGCGTTCGATGGTCGTGGAGGTCGCCACGATCCCGGCCGCGGCGAATGAAGCGGCTGAGGCCTTGCCCCAGATTGAAGTCGAGCCGGAACCAGGGCTGCAAAGCGAGACGGCATCG
>CAZTWA010000061.1:0-12927 GCA_964617225.1 uncultured Methyloversatilis sp.
CCTGCTGAAGTTCGAGGACAAGAACGGCGACGGCCGCATCCAGTACTACAACGACAAGACCAAGAACGAAGCGGCCAAGGCCAAGATGGAAGCCGCGGGCTGGAAGGGCAACGAACTGACGGTCAACGCCGACATCATCGTGCTCGCCAACCCGGAAATCGCGCTGCTGCCGAACTGGGTGATCGCGCTGGTTGCTGCCGGTGGTCTCGCTGCCGCGCTGTCCACCGCCGCGGGCCTGCTGATGGCAATCTCATCCGCTATCTCCCATGACCTGGTGAAGGGCATCTTTGCGCCGAACATCAGCGAGAAGGGCGAACTGATGGCGGGCAAGATCGCGATGGCGGTGTCGATCGTCGTCGCCGGCTACCTTGGCCTCAATCCGCCGGGCTTCGCGGCCGGTACGGTGGCCCTGGCCTTCGGTATCGCGGCTTCGTCGCTGTTCCCGGCGATCATGATGGGCATCTTCTCCAAGAAGATGAACAAGGAAGGCGCCATGGCCGGCATGCTGGCAGGTCTCTTCATCACCCTGTTCTACGTGTTCGCGCACAAGGGCCTGTTCTTCATCAAGGGCACCGAGTACCTGAACGTGATCGGCGGCGCCAACAGCTTCTTCGGCATCACGCCGGAAGCCTTCGGTGGTGTCGGTGCGATGGTCAACTTCCTCGTCGCCTTCGCGGTCGACAAGGTGACCAAGGAGCCGCCCGAGCACATCCAGCACATGGTCGAAGCCGTGCGTATCCCGCGTGGTTCCAAGGCCGTGGATGGTGCGCACTAAGCGGTAATCCCTCACCCGGATCCTGAATATCGGACCGGGTTTGATTGCCCCGCCGGGTTACACTGGCGGGGCTTTTTATTTCAGGAGCACACCGTGGTTTTCGACATCAGCGTCGCGCTGACGTGGCTTTTGTTTCTCGCCCTGTTTCCCATTACCTATTTCTGGCTGCGCCGCGCCTGGATCGTCGTCGTCAAGCGCGACTTTTCCGAGGTGGCGCTCAAGCGGGGCGAAGCGCCGCCGAATCAGGCGAAGTATGCCCCCTATGCGGCGGCGATCAACCTGATCGCTGCCGGCATCCTGATCTTCGTGATACTGGGAGTCGTGGCCGGTTCATTGACGTATGAAACCTGGTCGGCCATTGCAGGTTCGACGATCTGGATGAAGATCATCTTCGACTTCATCCTCAGCCGTCAGGCCCACATGACCTTCAAGCGGAAATAGACCGGTTACCGGCGGCTCAGGCGGTCAGGTAGTCCCGGATCTTGGCGTCGCTGGTATGGAAGTGATCGCCGACCCATTCCTTGACCTGGCGAAAGATGTCCCGTGCGGTATGTTGCTTCCACTGTGCGGCAGCGAGATTCAGGCTGGCGTACTCGTCAATGATGCGATTGTGGGCCTGGATGTGCCTGTCCAGCTCATCGGCCGGCATGCCCTTGATCTGGCGCATCAGGGCTTCTTCGGTCTGGAAGTGCAGGATGAGGAATTTGCCCAGGTCGGTGAGGATGTCGACCACGTGTTCGTCATGCGCCAGCGCTTCGGGTTGATCGAGCAGTCGATTGGCCAGCGAACACAGCAGGGCGTGCTGTTCGTCGATGGCAGGAATGCCGATCGCGTACGAATCGTCCCAGACGATCCTGCGCGAAGAGGTGTGCTCAGCGGTCATGCGGCAATGCGGCAGGCGGGCGTTTAATGAAAGCGTTTCAGCCGCAAATCCTATTCCTGCCCTAAGGGCATTGCATCCATACTTGTTTATGAATGCAACAGAAAAACTAATATCGTTTATCTATTTCTCGGGCGTTTCGTCCTTGATGCGACTCGCCGCCTGGCGGAACAGCATCAGCGCTTTCTGCCGGTCGCCGGCGGCTTCCGCCGCCCGGGCCGCCTCGAGCAACTGGTCCGCGCTGGCCGATTCGCCTTCCCCATAGGTAAAACCCAGCGACTGTTGCTCCGGTGCGCCCCGCTTGGCGCGAATGACCAGCGCCTTGGGCGCCTTGGCCGGTTTCTTGTCCGCTTGTGCCGTCTTGCCAGGGCTGACTTTCTGCGGCGCCTGCCGGTCTTTCAACTCGCTCCAGGCCTGCTGATAGATGGCCAGCGCTGCCTCGCGCTTGCCTTCCATTTCAGCCAGCCGTGCCTTGCGCAGCAGTTCATCGACGGCATCCGGAGCAGGCAGTGAACGCAACGGCGGGGGCGCGGAGTTTTCCGCCGCCAGCCGCACGAGTTCGGCGAAATTCTCGGCGCTGGTGAAGGCTTTCGCGATGTCGTAGTTGCCCTGCCGCATCGCCCAGGCCACCGCATTGTCGTCGTAGTCGTTCTTCAGCAGCGGATTGGCGCCGGCCGCCAGCAGGCGTTCGGCGAGGGTGGCGTGGCCTTCGCGGGCCGCCATCATGACGATGGTCGAGCCGTTGGTCGAGCGTGCATTGACATCGGCACCGGCACCCAGCAGGTCTTCGACGAGCTCGCCATGGCCGGCAAAGGTCGCGTAGTGCAGGGCGGTCCATTCACGCTCGGGACGATTCGGCTGCGCGCCATGGTCGAGCAGCCACTGCATGGCGGCGCGCCGGTTCTTCCACGCCGCGAGCATGAGCGCGGTTTCGCCGAAGCGGTTGCTGCGCTGGAGGTCCGCGCCGCGTTCGAGGAAGAGTTCCATGAGCGGGATGTTGCCCTCCCAGGCGCCGATCATCAGGCCGGTCCCGATCAGGCGCCCTTCGAAATTCGGGTCCAGCCCGTCGTCCAGCCACGCGCGCGCCTGCTTCAAGTCGCCGAGTTCGAGGACCACGGAGAAGCGCATCGGGTCGGGCGGCTCGGCATGGACCGGGAGCGTCAGCGTCAGGCACAGCAAGCAAAGAATCAACAGGCTTTTCATATCTTGCAGTTTACCGTGCTGCGCTAGCATGCACGGATGATGGCAGTGACCCCATTGCGTTCCGCAGTGCCGGGCGTCCGGCTCGGGCTGGCGCTGGGGATGAGTTTCGTCCTGCATGTGGCCCTGTTGATTCCCGCGGCTTGGTGGCTGCCGCGGAATCCGTCGGTCGCGGTGCCGCCCCTGGCGGTGCACCTGCCGCCACCGGAAATAGTGCGCGAAATCGCGACACAGCCCGAGGCCTTGCCCCAACCCGAGGAAGCCGTCCCGCCCGCGCCGACTTCGGGGCCACCCGCTAAGCCGCGCGAACTCAAGGGACGCGCACTCGATACCGCCATGGCGGCACTGTCACGCGAGGAGTTCTATCCGCGCGAAGCGATTCGGCACGAACTTGAGGGTCGCGTCGTGCTCCTTCTGACGCTCGATGCCAGCGGTCGTGTCAGCGGCATCGAGGTTGCGAGTTCGTCCGGCCATGCGCTGCTCGATGACGCGGCGCTGCGGGCCGCAACGCGCATCGCCCATCTGCCCGGAGGCCGCCGGCAGGTGCTGCTGCCCGTGGACTTCCGTCTGGAATGAAGATCGCCTTGCATGCGAGCGCCCCCGCCAAGCCGTCGGTGGGGGCGACATGCAACGGTTGCGGCGTCTGCTGCAGCATCGCGCCCTGTCCCTTGAGCCGGTTCCTGCTGGGTCACCGGGACGGGGCGTGTCCCGCACTGACATGGCAGGGCGGGCGTTATGACTGCGGATTGGTCGTGGCGCCCGTGCGTTACCTGCGCTGGCTGCCGCCGTTTGCCGAACCGCTCGCCCGCCGTCTCGCGCTGCGCTGGATTGCGGCCGGCCGGGGGTGCGACTGCGATGCGGCGGTGGAAGGCTCAGCAGACTGAGCAGGCCTCGGTCGGCAGGCGGCGTGCCAGCCAGCCAGGCCCGGACGGGCTCCCGGCCATGCCTTCGGGGATATGGCTGACCTGCGTGAAGCCTTGCGCCTTGAGGAATCTCAGGACTTGCGACGTGCGGTTGCCGGTGCGGCAGATCAGCGCGATGGGGGCCGTTCGGTCGCCGCCGACTTTCGCCAGCACCGCGTTCAGGAAGCCTGCGGCGCCCTGCGGGTGCAGCATGTTGATGAGCGTCGCGCCCTGCGCCACGCCGGTCTGCTTCCATTCCGGCGGGGTGCGGATATCGATGATGGTGAGCTTGCCGGCCCGTGCAGCCTCGAAGGCCTCGGGTGCGGCGATTTCCTGCGCGGACGCGCTGCCGGCGAACAGCAGCCCGCAGATCAGCAGGTGTCGGAGTCGGGGGATGACCATGGTTTTCTATGTCCTCTGTTGGGTTCTTTTACACGCCGAATTTTATCAGCCGGCTTGGTATAGTCCGCCGGAACCCCGTACCGCCTGCCCATGCTCGCTTACCTGATCCGCCGCCTGTTTTACGCCTTGCCGATCCTGATCGGCGTGAATGTCATCACCTTCGCGCTGTTCTTCATCGTCAACACGCCGGACGACATGGCGCGCATGCAGCTCGGCGTCAAGCGCGTGACGCCCGAGGCGATCGAGAAGTGGAAGGTCGAGCGCGGCTACGACAAGCCCCTCTTCTGGAATGCCGGCGCGCAAGGTGCGGGCAAGGTCGCAGAGACGATCTTCTTCGCCAAGTCGGTGAAGATGTTCGCGCTCGACTTCGGCCGCGCCGACGACGGTCGCGACATCGCGCGCGAGATCAAGCTGCGCATGGGGCCAAGCCTGGCGGTCGCCGTGCCGGTGTTCGCGTTGGGGTTGTTCGCGGCGATCTCGTTTGCGCTGCTGCTCGTCTATTTTCGCGCCACTTACCTCGACTTCGCCGGCGTGGTGCTGTGCGTGGCGATGATGTCGATTTCCGGGTTGTTCTACATCATCGGCGGGCAGTGGCTGGTTTCCAAGATGTGGCACCTCGTGCCGATTTCGGGCTACGCGGAGGGATTGACCGCCGCGAAGTTCGTGATTCTGCCGGTGATTGTCAGCGTGCTGGCCGGCATCGGTTCGTCGGCGCGCTGGTACCGCACCATCTTCCTCGAGGAATACACCCGCGATTACGTGCGTACCGCCCGTGCCAAGGGGCTTTCCGAGCGCTGGGTGCTGTTCCGCCACGTGCTGCGCAACGCGCTGATCCCGATCCTCACCGGCGCGGTGGTGGTGATCCCGACGCTGTTCATGGGCAGCCTGCTGATCGAAGCCTTCTTCGGCATCCCCGGGCTCGGCAGCTACACCATCGACGCGATCAACGCGCAAGACTTCGCCGTGGTGCGCGCGATGGTCTTCATCGGCAGCGCCCTGTATATCGTCGGCCTGCTGCTGACCGATATTTCCTACACGATCGCCGATCCCAGGATCCGACTGCAATGATGTTCAAGCCGGTCCTCCTCTGGTCGGATGCCCTGTTCTTCCTGCTCATTGCGCTGACCGTGGCTGGGGGCGTCTTGGCGAGCCGCAGCGAACACCTGCGCCTGGCCTGGCGGCGCGTGGGCCAGAGCCGGGCGGGCATGGCCGCGGCACCGCTGCTGCTGGCGTTCATCCTCGTCGGCGTACTCGATTCGATGCATTACCGCGAGCGCCTGTCCGGCCCGCAGGAAAACTATGCGATCGAGGTACATTCGGCGCTCGATGCGCTGCTGGTGGGCCTGCGCACGCGCAGCGAGAAGACCTATTCCGCGCCGCTGGCGACGCATTCCTTCGCCAAGGAAACGCTGGATGCGGCGGGTGACGGCGGTGGGGCGCGTGACTTCCCGCGCCTCAAGCACGGGGGTGCCCATCTCGGCAGCGACCTTTCCGACTACGACCAGGATGTGGCGAACCGGGCGGCGCAGGGCCTCGGTGTCGGCCTGGTCCTGTGGCTTGCGCTCTGGCTGGCAAGCGCGCCCTTGCGGCGGGCCACGCCCCATCTCGCCTGGCGGGCAGCCCTGGTCACGACGCTGCTGCTCTGCCTGGCGGCGGGGCCCGTCGCCTTGCTGGCACAGGGCTATCACGTGCTGGGGACGGACAAGGTGGGCCAGGACGTGCTGTATCTGACTCTGAAGAGCATCCGCACGGGCCTGCTGATCGGCACGCTGACCACGCTGATCATGCTGCCGGCGGCCGTCGCGCTGGGCCTGCTGGCCGGCTACGCGGGCGGCTGGATCGACGACGTGATCCAGTACGTCTATACCACGCTCAACTCGATCCCCGGCGTGCTGCTGATCGCCGCGGCGGTGCTGATGATGCAGGTGGTGATCGATACCCATCCTGACTGGTTCGCCACCAGCGCCGAGCGCGCCGATGCGCGCCTGCTGGCGTTGTGCGCGATCCTCGGCATTACCAGCTGGACCGGCTTGTGCCGGCTACTGCGCGGCGAGACACTGAAGCTGCGCGAGCTCGAGTACGTGCAGGCGGCGCAGGCGCTCGGCGTCTCCGGTGCGCGCATCCTCTGGCGCCACATCCTGCCGAACGTGATGCACATCGTCATGATCGCGATCGTCATGGACTTCTCCGGCCTGGTGCTCGCCGAGGCGGTGTTGTCCTATGTCGGCATCGGCGTCGATCCGAACACGATCAGCTTCGGCACGATGATCAACACTGCGCGCATGGAACTCGCGCGCGAGCCGATGGTGTGGTGGTCGCTCGCGGCGGCCTTCGTGTTCATGTTCGTTCTCGTGCTGGCGGCGAACCTCTTCGCCGACGTCGTGCGCGATGCGTTCGATCCGAGGGCTGCGCGGTGACGCTGCTCGCTGTCCGCGACCTCTCAGTCGCCATCGGTAAGGCACGGCCGGTCGATGGCGTGTCCTTCGACATCCCCGCGGGGGAGACTTTCGCGCTGCTCGGTGAATCGGGCTGCGGCAAGTCGATGACGGCACTCGGCCTGATGCGCCTGCTGCCGGCGGCTGCGCAGATTGCCGGCGGCAGTGTCCGCTTCGCCGGCCAGGAATTGTGTGCGCTCAGCGAAGCGCAAATGCGCGGTGTCCGGGGCGGCAAGATTGGCATGATCTTCCAGGAACCGGCAACCAGCCTCAACCCGGTGCTGACCGTCGGCGCGCAGATCGCCGAGGCCCTGAGCCTGCATGCCGGCGCAGCCTCCGCGGCGCGCGTGGTCGAGCTCCTCGCGGCGGTGGGCATCCCCGACCCGCAGCGGCGTGCGGGCGAATTTCCGTTCCAGATGTCGGGCGGCATGAAGCAGCGCGCGATGATCGCGATGGCGCTGGCCGGCGAGCCGGAATTGTTGATCGCTGACGAGCCGACCACCGCGCTCGACGTTACCATCCAGGCCCAGGTGCTCGACCTGCTGCGTGATCTGCAGCGGCAGCGCGGCATGGCGATGCTGCTCATCACGCACGATCTCGGCGTGGTGGCCCGCATGGCCGACCGCGTCGGTGTCATGTATGCCGGCCAGTTGGTCGAGGTCGCTCCGCGCGCGGCGTTCTTTGCCACGCCCGGCCACCCCTATGCGCGGCGCCTGTTCGCCGCCTTGCCCGATGCATCAGCACGCCAGCAGGGGCTGGCGACGATTCCCGGCAATGTTCCGCCGCTGGGCACGCAGTTCGCCGGTTGCCGCTTCGTGGACCGTTGTGATGAAGTGCTGCCCGTCTGTCGCACGCAGGTGCCGCCCTTGCGGACCGGCGCGGCGGGCCAGATCGTCCGGTGCCATCTTGAATCGCCGCAGTCCACGAAAGTCAGCGCTGGCGGGACGGCACCGGCGGCAACAATGGTGATGCCAGTGGAGGCTGCCGTCACGTCGCAGCCCCTGCTCGACGTGCGCGAATTGAAAGTCCACTTCCCGATCCGGCGCGGCGTGCTGCAGCGGGCGGTCGGCCATGTGCGCGCCGTCGATGGTGTCGATCTGTCGCTGCACGCTGGTCGTACGCTGGCGCTGGTAGGCGAGTCGGGCTGCGGCAAGACGACCGTGGGCAAGGCGATCCTGGGCTTGCAGCGGCCCACCGGTGGGGAAGTACGGCTGGATGGCCAGTCGCTGGCCGGGCTGGTGCCGGCGCAGATGCAGATGGTGTTCCAGGATCCCTTCGGATCGCTTAACCCGCGCATGCGGGTTGGCGAGATCGTCGCCGAGGGACGACCCGGCGCCGACGTGGCCGCGGTGTTGCAGCAGGTGGGGCTCACGCCCGAGATGGCCGGCCGTTATCCGCATGAGTTTTCGGGCGGGCAGCGGCAGCGCATCGCCATCGCGCGCGCCCTCGCCGTGCAGCCACGGCTGCTGATCTGCGACGAACCGACCAGCGCGCTCGACGTTTCGGTGCAGGCGCAGATCCTCAACCTGCTGACCGACCTGCAGGCGCAGTTGGGGCTGGCCTACCTCTTCATCACGCACAACATCGCCGTGGTGGAGTATCTCGCGTCGGAAGTGGCCGTGATGTATCTCGGCCGCATCGTCGAACGCGGCACGACTTCGGAAGTGCTGGGCCGGCCGCGCCATCCCTACACGCAAGCCTTGCTCGCGGCCGTCCCGCGCATTGCCGCCGCCGAGGTTTCCGGGGAGCGCCTGCTGGTGCCCGGCGATCCGCCATCACCGGCCAATCCGCCGGCGGGCTGCCATTTCCACCCGCGTTGTCCACGCGCACAGCCGCACTGCCGCGAAGCGTATCCGCCGGCGACCCAGCAGTCCGCGACCCACAGGGTGTGCTGCTACTTCCCGGACTGATCCGGATCGCAGGCGTCAGCCGGCCCGCTTCTTTTTCTTGGCCGGTTTGCGCGCCGTCTGCTTGCTTGCCGCCTTGCTGTTTTTCTTGCCCTTGGCAACCACCTTCGCAGGCGGTTCCTTCGGCAACGTACGCGCCATCAAGTCGGGATTGGCCAGGCTGCCGGGGCGCGGCACCAGCAGGTTGAAGCCCGGGCCAATCTTCATGCGCGGCGTGATGCCGTTGATTTGCCGCAGGCGGGTTTCGCTGAGCTGGTAGCGCGCCGCGACCTTGGAGAGCTTGTCGCCACGCTTGAGCTGGTAGGTCAGCCAGTTCGAGAGCGGCTTGTCCTCGGCCTCGTAGCGCTGGAGATTGGCGAGGAAGACATCGGCCTTGCCGGCCGGCAGGACGAGCGGACCGGCCTGGCTGCCATTCATCACTGGGCGATGGTAGGCGGGGTTGAGCGAGACGAATTCCTCGACCGGTATTTCGGCGAGCCGCGCGGCGACGGCGACGTCGATGCGCTCGGGCTTCATCACCGTCTCGAAGTAGGGCTGGTTGGGGATCGGCGCCAGATGGAAGCCGAACAACTCCGGGTGGGCGATGATGTTCTTCAAGGCCTGCAGCTTCGGCACGTAGTAACGCGTTTCGGCGGGCAGGGTGAGACTGGCGTAGTCGGTCGGCAGGCCCTTGGCCTGGTTCTTCGCGATGGCGCGGCCGACAGCGCCTTCGCCCCAGTTGTAGGAGGCGAGCCCGAGATGCCAGTCGCCGTGCATCTCGTAGATCTTCTGCAGGTAGGTGAGGGCGGCGTCGGTGGACGCGATGATGTCGCGACGCTCGTCCACCCACCAGTTCTGGTCAAGGTTGTAGTTCTTGCCGGTCGAGGGGATGAATTGCCAGATGCCCATCGCGCGGGCGCTCGACAGTGCATGCGGGTTGTAGGCGCTCTCGACCATCGGCAGCAGGGCGAGTTCGGTCGGCAATCCGCGTCGTTCGAGTTCCTCGACGATGTAATAGAGATACCGGCTGCTGCGCGCGAAGATGCGCCGCAGCATGTCGGGACGGTTCAGGTACCAGGATTGCCGGTCGGCGACGAGCGGGTCGTGCAGATCGGGCATCCCGAAGCCGTGGCGAATGCGTTGCCAGAGATTGTCGGGAGCGATCGTCAGGTCGATGAGCGGTGGCGCGGCATTCTCGCGGATAGCCTGGACCGGCAGGCTCTGGGACAGGGGCCGCGGGCCGGCCGGGTGGGCGATCAGGGCGGATGCGGGGTCGGCGCTGCCGGAGGGCGTGCCGAAGAAAGGCAGGGCCGAAGTGCTGTTGTCCGCACCGGTGGCTGCGCGGTCGCCGGAGACCGTGGCGCAACCGCCCAGGAGGGCGAATGCCACAAGGGTCAGGATGCGCAGGAAGGTGAATGAGGTCATCGGAGAGCCGGAGCGCCTGGCAGGGCAATATCCAAGTGTACGCGGGGAAGGGCGCCGACTATACGGGAAGGCGACGGAAAAAATCTGCCCTTGTTCGGCTGATCGATTCGATTCTGCGGAAAACCACAATGGCCAGCGTTTTGCCCAAGGGAATATTCTGCGGGTGCGGGACGGCCTCTTGCGAGGCCGGTCATTATTCTTACAGGAGGATTCCAGATGAAATTACGCACCCTCGTTATCGGCCTTGCCGCCGCTACTTTCTCGTTGGCCGCTTTGCCTACCCTGGCCCAGCAGCCCATCGTCATCAAGTTCAGCCACGTCGTCGCCAACGACACGCCGAAGGGCAAGGCTGCGGACTTCTTCAAGGTCAAGGCCGAAGAACTGACGCAGGGCAAGGTCAAGGTCGAGGTCTATGCGAACAGCACCCTCTACAAGGACAAGGAGGAGATGGAAGCCCTGCAGCTTGGCGCCGTGCAGATGCTGGCCCCGTCGCTGGCCAAGTTCGGCCCGCTCGGCGTGAAGGAATTCGAAGTGTTCGACCTTCCCTACATCTTCGACAACTACAAAGAGCTGCACATGGTTACGCAGGGACCGGTCGGCAAGTCGCTGCTGAAGAAGCTCGAGGCGAAGGGCATCCTCGGACTGGCCTACTGGGACAACGGCTTCAAGGTGATGAGCGCCAACAAGCCGCTGAAGAATCCGGAGGATTTCAAGGGCCTGAAGATGCGCATCCAGTCGTCCAACGTGCTCGACGCGCAGATGCGCTCGCTGGGCTCGCTGCCGCAGAAGATGGCGTTCTCCGAGGTCTATCAGGCGCTGCAGACCGGCGTGGTCGATGGTACGGAAAACCCGCCGTCCAACCTCTTCACCCAGAAGATGCACGAGGTGCAGAAGTACGTGACGCTCTCCGACCATGGCTATCTCGGCTACGCCGTGATCGTCAACAAGAAGTTCTGGGACGGCTTGCCCGCCGATGTGCGCGGCCAGCTCGAAACCGCCCTCGAGCAGGCGACCCGCTACGCCAACCAGATCGCCAAGGTCGAGAATGACAACGCCATGGCCGAAGTCAAGAAGTCCGGCAAGAGCGAGATCATCACCAT
The DNA here is from genome assembly GCA_964617225.1 of uncultured Methyloversatilis sp. GTDB lineage: Bacteria > Pseudomonadota > Gammaproteobacteria > Burkholderiales > Rhodocyclaceae > Sulfuricystis. The sequence continues at coordinate 11,006 of CAZTWA010000061.1, forward strand.
GACCCCCGAGCAGAAGACGGCCTGGAAAAAGTCGCTGGTCAAGGTGCATGACCAGATGGCCAGCCGCATCGGCAAGGACCTGATCCAGTCGATCTACAAGGAAACCGGGTTCGATCCCGCCAAGCTCTAAAAAGTCGCATTTCCGCCGGGGTGGGCAGGGTGCCCGCTCCGGCACTCCAATTTTAAGTGGGGGAGGTCAAGTGAAGTTTCTCGATCATCTCGAGGAGTGGTTCATCACCTTCCTCATGGGGGGCGCGACGGTGATCATTTTCATCGCCGTCATGCATCGCTACGCTTCCGGCTACGCGATTCCCGGCGTTCAGGACTGGCTGATCAGCCTCGATGTGTCCTGGGCGCAGGAGTTGTGCATCATCATGTTCGTCTGGATGGCGAAGTTCGGCGCAGCCTACGGCGTGCGTACCGGCATCCACGTCGGCGTGGATGTGCTGATCAACCGCCTCACCGATGCAAACCGCGGCAAGCTGATCATCTTCGGACTGCTCGCCGGCGCCCTGTTTACCGGCATCGTTGGCACCCTCGGGGCGACTTTCGTCTGGGAAAACGGCGCGCATTACAGCTTTTACAAATTCCTGGGCCTCGAGATGGGTGACCTCTACGAGGGACCGATTACCCCCGACCTCGAATGGCCGACCTGGATCGTCTACTCGGCGATCCCACTGGGGTCCTATCTGATGTGCTTCCGCTTCCTGCAGGTGACCGTGAGTTTCATCCGGACCGGGGCACTGCCGCACCATGACCACGGCCACGTCGATGGCCTGGAGGAGGGCGAACCCCTCAAGCCGGGTGAGGACGATGTGATCTACAGCATGGATGACAACCTGCACCCCCACGACCACTATACCGGCGAGGAGCGGCGCATCCGCAACCATGGGCCTGCGGGTGATGAGCGCCGCAACGGGGGTGACCGGACATGAACACGCTGATCATCTTCACCCTGCTCATCACGCTCATGCTGACCGGCATGCCGATCTCGATTTCGCTCGGCCTGACCGTGTTGTCCTTCCTGTTCTTCATGACCGACGTCCCGGTCGAGGCCGTGGCGCTGAAGCTGTTCACCGGCATCGAGAAGTTCGAGATCATGGCGATCCCGTTCTTCATCCTCGCGGGCAATTTCCTCACGCACGGCGGGGTGGCGCGGCGCATGATCAAGTTCGCCACGGCCATGGTCGGCCATTGGTACGGGGGCCTCGGCCTCGGCGGCGTGCTGGCCTGCGCGCTGTTCGCCGCGGTCTCCGGCTCCAGTCCGGCGACGGTGGTGGCGATCGGCTCGATCCTGATGCCGGCGATGGTCAAGGCCGGCTTCCCGAAACGCTTCGGCGCCGGCGTCATCACGACTTCGGGTGCCCTCGGCATCCTCATCCCGCCGTCGATCGTCATGGTGATGTACTCGGTATCGACCAACACGTCGGTCGGTGCCCTGTTCATGGCCGGGGTGATCCCCGGCATCGTGATGGCGGCCATGCTGGGCTTTACCACCTGGTACCGTGCGCGCAGCAACAACTACCCGCGCCAGGCCAAGGCCAGTTGGGGCGAACGTTGGAAAGCTTTTCGCGAGTCGGCTTGGGGCCTGTTCCTGATCATCATCGTGATGGGCGGGATCTACTCCGGCATCTTCACGCCGACCGAGGCGGCCGCGATGAGCGCGGTGTATGCCTTCATCGTCGCGGTCTTCGTGTATAAAGACATGGGGCTGAAGGACGTGCCCCGCGTCTTGTTGTCCTCCGCGAACATGAGCGCGATGCTGCTCTACATCATCACCAACGCAGTGCTGTTCTCCTTCCTCATGACGCACGAGAACATCCCGCAGGAGATGGCCGACTGGATGATCGGTACCGGCGTCGGCGTGATCGGCTTCCTGATCATCGCCAACATCCTGCTGCTGCTGGCCGGCAATTTCATGG
>CAZTWA010000062.1:0-12688 GCA_964617225.1 uncultured Methyloversatilis sp.
TGCGCAAGCGCCAGGCCGAGGCCGACAAGCTCGAAGCCGGCAAGACCGACGTGGGCTGGGGCCACCAGATCCGCAGCTACGTGCTGGACAACTCCCGCATCAAGGACCTGCGCACCAACGTCGAAATTTCCAATACCCAGAAGGTACTCGATGGTGACCTCGACACCTTCATCGAAGCCAGCCTGAAACAGGGCGTTTAATTGAAAGCACTGTCATGAGCGAGAACACGCAAGCCCCCGCCGCCCCGCAGGACGAGAACCACATCATCGCCGAACGCCGCGCAAAGCTGCAGGCCTGGCGCGACTCTGGCCGCGCCTACCCCAACGACTTCCGCCGCGAGAACCTCGCCGCCCGACTCGACGAGTTGTACGGCGAGAAAACGAAAGAAGAACTCGAGGCGACGCCCATTGCCGTGACGGTCGCCGGCCGCATCATGCTCAAGCGCATCATGGGCAAGGCCAGCTTCGCCACGATCCAGGACCTGTCGGGCCGCATCCAACTGTATGTCCAGAAGGACGGCGTCGGCGAGGCGGTCTATGACGACTTCAAGAAGTGGGACCTCGGCGACATCGTCGGCGCGACCGGCACGCTGATGAAGACCAAGACCGGCGAACTCACGGTGCAATGCAGCGAGATTCGCCTGCTGTCGAAGTGCCTGCGCCCGCTGCCGGAGAAATTCCACGGCCTGACCGACATCGAGCAGAAGTACCGCCAGCGCTACCTCGACCTGGCCACCAACGAGGAAACGCGGTTCACCTTTGTCGCCCGCAGCCGCATGGTCCAGTCGATCCGCAACTACATGACGCATCACGGCTTCCTCGAAGTCGAGACGCCGATGATGCACTCCATTCCCGGCGGCGCGGCGGCCAAGCCGTTCACCACGCACCATAACGCGCTCGACATGGAACTGTTCCTGCGCATCGCGCCGGAGTTGTATCTCAAGCGCCTCGTCGTCGGCGGCTTCGAAAAGGTCTTCGAAGTTAACCGCAACTTCCGCAACGAAGGCCTTTCGCCACGCCACAACCCCGAATTCACGATGATGGAGTTCTACGAGGCCTACGCGGACTACCAGACCCTCATGGACTTCACCGAGGGCCTGCTGCGCCAGGCCGCGCGCGAGGCGCTCGGCACCGAGGTTTTCGACTACCAGGGCCGCACGCTCGACCTCTCCAAGCCCTTCCGCCGCATGACCATCGCCGAGGCGATCCACTACCACCACCCGGGCTACAGCCTGACGATGCTCAATGATGCGGGTTGGTTGCGCCAGAAGCTCGGCGACCTCAAGGTCGAGGTGAAGCCCCTCGCCGGCCTCGGCACGCTGCAGATGCAGCTGTTCGAGGAAACCACCGAGGCGGAACTGTGGGATCCGACCTTCATCATCGATTACCCGACCGAGGTCTCGCCATTGGCGCGCCGTTCGGACAAGAATCCGGAAGTCACCGAACGCTTCGAACTCTTCATCGTCGGCCGCGAGATCGCCAACGGCTTCTCGGAGCTCAACGATCCCGAAGACCAGGCGGCACGCTTCCAGGAACAGGCCAAGGCCAAGGACGCCGGCGACGAGGAGGCGATGTACTACGACGCCGACTACATCCGTGCGCTCGAATACGGCCTGCCGCCGACGGGTGGCTGCGGCATCGGCATCGATCGTCTCGTGATGCTGCTGACCAACTCGCCGAGCATCCGCGACGTCATTCTGTTCCCGCAAATGCGGCCCGAATAGCGATCGCGACCGCGAGCGCTATTCTCAACAGCGGTGACGTATGCGCCGATCGTTCCCGCCGAGCTGACATTTGACGGGAACGGCATTCCGTACGCACCCGCGTACAACGATTGCTACCACTCGGCGAGCGGAGGACTCGAACAGGCGCGCCACGTCTTCATCGCCGGGGCCCAGTTGCCGGAACGCTGGTCCGGACGCGACTTCGTAATATTAGAAACCGGCTTCGGTATTGGCCTGAACTTCCTGGCTACTTGCGGATCCTGGAATGCGCAACCGGGCCGTAAATTGCATTATGTGGCGATCGAGAAGCACCCCTTCCGCCTCGATGACCTGAAAGCGCTCCATGCGCGCTGGCCGGAACTGGCGCCCCTCGCCGCGCGCCTGCAAGCGCAATGGCCCCTGCCGCTGCCCGGCCTGCATCGACTCGAGTTTGGCGACATCACCCTGACCCTCGGTTTCGGCGACGTGGCCGACCTGCTGCCGCAGCTGACCGTTGCCGCCGACGCGATCTACCTCGACGGCTTTGCCCCAGCGAAGAATCCGGCGATGTGGTCGGACGCGCTTTTCGCGGCGCTGGCCCAGCGGGCTGCGCCCGGGGCCACACTCGCTTCCTGGTCGGTGCACGACGACATGATGTTCCGGCTCTCCCGTGCCGGCTTCCGTCTGGAGAAACGTCCCGGCTTCGGCACCAAGCGGTATCGACTGGCCGGCCACTTGCCCGGTGCCATCCCGCCAGGACTGACTTTCCGCAGCCGCCGCATCGCCGTCATCGGTGCCGGCATCGCGGGCGCCTCGGTTGCGCACGCACTCGCCAAACGCGGCCATACGGTCGTGGTCGTGGAAGCCGGTCCGGCACCGGCGCAGGGTGCTTCGGGTAACCATGCCGGCGTGTTCCGGCCCCTGCCCTCGCTCGACGACAGCCGACTCGCGCGCCTGCTGCGCGCCGGCTTTCTCCTCGGCCATCGCCAGTATGCCGCCTTGCCCGGGGCGCGCCTGGGCTGGACCGGCGCCTTGCACATCGCGCGGGATATCCCGCACGAAACAACCCAGCGCCGCATCGTCACTGCGCACCAACTGCCTTCCGAGTTCTGTCGCTTCGTCGAGCGCGGCGAGGCCAGCGCACTGGCCGGCTGGCCAGTGGAAGTGGGCGGCTGGTGGTTTCCGCAGGCCGGCTGGATCAACCCGCCGAGCCTCGTACGCGCCCTGCTCGCCGACATCGACTGCCGCTTCGGTTGCAGGATCGCGCGGCTGGAGCGGGCCGGCGATCGCTGGCGCGTGATCGGTGAAACGAATGCCATCGAAGCTGACACGTTCGATGATGTGGTACTGGCCAACGGCATCGACGCGCCGCTGCTGGCACCCGAGTTCAAGCTGCCGATTCGTGTCGGCCGCGGGCAGGTCAGCCACCTGCCGGAGGCCGCGACGCCGCCCTTTGGCATTGTCGCCACGCGGCTCGGCTATGTAACGCCCGCCGTGGACGGCATCCGCTGCGCCGGTGCGACGATGACGAGCGGCGACCGCGATTGCGCGCCCCGCCTCGCCGACCACGTCGAGAATCTCTACCGGCTCGACATGCTGCTGCCGGGGTACGGCAAGGGACTCGATCCGGCCACGCTCGACGGCCGCGTGTCCTTCCGCCCGATGTCACCTGACCGCCTGCCCCTCGTCGGGCCGCTTGCCGCCAGCGAGGGCTTGTGGATCATCGACGGCTTCGGGGCACGGGGTCTGGTGTTCGCCCCGATCTGCGCCGAACTGCTCGCCAGCCAGATCGACAACGCACCATCGCCGCTGGAAGACGATCTCGTCGCCGCGCTGGCGCCGGCCCGTTTCGCCCGTATACGTCCGCATTCGCCGGCATAACCGGAGTGTAAGAATCTGTAACACCGGTCACTGAAACGCCCTACCCGCGCGTTAGACTCGCTGTACCCAACCGAACCTGGAGGAGATTATGGATACGACAACCTCGACCCCTGCACCCGGCAAGACACGCCTGCACCCGCTCGTGGCCACGGCCGCCGTGGCGGTCACGATTTTCTCGCTGGCCGGCATTGCCGCCATTACCGGCGTCCTGCCCACGGGCAAGGCCGCCTCCGGTGAGCCGGCCGCCCCTGCCGCCGTTGTTGCCACAAGCGCTGCAGCTACAACCCCTGCGCCAACCGCCGAAGCGAAGCCCGCTGTCGAAGCCAAGACGGCAACGGCACCCAAGCCGGTCGAGCACAACACACCCAAGCCCGTCGTCAAGGCGGCTCCGAAACCGGCGCCCCAACCCGAACCTGCGGTCGTCGCCCAGGCCGCGCCGCCTGCTGCCGCCCCCCCGGCACCCGCGCCGGTCTGCAGCAATTGCGGCGTCGTCGACAATATCCGCGAAATCAGCCAACCCGGTGAAGGCTCTGGACTGGGTGCAGTCGCGGGCGGCGTGGTCGGTGCCATCCTCGGTCACCAGATCGGCGGCGGCACGGGCAAGAAGATTGCCACCGTGGCGGGTGCCGCCGGCGGCGCCTATGCCGGCCACCAGATCGAGAAGTCGCAGCGCAAGACGACGCGCTACGAAGTCATCGTGCGCATGAACGACGGTTCGTCCCGTTCCGTGATGATGGACATGATTCCCGGCTGGCAGGTTGGCGAGCACGTGCGCATCGAAAACGGCACGCTGGTGCGCGACAACTAAGCGACCCGGTCGAGTCGCTGCAACACTTCCGCCCGGCCCATCACCGCCAGCACGCGGTCGATGGCCGGGCTTTGCGGTTGACCGAGCAGCACCACACGCAGGGGAATCGCCACCTGCGGCATCTTGAGCCCCGTGGCGGCCAGCGTTTCCTTGAGCGTCTTGCCAAGGACTTCCGGTACAAAGTCAGCGCTGGCAAGACGGCACTTCAGATCGGCCAGTGCGGCTTTCGCGGCATCGGTCAGGTGCTGGGCCGCCATTTCTTCCGACGGATGCGGCGCGACGTAGAACGGATGGGCCGCATCGGCGAGTTCGTTGAGGTTCTGCACGCGATCCTTGTACAGCGCAGCGATCGCGGCCGGATCGGGGAAGGCCGTCTCCGTCACGCCTTCACGCGCGAGACGGTGCTGGATTTCTTGCCCCAACCGCGCGTCGTCGGCACCCTTGATGTAGTGCGCGTTGAGCCAGTTGAGCTTCTCGGTATTGAACTGCGCGGCGGATGAGGTGATGTGGTCGAGGTCGAACCACTCGACGAATTGCGCCATGCTGAAGACTTCCTCGTCGCCATGCGACCAGCCGAGTCGCGCGAGGTAGTTGAGCACCGCCTCGGGCAGGTAGCCATCCTCATCGTACTGCATGACCGACACCGCACCGTGGCGCTTGGACAGTTTCGTGCCGTCGTCGCCGAGGATCATCGACAGATGGCCGTAGCGCGGCACCGGCGCGCCGAGCGCTTCGAGCAGGTTGATCTGGCGCGGCGTGTTGTTGACATGGTCGTCGCCGCGGATCACGTGGGTAATGCCCATGTCCCAATCGTCGACGACGACGCAGAAGTTGTAGGTCGGCGTGCCGTCGGCGCGGGCGATGATGAAGTCGTCGAGTTCGGCATTGGCGATCTCGATGCGGCCTTTCACCTGGTCGTCCCACGCGACGACACCGTCGGTCGGATTCCTGAAACGCACCACGGGCTGGACACCAGACGGCGGCGTCGGCAACGCCTTGTCCTGCTCTGGGCGCCAGCGCCCGTCGTAGCGCGGCTTTTCCTTGCGCGCCTCCTGATCGGCGCGCAGCGCATCGAGTTCTTCCTTCGACGTGTAGCACTGGTAGGCGGTGCCCGCCGCGAGCATCTGCTGGATCACTTCCTTGTAGCGATACATCCGCTGCATCTGATAGAAGGGGCCCTCGTCATGGGCGAGGCCCAGCCACTGCATGCCGTCGAGGATCGCCTGCACCGCTTCGGGCGTCGAGCGCGCGATATCGGTGTCTTCGATGCGCAGCACGAACTTGCCGCCATGGCGTCGCGCATAAGCCCAGGCGAACAATGCGGTGCGCGCCCCACCGATATGAAGATAGCCGGTCGGGCTCGGGGCGAAACGGGTTTTCACGGGGCTGGAACGGTCGGTCATGGCAGGGCAACGGCGGCAAAAGGCGCATTCTAGCGTGGCTGCCGCGGTGATCATCCCGTAGCATTGCGGCATGCGTCTCCTCTACGGCCACTTTCCCGCCTTCCAGTCGCGCAATTTCCGGCTGTACTTCGTCGGCCAGCTGATCTCCCTCGTCGGCACCTGGATGCAGCACATCGCCATGGTCTGGCTCGCCTACCGGCTCACCGATTCGGCCGCTGTGCTCGGCCTCGTCGGCTTCGCGAGCCAGGTGCCGATCCTGCTGTTCAGCATCCCGGCCGGCGTCTGGAACGATCGGCTCGACCGGCGAAAACTGCTGCTCCTGACGCAGTTTCTCTCGATGCTGCAAGCGCTGATCATGTTCACCCTGACGATCACCGACAGCGTCACGCCCATGCTGATCATCGCCCTCGCGTTCATGCTCGGCTGCATCAACGCAGTTGACTTGCCCGCGCGCCAGGCCTTCATCGCGCAGATGGTGCCCGATAAACTGGACTTGCCGAATGCGATCGGCCTCAACTCCTTCCTGATGAACGGGTCGCGCTTCATCGGACCCGCACTCGCCGGACTGATCGTCGCCTCTGCCGGGGAAGCCGCCTGCTTCCTGATCAACGGGCTGTCGTACCTGGGGGTCATCGCTGCACTCGCTGCAATTCGACCCGCACCCCGACTCCCCCATGCGGTTCAATCGGCCTGGTCCGCATTGCGCGCCGGGATCGACCATGCGATCGCGCATCCGCGCATCCGGCTCACCCTGCTGCTCGTCGCCGGTTTCAGCTTCTTCGTTTCCCCCTACGTGGTCATGATGCCCGTGTTCGCGCGCGATCTGTTCCAGGGCGATGCACGAACGTACGGCTTTCTCGTCGGCACCGCGGGCCTCGGTTCCGTCTGCGCCGCGATGCTGCTCGCCTGGCGCGGCGGCAAGCGTGCCGCCGTCGGTCTCGACCGGATGGTGGGCCGCACGGCGCTCACCGGCGGACTCGCGCTGGCGAGCCTCGCGTTCGTGCCGTCGATCCATCTGGCCTATCCACTGCTCATGGTGCTCGGTTTCTCCGTCGTGCTCACGGCCGCCGGCAGCAACACGCTGATCCAGATCGACGTGGAGGAGGAGTATCGCGGTCGGGTGATGGCCATTTTCTCGACTGCATTTCTCGGCATCGCCCCGTTGGGCAGCCTGACGGTGGGCACCCTCAGCGAAGTGCAGGGCGTGCGCCCCACCCTGTTCGCCTGCGGAGTACTGGCGTTTATCGCCGGTCTGGCCTACCGGCGCCGCATGCGGCACCAACACAAGGCGTAAACAATAAAAAAGGGGCCGGTGATGCCGACCCCTTTGTGCTGCCAGGAACGCTGATTACTTCTTGGCGGCTTTTTTCTTGCCTGCGACAGCGGTCTTGAAGCCAGCACCGGCGGTGAAGCGCGGCACGGTGGTGGCGGCGATCTTCAGCTTCTCGCCGGTCTTGGGATTGACGCCCGTGCGCGCAGCGCGCTTGGCCGCCTTGAAGGTACCAAAACCAACCAGCGTCACGGCATTGCCTTTGGCCACAGACTTGACGACGGCATCGATAATCGCATCCAGCGCCTTGCCTGCAGCGGCTTTGCTGATATCGGCTTCTTTGGCAGCGACTTCGATGAGATCCCCTTTGTTCATATTGAATTGCTCCTCAAGTTGAAAGGCTAAATTGCCGAAACAATTCTAACTGGATATCCGGTCCTGACGTCAAGAGGTTTTACGCGATCCCTGCAAAGTTTTTTTCGCCAAAACCCGCACGGCAAGGCCGTTCATAAAAGTTTGTGCATATAATCGTTGCCACTGCGAACCATTCCGCTGCAACGCAGCAGGAGACCGTCAGATGCTTTTCATCCTTTACTACGTCGTCGCCATCACGATTCTCGTGCTGCATTTCACGGGCTTCCTGGCCCGCCACAATCTTGAATGGCTGGTACTGGTCCTCGCGGTCACCGTATTCCCGGCGGTTATCTATCTCTAGCGCCAGGCACCCGCCGACACTGGCCGAAGGCTACTTGTCGCAGTAAGCCTCGACGAGCGCCTTGACGGCGCCAGCATCCGCATCCATTACTTCGACGCGCTGCGGTAGCTTCTCGATCCCCTCCAGTTCCTTCGGTCGGCCCGGTTCGCGGCCAAGCGCTTCATGAATCGTCTCGGCGAATTTCACCGGCTGCGCGGTTTCCAGCACAATCACTGGCACTCCCGTCGGCACGCCCGCACCTACCTGTTCGCGCGCCACCTTGACGGCATCGGCGGTGTGCGTGTCGATCATCACCTGATGCTGTTCCCAGACATCGCGGATCGTCGCCAGCCGTTCGGCATGCGTGCTCCTGCCTGACACGAAACCGAAGCTGGACAACTTGTCCATGTAGGGCGTGCCGTTCAGGTCGAAGCTGCCCCCGGCATCCACTTTCGCCCAAAGTTCGCGCACCACGGCCGGATCACGCCCGACCAGGTCGAAGATGAAACGCTCGAAGTTGGAAGCCTTGGAAATATCCATCGACGGACTGGACGTCACGTAGGTGTCGGCGGTGCCGCGCGGACGATAGATGCCGGTGCGGAAGAACTCGTCGAGCACATCGTTTTCGTTGGTCGCCAGCACCAGCCGCGCGATCGGCAGGCCCATCATGCGTGCGATATGGCCGGCGCAGATGTTGCCGAAGTTGCCCGACGGCACGCAGAAGGCCACCTGCTGGTCGTTGCTCGTCGTCGCGGCGAAATAGCCCTTGAAGTAATAGACGACCTGCGCGACGACGCGCGCCCAGTTGATCGAGTTGACTGCACCAACCTTGTAACGGGCCTTGAAGGCCGCATCGTTGAAGATCGCCTTGACGATGTCCTGGCAGTCGTCGAACATGCCGCGGATCGCGATGTTGATGATATTGGCATCCTGCAGCGAATACATCTGCGCGCGCTGGAAAGCCGACATCTTGCCGTGCGGTGACAACATGAAGACGCGCACGCCCTTCTTGCCGCGCATTGCGTACTCGGCCGCCGAACCGGTGTCGCCGGATGTCGCGCCGACGATGTTGATCGTCTCGCCGCGCTTGTCCAGCACGTACTCGAACAGGTTGCCGAGCAGCTGCATCGCCATGTCCTTGAACGCCAGCGTCGGGCCGTTCGACAGTTCGAGCAGGTGGAAACCCGGGGACAGCGTGGTCAGCGGCGTGATGTCGGCGGCATCGCGGCCCGGACGGCACCAGCGGTAGGTACGCTCGGTGTAGGTGCGATCGACCAGCACCTTGAGGTCGCAGGCGGGGATGTCGTCGATGTACTTCTGCAGGATGCGCAACGCCAGCGTGTGGTAGGGCAGTTCGCGCCATTCGGCCAGCTCGGCAGCGGACACCTGCGGATAGCTTTCGGGCAGATAAAGGCCGCCATCCGGGGCCAGACCGCCCAGCAGGATGTCGCAGAAAGATTGCGGCGCCTCTTGGGCAGTTGCGCCGCGCGTGGAGATGTATTTCATGGATTCAGGGAAATGAAGGCTTACAGGGCTGGGCGGGAATTATCGTCGCTGGCCCCGGCCCTGTCCAGCCGAAAGGCCATCAGCAGGGCGGCTGCGAACATGGCCAGCCCCAGCACCGCTAGGACAATGCCGACGAAGTAGTCGAACGCGAGCAGCAATCCGCCAGTCATGAACAGGACGGCGCGCCATTGTCCGCCCCGTGCAAGACGCTGCGCCATGGCGCGTCGTTGCGGCGTGCTCACGCCCGGAAAACGCCAGACCGGCAACAGTTGCGACAGGGCCCCCGTTACGAGCGGCAGCAGGAAGAGCACGACGAAGCCCGCGAGTGCAGGACGTGCGGGCAACCCGCCGGCACCATGACCGATGCCCGCCAACACCAAGAGCAGGAAACCGACCGTCGCCGCAGCCAGGGATGCCGTCCCGCCAGCACTGACTATTACCGGCAGGCCGAATGCCCGATGCCACGCCCGCAGATTGCCGACGGCGACCCAGCCCAACAGCAGTGCGCCGACCAGCGCCAGCCAGAACGTCGTCGCCGCCCCTGCAGCGACCAGCACGGCACCGGCCACGGCCAACGGCAACTGCCGCAGCAAACGCACGCTTGCATCTCGATCGGGTTGCCCCAGCATCGTCGGCAGCAGCACCGGCAAGGTGCCGAGCGCGGCGAGCCCGATGAATCCGAGCGTGTTCAGATGGAGATGGAAAAGCCGTAAGGCCGGGCGCAGTTCGGGCAGCGCCAGCCAGACCGGTACCAGGCTGACGGCGAGGAACAGGCACAGCAGGGCCGCGCCGTACCAGCGCGCACCGGGATGCGGCGGACCGAACGCCATGCGCAATCGTCGCGTCACCCAGAACAACAGGACGATGGCCGCGCCACTAACGGTAGTCGCCGCGGCATGCAGGCTCCAGCCCGGCAACAGACCGGCCAGGCCGAATGGCGTCGCGATCCCGGCGCACTGCACCAGTAACGGCAGATAGCGAATGGGGCGCGCTGGCGTCGCGCTGCGCGTGAGCACCGGCACGAAGTGGATGATCGCCCCGAAGATCAGCGGCATCGCGCCGCTGGCGAAGGCGAGGTGCAAAGTCAGCGCTGGCAGGACGGCAAGGACAAACGTGGCGAGCGCCGCCAGAAACGCCAGGATCGCGCAGACGCCGAGATAGACCAGCATCCGGCGACGCAGCCGATGTCAGTTCAAGTCGTCGAGGCGCAGGCGGATGAGCTTGCCCTTGACGACCGGCAGCGCCTCGATCCTGGCGATGGCCGCGTCGATCTGCTTTTCGCGCACGACGTGCGTCAGCATGATGATGTCGGTCTGCTGCTCGCCCTCGGCCGGTTCGCGCTGGATCATCGCGTCGATCGAAATCTGCTCGTCGGCCAGGATGCGCGTGATGTCGGCGAGCACGCCCGGCTTGTCCTCGACGCGCAGGCGCAGGTAGTAGCCGCTTTCGACCTCGGCCATCGGCAGGATCGGCGTATCGGTGACGGCATCCGGCTGGAAGGCGAGGTGGGGCACGCGGTTCTCCGGGTCGGCGGTCGCCATGCGCGTCACATCGACGAGATCGGCGATCACCGCCGACGCCGTGGGCTCGGCGCCCGCGCCCTTGCCATAGTAGAGCGACGAACCGACGGCATCGGCCTGCACCAGCACGGCGTTCATCGCGCCCTCGACATTGGCGATCAGCCGCTTGGCCGGGATCAGCGTCGGGTGCACGCGCAATTCGATGCCGCGCGAACGGCGCTTGGTGATGCCCAGCAACTTGATGCGGTAGCCGAGTTGCTCGGCGTACTTGATATCCTCGGCCTGCAAATGGCTGATGCCTTCGATGTGCGCCTTGTCGAACTGCATCGGGATGCCGAAGGCGATCGCCGACATGATGGTCAGCTTGTGCGCGGCATCGACGCCCTCGACGTCGAAGGTCGGGTCCGCCTCGGCGTAGCCCAGCCGCTGCGCTTCCTTCAGCACCGTATCGAACGGCAGGCCCTTGTCGCGCATCTCGGAAAGGATGAAGTTGGTCGTGCCGTTGATGATGCCGGCGATCCAGTGGATGCGGTTGGCGGTGAGGCCCTCGCGCAGCGCCTTGATGATCGGGATGCCGCCGGCAACCGCCGCCTCGAAGCCGATCATCACGCCTTTCTTCTGCGCGGCGGCGAAGATCTCGTTGCCATGCACCGCCAGCAGCGCCTTGTTGGCGGTGACGACATGCTTGCCGTTTTCGATGGCCTTGAGCACCAACTCCTTCGCCACACCATAGCCGCCGATCAGTTCGACGACGATGTCGATGTCGGGATTGTTCACTACGGCGAAGGCGTCGTCCGTCACGGCCACCTTCCCGCCGGTCACCTGCTTCGCCAGCTCGATGTTCTTGTCGGCAACCTGGGTGATGCGAATCGGCCGGCCGGCGCGGCGGGTGATCTCGGCCTCATTGCGCGAAAGAACGGTAAAAGTGCCGCCACCGACCGTGCCGATGCCGAGCAGTCCAACTTGAATGGGCTTCATAGGAACTCAGGAAAAAAGAAAAGGAATCAGGTGCCGTGCCGCTTGCGGTAGGCCTCGAGGAAGCGTGCGATGCGCGTGATGGCATCCGTCAGGTCATCGACGTTGGGCAGGAAGACGACGCGGAAGTGGTCGGGCGTCGGCCAGTTGAAGCCGCGCCCCTGCACCAGCAGCACTTTTTCAGCCTCGAGCAGTTCGAAGATGAATTGCTGGTCGTCGCTGATCGGATAGATCTTCGGATCGAGCCGCGGGAAGCAGTACAGCGCCGCCTGCGGCTTGACACAGGACACGCCGGGAATCGCGTTCAGCATGTCGGCCGCAAGGTCCCGCTGCTTGGTCAAGCGCCCGTGCGGCGCGACCAGTTCATCGATGCTCTGGTAGCCGCCCAGCGCGGTCTGGATCGCATGCTGGCCCGGCACGTTGGAGCACAGCCGCATCGATGCGAGGATGCCAAGACCTTCGATGTAATCGGACGCATGGCGCTTCTCGCCGGAAACGATCATCCAGCCGGCACGAAAACCGCACGCGCGGTAATTCTTCGACAGGCCGTTGAAGGTGATGAACAGGACGTCATCGGCCAGGCTCGCCAGTGAAGTGTGGGTGCGGCCGTCGTAGAGCACCTTGTCGTAGATTTCGTCGGCGAAGACGATCAACTGGTGCTGGCGGGCGATTTCGACGATGCCTTGCAGCACGTCGTCCGGATAGAGCGCGCCGGTCGGGTTGTTCGGATTGATGACCACGATCGCGCGGGTCGACGGCGTGATCTTGGCGCGAATGTCGGCCAGGTCAGGCAACCAGCCGGCGCCTTCATCGCAGATGTAGTGGCGCGGCGTGCCGCCGGACAGGCTCACGGCGGCCGTCCACAACGGGTAGTCGGGCGCCGGCACCAGCACTTCGTCGCCGTTGTTCAGCAGCGCCTGCATCGACAT
>CAZTWA010000063.1:0-9426 GCA_964617225.1 uncultured Methyloversatilis sp.
CCGCGCTTCATGCGGTCGGCGCCGGTGAAGGCGCCGCGCTCGTGGCCGAAGAGTTCGGACTCGAAGAGATTTTCCTGCAGGCCGCTGCCATCGATGGCGACCAGCTCGCGCTGCGCGCGCGGGCTGCGGTCGTGGATGGCCTGCGCGACCATTTCCTTGCCGGTGCCCGATTCGCCGAGGATCAGCACGGTGGTGTCGGTGGGACCGACGGCGTCGATGAGTGCCTGTAAGTCGCGCATTGCCTGGCTGGCGAATACCAGCGGACCGGGATGGTGAGAGGCAAGCTGGGTGCGGTAGAAGCGGTTCGACTCGCGCAGTTCGGCGTTTTCCAGCACGCGCCGAACCGTGAGCTCAAGCTCATCGACGTTCACCGGCTTGGTGAGGAAGTCGGCTGCGCCTTCGCGAATCGCGCTGACGGCGTTGGGGATCGAGCCGTAGCCGGTGAGCACGATCACTGGATATTGATTGCGGATTTCGCCGAGGATATGGGCTGCGTCGCTGTCAGGCAGCTTGAAGTCGAGGATGATCGCGGCGGGCTCGATTTCGCCGAGCTTCTGCTGCGCCTCGGCCCAGCTCCCGGCGCCGACGGTGGCGAAGCCCATCGCTTCGATCTGCCGCCGCAGCAGGCCGTTGAAGACGCTGTCGTCGTCGACGATCAGCAGGGTTTTCTTTTTCATGCGCCGTGCTCCAGCGAGGTTTCGGCCAGCGGCAGGCGGATCGTGAAGCGCGTTCCCGCGCCGGGGGTACTGGCGACCGTGATTGTGCCACGCATGCGCTCGACGAAGTTCTTGACGATGGTGAGACCGAGACCGGTACCGGCGACGCCGTCGGCACGCCGGCTAAAGAAGGGATCGAAGATGCGTGCGACGGTTTCGGGGCTCATGCCGACGCCGGTATCGGCGATCTCGATCAGCGCATGGCCCTGATCTTCCGCGAGGCGGGCGTTCAGTGTGCCGCCCTGCGGCATCGCATGGTGGGCGTTCTGGATCAGGTTGAGGAAGATCATGCGGATTTCGGCTTCATCGGCGAGGATGCGCAGCGCGGTGGCGGGAAGTTCGGTCTGCTGGATGATGCCATGGGTTTGCGCATCGAAGCCGAGCAATTGCAGGGTATCGGTGAGCGCCTCGTTGATGACGACGAGCTGCAGGCTGTTGGTCGGCGGCCGTGCCAGCAGCAGCAGACGGCGTGTAACGGCGATGCAGTTGTCGATCTCCTGATCGATCAGTCCCATGTAGTCGATGATCTGGTCGGGGGCGATGTGGCCGTCGCGCACTTCGCGCACGAGGCCCTGCACGCCGAGGCGCACCGAGCCGAGGGGATTGTGGATCTCGTGGGCGATGCCGGCGGCGAGCAGGCCCAGCTCGGAGAGGCGCTGCTCGTGCGAGATGCTGACGGCCTGGCCGAGGTCGCGCACCGATTCGACGATGTAGCGTTCCCGTCTGCCGCTGCTCTCGATTTCCACCAGCACGGCATGAATCTCGGCCGGGAACTGGTTGCCATCAGGACGCTGATGGCGATGGTTGGCCTTGAGGGTGTCGCCTACCTGTTTCAACTCGGCCAGCGGACAGATGAGCATCGTCGCGATGCAAGGTTCCTGGCGACCGTGGCTTAGGTGGCACGGTGCTCGAGTGATTTCCTCCAGCGGGAGACCGCTTTGCTGGCAGAAGGCACGATTGGCGAGCACCACCTGCCTGTCGGTAACGCGGATCACACGGACGCCGTCCGGCAGGCCGTCGAGAATTTCCTGAAGATAGGTTTTGTTGGCGTGCAACAGCGCAACCTGGGTTTCGAGTCGCTCGGCCATGATGTTGAAACTCATCGCCGCGCGGCCGATTTCATCATCGCTGGCAACGGGCGCGCGCACGGCAAGGTCGCCGGCGGCAAGTGCGCGGGTGGCCGCATCCAGTCCCGCCAGGGGGCGAATCACATGGCGCCGCAATAACAGCCAGAGGGTGGTCAGCGTCAAGCCGAGCGCGGCGGTACCCGCCGCCAGGAGCACGATGGCGCTGGTCATGGCGCTGGCGCGGATCGGCGCCGCGTCGTAGTCGATCACCAGCACGCCATTCACCGGATGTGCGGCGACGGCACCGTGGCAGGGCGTGCAGGGGGTGCGATTCGGCACTGGATTGATGGAGCGCAGCACCTCGCTGCCGCTCTGGAGCGTCTCGAAGCGGCTCAGCGGTTTGCCGGCCGTCGTGGCTTGTGCCACCGCGGGCATGTGGTGGCCCAGCTTGGCCGAATCGGAGGCGAAGCGGACTTCGCCCGCCGGTGCCAGAATCAGCACGTCGCGGATACCGGGAAGCGTGCCGAGCTTGCCGACGATGTCGCGCAGGCCTTCGACATCACGCTTCAACATGGCGTTTTCCCAGGTCACCTGGAGCATGCGATTCAGTTGCAGCGAAGCCTCGGCGCGCTCGTTTTCCAACTGGCTCCGATACAAACCGAGGAACAGCAATCCGAACAACAAGGATGCGCCGCCAGCCGCAAGCAACACCCCGCGCAGCAGGCGGTGGCTCAGATGCGCAACGTGAACAGTCATGGACAAGAGAATATCGCACCCCACCGGAATGGGGGTGCGGTATTCAAGAGCGACGGTTTATTTCGCGCCAGCCAGAATCCACTTGATCAGGATTTCCATGTTGGCGTCCGTGACGGAAGGGTTCGGCGGCATGGGTATGGCACCCCATACGCCGGGTACCCCTGGCTTGCTGCCTGCCTTGACTTTGGCAGCCAGCATCTTTGCGGCGTTGGGATCACCCTTGTATTTCGCGGCCACATCCGCATAAGCGGGGCCGACCAGCTTCTTGTCGACGGTGTGGCAAGTCATGCAGTTGTTCTTCTTGGCCAGGTCCAGATTGGCCAGGGCGGAGGTGGAGGCCATCACGCCGGCGGCGATCAGGACAAGGGCGATCGACTTCATGAATATCCTTTCGGTGGTTGAAAAAAACGGGTTGGGGGGATTCGAACGCCTGTCGAATCCTGATTGACCTGATGCTTACCAGCTTGGTCCGCAGCCCGGCATGAAGGCGACGGGCTGTTCCACCGTTTTGACCTTGGGTTTCAGGCGTTCCTCAATTTCCGTGCGGCTGGGACGCGGCTCGCCAAGCTGGCGCATGAGCAGATCGCGGAACGTGTCCAGCCAGGTGGCGGTCAGCACTGCGAGTTCTGCATAAAAACGCGAGCGGCTGCGCGTAGCGATACGGGCTGCGAAGTCGTTGATCCAGCGCAACGGGTGCTCGTCGAGCACCCGCGCAAGCGCGTGCCAATCTTCGCGGGAGGAAGCCTGACGCGCCGCATGGGCGATATAGAGCAGTTGCAGCACCAGGTGGTCGTCGGGACGCTGGCGCCAGTCCGTGGCGGCAAGGCCCGCGGCGGTGTAGATCGTCCGCAACTGAAACATCGACGTCTGGCAGACCAGATGGTCGTCGTCGGTCCAGAAGGATTCGCAGGGCGACACACCATAGGCACCGGTGAGGTAGATGGCGGCGTATTCGGCGGCCAGATCGTCCATGACGTCCATGTCGGGCGTGGCCGGCAGTCTGGCCAGCTCGTCCCGCATCGCGCGCCAGGCCACGGCGACTTCCCTGCTGGCGGGCAGCAGGCCGAGACAGTCGGGAAACTTGGCTTCGTGCAGGGCGGCGATCAGGTTGCGTGTCAGTTCACGGTCGTGGAGGGCGGCGAGCGACTCGGCATCCTCGGCGATGAGATCGGCCGCCATGCGCAAAGTCAGTTCCGGCGGGACGGCACCCTCCAGTTTATTTGCCATCGACGCGGCCCTTGCTGTGCGGGATGAAGACGATCGAGGGATTCGTCAGCTCGGGGTTGGCCATGTTCTTCACGCGCCTAACCGGTTGTTCTCCGGCGCCCATCGCAGTGGTCTTCCAGGTACCGGCGCGCAGCTGGTCGATCGGGCCGATATCGAGCACGCGCATCATGCAGGCCATCACGCAGTAGGGTTTGCGGCCAGCCTCCAGTTCGTCGATGCAGAGGTTGCACTTTTGCACGATCTGCGCCTGCGGGTTCCACTGCGGCGCGCCGTAGGGACAGGCGGCCTCGCAGCGGCGGCAGCCGATGCACAGCGTGCTGTCGATGTCGACCACGCCGTTGTCGGCGCGCTTCCAGATCGCACCGGTAGGGCAGGTGGGCAGGCAGGCCGGCTCGGCGCAATGGTTGCACGACATGTTGACCTTGTAGGCATACACGTCCGGGAAGTGCCCGCCCTCGATGTACATGACGCGGCGAAAGCGTGGACCGGGCGGTAGACCGTTCTTGTCCTTGCAGGCGATTTCGCACGCGCGGCAGCCGATGCAGTCGACGTTGTGATGCACGAAGCCGAGTTGCTTGGCCGGCTTCACTGGCTGATAGGTCTGGGCCACCTTGCGTTCCAGGGCGGCCTTGACCTGCGTATTGTCGAGTTTCTTGGACATGGTCAGGCCCTTACGCGTCGCGGCGGAAGATGACGGAACGGCTGGTGGCCTGGCTGTCCCAACCGGGCCGGTGGTCGAGCTGCGTTTTCTTCACATTGACGAGGATCGTGTTGTAGGCGAATGCGCCGGCGGGACTCGGTTCGTCGAGCGTGAGGAAATCCGGATTGCCTGAACGGTCGACACCGTTCTTGTCGAGGTCCATCCACGCCCCCTCGTGCAGCGCGACGACGCCGGGCATGCAGCGTTCGGTGACGTAGAGCGGCACGACGCATTTGCCGCGGTCGTTCCAGGTCTCGACGATGTCACCGGTCTTGAGCCCGAGACGCTTGGCGTCGGCGGCATTCATCGTCAGCTCCTGCTGGTAGGTCTCGCGCAGCCAGGGGATGTTGTTGAAGATCGAATGCGTGCGCCAGCGCGGATGCGGCGTGATCATGTGGAAGGGGAAGTTCTTGGTTTTCGTCGGATGGTTGAGCGACTCGAAGGGCTCGATCCACTTGGGGATTGCCGGGATCGGGTAGCCGTAGCGGGTTTTGGTCCAGTCGCGGATGCCGGCCAGCTCGGTGGACAGGATCTCGATCTTGCCGGAGGGTGTCTCGAAGGGCACGCCCTTCTCGATCTGCTCGCGGAAGGCGATCAGCGGCTGGTCGAAGACGAACTTGTAGACGCCGCGCTGCTTGAATTCCGCCCACGACATCTTCACGCCCTGATGGTCCTGTACCTTCTTCCACCAGGCGGTGAGGTAGGCTTCGTCCACGACGTCCGGATTCTTGAAGTAGCTGCGGTCGGCGCGCGGGTTGTAACGCTGGCCGAAATCCTTGGCCGTCGGGTCGAG
Organism: uncultured Methyloversatilis sp.; assembly: GCA_964617225.1. Lineage (GTDB taxonomy): Bacteria > Pseudomonadota > Gammaproteobacteria > Burkholderiales > Rhodocyclaceae > Sulfuricystis. The sequence goes on from CAZTWA010000063.1 coordinate 5,260, forward strand.
TTGCTCGAGGCGGTAGGCCAGCTCGGTGAACACCTGGAAGTCGGTCTTGCTTTCGCCCAGGGGTTCGATGACCTTGGGGCGATGGATGTAGTAGTGACCCTTGTACCAGGGCAGGCCGACATCGTGACGCTCAAAGTGCGTGGCAATCGGGAACAGCACATCAGCCCACAGGCCCGAGGGAGTGATGGTCGAATCCATGCACACGACCAGTTCGAGCTTCTTGATCGCGGCGATTTCCTTGTTGATGTTGGTGAGCTGGTTGAACCAGTCCGAGCCATGCCAGAAGATCGCCTTGATGTTCGGAATCTGGCCATCGAGCGCGTCCTCGCGCGGCCAACAGCCGATCTCCTCGCGTTTGATATTCGGATAGTTGAGTACGCAGTGCGCCCAGCGGTCGGACTTGATCGAGGCCCACCAGAGGTTGGCATTGTCGTCGTAGGGATAGGCCACCGACTCCGCGTGCCAGGCCTTGCCGACACCCTCGGCGCAACCACCGAGCTTGCCGATGTTGCCGGTCATTGCCTGCAAGGCCGCCGCCATGCGGTTGTACTGCTCACCGTAGGCATTGCGGCCCGGGCTCCATGAGGCCTTGAGCGCGGCCGGCTTGGTGCGCGCGTATAGGTCGGCCAGCTTGACGATGTCGGCGGCGGGCACGCCACAGATCTTCTCCGCCCACTCCGGAGTTTTGGGTATGCCGTCGCTGGTGCCGAGGATGTAGTCCTTGAAGCTTTCCTGCCCCTTGGCCCAGTCGGGCATCGTGCCGGCGTCCATACCCTGCACGAAGCGATCGATGAATTGCTGGTCCTGCAGCTTGCTGGTGAAAATGTAGTGCGCCATGCCGGCGAGCATCGCCGCATCGGTGTTTGGCTTGATCGGAATCCACCAGGCATCGTAGGCGGCGCAGGAATCCGTGTATTGCGGATCGACGACGACGAACTTGCAGCCGCGCTGCTTCGCCATGCGCATGTAATAGAAGGTGTTGCCGCCGTGGAAGGTGTAGGCCGGGTTCCAGCCCCACATGATGATCAGCTTGCTGTGGGCAAAGGTGTCGTCCTCGTTGCCGTCTTCGATGGTGCCGAAAGTCCAGCGGGAACTTGAGGTCGTGCCCTGATAGCTCGGCACCGACCACGAATTGGTGCGGCAGCCGAACATGCCGAGGAAGCGCGCGAGCAGCCCTTCGATCTGATCCGATTTGTGCAGTACGCCGTACGAAGTTCCTGCATACGCCTGGTCGAGAATCGCGGTCGGTCCATATTTCTGCTTGAGCTCGACCATCTTCTTCGCGACATGGTCGAGCGCCTCGTCCCAACTGACGCGCTTGAAGCGGCCTTCGCCGCGCTCGCCGACGCGCATCATCGGATAGAGCAGGCGCTCCGGCGAATAGAGGCGCGAGCGGTAGGAACGGCCCCGCAGGCAAGCGCGCAGTTGCGGCTCCTCGAACGTGTCCTTGCCGAAGGCCCCGCCGGCCTGGTAGCGGCCGTCGTCAGTCGACAGGCGCACGATGACGTCGCCTTTCTTGTGCGCGACGAGCATGTGGCGCGAACCGCAGTTGTGGTCGCAGGAGGTGACGACCGTGGTCAACTGGTCGTCGGTGGGATAGGGCGCGTAGGCAAAGGCCTGCGCCTCCCTGCTTTCCAGGCCGTAGCGGAACAGTCCCGCGGTGGCTGCGCTGGCGGCCGCTGTCTTGAGGAAGCTGCGCCGGCCGGGATTGAACAGTGTCTGAATGGCTTGAGGGATGATGGGGTTGTTCATGGTATGGGCTGCAGGAAACGATCCAGACGGGTGGGCTGGACAAAGCGTGCCTCAGAGGTGGCAGGACGGTCCTTGGCCCAATCGGGTACCCCGGGGGGCATGCCAGGCCACGCATGACGTGGATAGGGGTAGGCAATGCGATACCAGGCGCGGCCGCCATGGCAGCCGTAACAGACGTCGCCGCCGGTCTTGGTCGCCTGGCCGGCCTGGGCAGCCGCCTCGATGGCGGTGCTGTTGAGGTAGTTCACGTTGTGGCGGTTGGTACGGAACATCGCGTGGCAGCTCAGGCAGTCGTTCTGCATTGCTTCCTTGATGTCGGGCCATTCGCCGGGCAGGCCCATGATTTCCTTGGCGGGCATCTGGCCATGACATTTCAGGCAGGTGGTCTCTGGATTGACCTGCTTGCGCAACGTGAAGGCATTGTCGCCTTGCGACGGCCCGGTAGCGGACGAGCCGGGCGTTTCCTCCCGGGGATCGTGCCCTTCATGGCAGGTATTGCAGCGCAGGTTCATCAGCTCCTTGGCCAGGGGGGTGACGAGATGCCGACGGTGAAAGGTGTCCTGCTCGCCCGTGTAGGTCGCGAGCTGCTGGTACCAGGCGCGCGCATCAGCGGTCTGCCGGCCTGCCGGCGCGACGGCGCGCACACGCGCCTCGATGATCTCGCGGTGGCAGGCGAGGCATTGATCGTCCGTCGCTGATTCGATGGCGGGCTTGAAATGCAGCGGGTCGTAGCTGGCGCGCAGATGATCCGGAGCATTCTCGGCATTGGCCGAGGGCAGGGGGGTGGCGCTCGGCTGGCGTGGGCCGAACAGTCCAGCCACGAGGGCGATCATCGTCACGATGACGAGGCCGATAACAATGTCCTGTCGGGTCATTTGCTGGGATGGGCGGGCTTTGCGTGCCAGCCGTATAAGTCATAAGGAGGCATCATGCCGGGGTGGAAAAACGGGTTGAACCAGTTCCCCTCATAGACGAGGAAACCCAGACTGGTCGCTATCGGTTCCGTTTTAAGGATCGCGCGCGCCTTGTCCGGAACTTGCGCAACGACGATGCGGGGCGCATTGAGGGAACGTTCGGCCGGCGCGAGGCCGGCGATTGGCGCGCCGGGGACTGTTTGCGCGAGGCTCGTGCCCATCAGGGCGAACACGAGCACAGCCATCCAGGGATGCTTGGCATTCATGATTGCAGTGGGTGGTGTGGATAAAAAGATGGGAGGCAAGCCTCCCATCCAAAAGTCCGGGAGGGTGGTGAATTACTTCTTCCCTTCCATGCCGGACATGCCGCTCATCCCCGACATGCCCTTCTGGCCTTCCATGCCGCTCATCCCCGACATGCCCTTCTGGCCTTCCATGCCGGACATGCCCGACATGCCTTTCTGCTTATCCTTCTTCTTGCCTTCCATGCCTTCCATGCCAGACATGCCGCTCATACCCTTCTGGCCTTGCATGCCGGACATACCACTCATGCCCTTCTGGCCTTCCATGCCGGACATGCCCGACATACCCTTTTGACCTTCCATACCCGACATGCCGCTCATGCCTTTCTGATCAGCGGCAATGGCTGCACCGGCAATACCGAGGGAAAGGATGGAGGCAACAACGATTGACTTGGTTTTCATTAAATCCCCTTCGAAGAGAGATGGTCACATTTGCCCGGCGATGTGCCGGAATCCAAACAAGCCATTGAATGTGGCTGTTCAATCAGGTAATTGCACGTTGTGTGCCTGATTGACGAAGGGTGTGTAACTTGTTGTTATTCCAAAAGAAAACCATCGACATGCAAATGTCAAATCGCGCTCGGCATGACATTATGGCAACCACAGCGGGGGCCTTGGCTGCAAGCTGATGTAATGAAAGGAAAACCTGACCTGCTAAAAAGTCAACCTGACGAAACCGGGTGCCGTCCCGTCAGCGCTGACTTTTACGGCGCGTGAGCGAAGACGATCCCGAGCGCCTTCATCTGCCGATCGCGTTCTGTGCCGCTGGCGGCGCGCAGGCTTTTGTCTGCCGCAGCCGGAATGCCGGCTGACTGCAGTTGGGCCAGCAAAGTGGGCGTGTCCTTCCCGGCCAGCACGGCCACCTGATCAATTGGCGCATCGAGTACCGCCTGTGCGGCGAGGATATACGGCGGCTTGTCGGGCTTGCCCGGCGGAGAAATGAATGAGGCGGCCAGTAGCGCGACGAACACGCCGATCAGCGCGAGCGCGGCGGGACGCGTGAAATGGCGCTTGAGCGATTTGACGTGCTGGGTCGCATGCAGCCCCACGGCAGCGAGCATCGCCCAGCCCAGCCATTCGTGCGCGACCTTGTTGAGCCCGGTGTCGAGATGAAAGAACATCAGCACGCCTGTAGCGGCGATCAGCACGAAGCTGCCGATGGTCAGCGGTGTGGCCCATTCCTTGTACGTCATGGTTTT
>CAZTWA010000063.1:9526-12603 GCA_964617225.1 uncultured Methyloversatilis sp.
TCGCGGTCGACCTCGATCTCGAACGTCAGCCGCTCACCAATCGCCGGGCGATGCCCATCCTTCGGAAATGCCGAGACATGCACGAAGACCTCAGGTCCACCTTGAGTCGGAGTAATAAACCCGAATCCCCGGTCGTCATTCCATTTCGTGAGTTTGCCTTCGATGCGCATGGAAACTAGCCTATGCAAACGCTTAAAAACTCAGTTCGAACTTCGCGATGGAGTGCGTGACCGGCCGATCCTCGGCCTTGCCATCGGGGTGCGAGACCTTCTGCATCCCGTAGAGCTGGAACGTGACTTCATCTTTCTGCGGGTCGACCGTCACCAGCCCGAAGTTGCAGTCGGTGTAGAGGGCGAGCCGCTTGAAGTGGTAGCCATCATCTGATTCGCCTTCGTCCGGCACCGTGTTGCCCAGCACCCAACCGAGGAAGCGCGGCTTGTTGTAGGTCAGCGCGCTGGAGGTGAGCTGGTAGATCGTCGCGCCGGTCTGCGCGTCCGTCATGCGGAACACCGCCGAGATGTGCACGTCGCCGCTCAGGATCGAGACCTTGATGCCGCGCGCGGCCGTCCTGAACAGCGCCTTGAGCAGTTGCCGCCGCTCCTTGTCGTGCAGCGCGTGCTCCCACGAATCGCGCAGGTCGTCCTGCAGGTTGGCCAGGTCGGCGAGGACGTTGTCGTCCGCGTTGGCGAACACCGGCTTCATGTGCAGCACCGGCACGGCCGCCACCACAAAGAGGTACTTCGTCGCGGCCGGGTCGAGCGCGTCGAGCCAGTCGGTGAAGCGCTTCATCTGCGCCTTGCCGAGGATGCGCGCCTCGGCGCGGTTGATGTCGCGGTTGCCGCGCCCGTCGAGCACATACACCGCCGTGCTGCCGCAGTCGATGGCGTAGTCGTACTGGCCGTCCGGCGTGTCCGGGTTGTGGCTGTGCTGGTATTCGGCATAGACCTGCTTGGCAGCCTGCTCCATGCGGCCCAGCAGCGTCAGGCAGTCGGCGCGGCTGAGCCCTTGTTCCTTGCGCTGCGGGAAGCGTTCGTCGAGTTCGTCGTCCTTGCCGCCGGCGAGCAGGAGCGAGCCCCAGCCGTCGGCCAGTTCGTGGTCGTCCCAGATCATGTAGGTGGGGAAGCGCCCGAAGGCCTTGCGGACGGACGGAAAGCCCCAGTAGCCGCGATAGATGTCGCGATACCAGCTCGCCATCTCGTCCTGCGTCGGGCCGAGTTGCCCGCCCGTGCGGCTCATCGCGCCGTTCAGGTACTTCCAGATGTCCAGCGACGTCACGCCATCGACATACACCTGGTCGCCGCCGGCGAGCAGGAAGCGGAAGTCCTTCGCGTAATGCCGCTCCATCACCTCGTTGAGGCAATCCCACATCGCCATGCCGCTGACTTCGGTCTTGCCGAACAGCGTCTGGGCGTAGGGCATGTGGCAGGAATAGAAGGCGAAGGACAACGGCGCATCCGTAGCTGAGGCGGCCGGCAGGGTGCGGAAGCGATACGGCTGGTCCTGCCCGAGAAGGATGCGATCCTTGCCGTCCTCGGTGCCGAAGAGCGCGTAGCGGTACTCCGTTTCCGGTTCGAGGTTCTCGATCTCGGCGACGGCGGTCGAATCGCTGGCGTAATCGGGCACCACGAGCGGGATGCAACCGACGTAATCCGGCAGAGCCGCCTTGCCCGTGTAGGGCACGGCCTTGAAGCCGCCAAACAGTGCGTCATCCGGGTCGGCGCTGGTGGCGTAAATCCACACCTCGTAGTTCCCCGGCGCGGCCGTGCGGAACCAGAGCTTGGCGGTCTCGGCCGTCACGTGGCCAACGATCGCCGCCCGCTTCAGCCGGGGGTTGGGCCACGGACGATCGTTCTTGTAGATGAAGGAGTTAGTCATAGATCACCCGGTCACTCAATGCGGTCGCTCTTGGCAAGATTGTGGCGTGCGCACAGCAACTGAACGTTTGCTGCGGTGAGCGACGTTCCGCCCTTGGCAAATGGAAGGATGTGGTCGAAGTGCAGTTCATCCGTTGCACCACAGACCGAACACTTTCCACCATCGCGTTTCCAGACTTCCAGCTTAACGGCCGTGGGGATCAGTCTGCGGCGCTCGGCATTCACATGAACAGGCTGAGCGAAATCTTCCTCACCTTGCACGGCGACGAGTTTGAATTTGCAAACTACTCGAAACTCATCTCGCTCAAGCCAGGAATCGACGAGATGGAATACACCGTTATATGACCAGATACCTGGCTTTATCTTTTCATAGACGCGGACGCGTTCCGGCATTCTGTGCCCTGACTTCGCGGTTTGTGCGGCGGCGTGAAACTTTCCGTTCTGCGTTGGCCCGCCAGACGGATACGAAAGCGGTTGATCGACAGCTTTCGGATTCGGGCATGATGCCCCTTTAGGCATGTCATGTCCTTCGTAGACAAGCGTGGTGCCTGAGTCTTCAAGACGATCTCGGTAGGGCGCATTGGGTCGAACCGACATCAAGATTACGGAGTGGTTGCCACCAAGTCCGAAGTTCATGCCTTGCTGGAGGCTCGCACCTTCGCGGCGGCACATTTCGATGTAGGAGATGATGTTGTCGCTCATGACGCTATGCTAGCTGGAATGTCGTCGTAAGCAAGCGGAAAGCGCTCAACAGATCCAGGTGCCGTCTCGCGGAAGCTGACTTTTGAGACCGTCACGAAGCGTCATATGCGGCGCTTGCATGTGTGTAATCCATGGATTACACTATGGTCATGCTTGAGGTCATCCAAAGCGAAACTTACGCCCGCTGGTTCGACAAGCTCAAGGACCGTCAGGCCAAGGCACGCATCAATGCCCGGATTCGCCGCCTGGAGGTGACCGGTAATTTCGGGGATGTGAAACCGGTGCGTGAAGGCGTTTCGGAGTTGCGCATCGACCATGGACCGGGCTACCGCATCTACTTCATGCTGAAAGGCAACGTACTGATGGTGCTGCTTGCGGGGGGTGACAAGAGTACGCAGGCGGCGGATATCAAGACCGCCATCAGGATTGCGAAAGACTGGAAGGAGTGAACATGGCCGAGAAATTTACCCGCTGGGATGCCGCCGACCAACTGAACACCGA
>CAZTWA010000064.1:0-6681 GCA_964617225.1 uncultured Methyloversatilis sp.
GAATCCGTATCGACGAAGACCCGTGCCGAGGCCTCGTACTTGTCAGGCATGACGAAGACAGTGATGCCTGCCGCCAACCCAATCCCCCAAGCCAGCAGCAAGCCCAGCCAGTGATGCAGCCACATGCCGCGCATCACGAGCCGGGCTTGACGAAGCAGTTCTTCCATTAATTAGTACCGTTAACTCAGTCCGATTCAGATCAGAACCAGCTGCGCGGGATGATCAGGACATCGCCCGGCTTCATTTCGACGTTCGCCGAGACGTCGCCACGTTTGACGAGATCCTTGATGCGCACGCCATATTGCTTGCTGCCATCCGACGCGCGGAGAATCGAGGCCCCATTGCCGTCCGCGAAATCGGTCATGCCACCGACTGCGATCATGACATCGAGCAGCGTCATTTTCTGCTTGTAGGGCAATACCTGCGGCTTGGCGGCCTCGCCGACCACGCGAATCTGTTCGCTGTAGGGGCCAACAAAACCGGTCACGATGACCGTCACGACCGGGTCGCGGATGAACTTGGACAGCGCCTTATCGATATCGCGCGCCAGTTCCGTCGGGTTCTTGCCGAGGGCGGGCAGGTCCTCGATCAGGGGCGAGGCGAGCTTGCCGTCGGGACGCACCGGGACCGACATCGAGAGCTCGGGGTTGCGCCAAACCACGATATTGACGGTATCACCCGGTCCAATATGGTAGTTGTAATCGTCCGAAGCCGCCGCGGTTGGCGCGGGCGGATAACGGTTCGATGCACAGCCAACCACCAGCACACCCATCAGGGCGACGAGAAGCACACGCAACATGGCCGACCCGAACCGCCATCCATTTTGACTATTTCCAAGCATGACCTATCTCCTCAAGTCCTTGACAGGAAAACAAATATTTCAGAACGAAAGCCCACACAAGGGTGTACTTACGGCAAAATCTGAATATACTTTAAAAGCATAACATAATCACTTGAATTTCCGCTTCCAAATCATTTTCCGACAGCCTTTTGCAACCTGCAAAGCAATCTGCCATTTCAGGTTGAATGACCTCGAAATCCGTCACGGGAAAACAACAGAAAAGCATGCCTGAAGTTCAACAGCCTGCCTCGCTCACCCGAACGATGACCTCGGGAAATCCGGCGCGCCAGCATACGACACTTGAAAGCCGGGTCTATGTCGTGCGCGTGATTTTTTCCATCACGACGCTGGCCATGTTGGCGCTCAACGACGCTCTGTGTCGCGGCGTGCCAGGGGACCATCTCTGGATACTGATCGTCGGACTGCTGTATCCGCACGTCGGCCAACTCCTCCTGGGCCGGTTCGACATCAGTCGCCGGCGCGGACACCTCCTGTTCATGCTCGACGGACTATTCGTCGGCACCGTGATCGGGGCGCTCGATTTTGCCTTGTTTCCGAGCGCGGTGTTGCTCCTGACCAACCTGTTCAACTGGCTGGTCATCGGCGGCGCCAGCCTGCTCGCCTTTGGCATCACGTTCCTGTTCGCAGGCGCACTCATCGCCGGCACGACGCTACCCTTGTCTCCGACCGCACTCGGCGGCACATGCAATGCCACGCAATGGGTGGCCGGCATCATCCTGGTGGGCCATTTCATCATCGTCGCACGCATCATCCACCGACTCGTCAGCGAACTCCGGTTGCAGCAAGTTTCCTTGCAAGCGCAGACCGACAGCGCCATCACCGCGAAAACGACAGCGGAGCAGGCTCTGCTCGCCATCCTGCCCGCCAGCGTGGCACAGCGCCTGATGGACACCGGAACGATTGAAAACGAGACCTTGCAGCACGCCACCCTGCTGTTCCTGGAATTCGGCCATGAAGATGGGCTCGCCGCAAGTCACGATGAATTGAAGGAAGCATTCCCGGTCGGTGAACGAATCCTGGCACGGCACGGCATCGAGTTGATCAAGACATGGGGACACCAGGCCATAGCACTCGGCCGGGGAATACAAAACCCTGAAAAAGCGGTCACCGCCCTGCGGGAAATCGACGCCTTCTTTGCCGACCATGCAGGATTGAAGCAGCCCGACAAAGGCCGCCTGACCTGTCGCGGTGTCATTCACCAGGGTGCAGTCACACTGGGCTTGGTCCAGCCGACACGATTGAACCTCGATATCACCGGCGAGCCCGTGCGGCAACTGCATGCCCTTTCCAAGCTCCTGAGCGCACACCCCGCGGCCCGCATCATCGTTTCGTCTGTGGCCTACGAAAAACTCGCCAACCCGACAGGCTTTACTCTGGTTGATACCAGCGAAATTCCATCGGCTGCCTATCTGTTTCTGTCGAGGCAGGAACCATGAGCGAAATGCACGCCGCGCTGGGCGAAGGACCTGGCAGCCATGCCGACCTGATGAAGGAGGCGTTGACCCGGCTCTGCGGAACGCTCGATGAAAGCGACCTCTCAGCCCTCCTCGCCCGCACCGCGTTGATTCGCATCCGGGTGGGTGAGACGCTTTATCGCCAAGGCGAATCCGGCGATTGCCTGCATGTCGTGCTGACCGGCAGGCTTCAGGTACGCGTCGCGGACCAGGAAGGCGGCGAGCGCGTTGTCGCCTTCCCGCAGCCGGGCGACGTCGTCGGCGAAATTGCCCTGCTCTCCGGCTCTGGCCGGGCCGCGACCATCACGGCAGTGCGCGATGCGACACTTGGAGCCCTGTCCCGCGCGGACATCGACGCACTGATCGCCCGACAACCCCACGTCTTTTCGAACATCGCCCGGATGATCATCGCGCGCCTGACGGGCAACAGCGGCCACATATCGCGCCGGACCGGCGCACGGACCTTGATGATCGTTCCGCTCCACCGGGGTCTGGACGCGCGATCCTTCTGTCAGACACTGGGTCGCCACATGCTGCGCTTCGGCTCCGTGCTTCACCTTGATGCCCAAACCGCTCGGCAACGGTTCGACAGCCAAGACGTGGAAACTTATGGACGCCCTCTCGATGCCTGTGAAAACGCCTACGATTTCCTCCTGTTGGAAGCCGACCCCGATCCGAGTTCTTGGAACCGCGTGAGCCAGGGTTATGCCGACAAGATCGTGCTGCTGGCCGATGCCACGCAGGATGCCGCGCTGACGGAAATCGAAGGGTGGCTTTTCACGCAGACCGGCGCAAGCGCCCACCACGCTGAAATCGAACTTGTCCTTTCGCATCCGGCGGATAAGCCGCCGAATCGCACGTGCGACTGGCTCCGCGTCCGGCGCGTCACACGGCATCATCATGTCCGGATGCGTCATGATCCCGACCTGGCGCGCGTTGCGCGTTCTCTCTCGGGCAACGCGGTGGCCCTGGTCCTCGCGGGCGGCGGCGCCCGGGGATTCGCGCACTTGGGTGTCATTCGCGCGCTCCATGAAGCCGGCATCGCCGTCGATGCCGTCGGTGGTGCCAGCTTTGGCGCGCTAGCGACGACCGGCCTTGCGCGCGGCATGAGCGATGCAGCAAGCTATGCGGAACATCGTGTGGCATTCACCTGCGAGGATCCCCTCGGTGATTACACGCTCCCCATCATGTCGCTCGTCCGCGGCGAGCATCTCAACGAGGTGCTCCGCAGTCACCTGCCGATGGACATCGAAGACCTTTGGCTACCCTTCTTCGCCGTTTCCAGCGATCTTTCCGCCAACGAAGTCCGCGTCCACGATCGCGGCCCCTTGTGGCAGGCCATCCGCGCCAGCGTATCGCTTCCCGCGATCCTGCCCCCGGCACTCGAAAATGGGCATCTGCTGGTCGATGGCGGCGTGCTGAACAACCTCCCGATCGACATCATGCGCGAACGCATGCGCGGTCCGATCATCGCAGTCGACCTGTCGATCGATGCCCTGCCGGGAACCGACCTCACGGCCATCCCGAGCACGCTGGAATATCTCAAAAGCCGGCTCTTGCCGGGAAGGGTGACCGTCGAGGCGCCGACATTGTCGCGCGTCATCATGCAGGTCACGACCATGGCCAGCCGCAAGGAAACCCAGCGCGCCCGCAAGCTCGCCGATCTCTACCTGAATCCGCCACTCGGCAAATTTGACTTCCTGGACTGGGGCAGCATGGCGGAGATCGTCGAAGCGGGCTACCAGCATGCGCTGCCGCGGGTGAAAGCCTGGCTTTCCCGATCACCGCAATACCGGAGCGACGCCGAATTGTTGGACAATTGGACCATCGGCCAACCGCACTGAACGATGGAAACCACTCTGTCCACCGCCCCCCTCTGGAGCTACGGCATCGCGGCCATTTGCTACCTGGGCTTCGCGATCCACCTGGTACGCTGGCGTCGCGACAAATTGCGCGACCCGGTCGACCTCACCCTCATTTTCGCCATGGCGGCAACCTGCCTGTGGGCCGCCGAAGGTTTCATGCTCGCATTGCGGCCCGCCGGGTTCAATGCGATTGCCTATGCGATATTCGACAGCCTGCGTTACGGCGCCTGGTTCGCCTTTTTCATCCTGCTGCTGCGAACCGCTGTGGTACAGCCTGCACGCAGCACATCGGCCCTGCCGAAATGGCCCGGCTTCGTCGCAACCGGCATCATTGCCCTCGCGCTGACGCTCCAGGTCCTCCTGGCAGCGACATCGGCGGACCCCGTCGTCCTCGTGCGCTTCAGCCAGTACGTCGCGCTGGCCCAAACCATCTTCGGGCTGGTGCTCATCGAACAGCTGTTCCGCAACACCTCCAGCGATTCACGCTGGAACATCAAGCCGATGGGCATTGGCCTGGCCGCGGTATTCGGCTTCGACCTGTATTACCACTCGATCACCCTGCTGTTCAATCAGGTCGACACCGACAGCTTCACGGTACGCGGCATTGCCTATGCTTTCGTGCTGCCCCTGATCATCCTGACCATCTACCGCACCCGCGCGCGCAAGCTGCGCGTTTCCGTATCGCAGACTGCCGTTTTCCAGACCACGTCCCTCGCCGTGGCCGGTACCTACCTGCTGATCGCCTCTGCCGCCGGCTATTACGTACGCTATCTGGGCGGCAGCTGGGGCGGCGCCCTGCAGGTTGCGATCCTGTTCGCCGCCTTGCTGTTGATGATGGTCTTCATGTTCTCCGGCACCATGCGGGCACGGCTCAAGGTGCTGGTCGGCAAGCACTTCTTCCGCTATCGCTACGATTACCGCGAGGAGTGGCTGAAATTCACCAATACGCTCGCATCCGGCGATAGCGCCCAGCAGGTCGGCCAACAGGTCATCCGGGGCCTGGCCGACATGGTCGAGAGCCCGGCGGGCACATTGTGGATGCGCGAAACCGACGGCCAGCGCTTCCATCAGATCGCGCGGTGGAACATGCCCGCCAGCGATATCAAGGAGAGTGCCGACAGTTCCCTGATCAGCTTCCTGAATGCGAGCGGCTGGGTGATCAACCTCGAAGAGTACCGTCATCGCCCCGGGCGCTATCAGGGACTGACGCTCCCGGAATGGCTCATCGATACACCCAACGCCTGGCTGGTCGTACCGCTCAGTTTATCGACCGGCACTGTGGGGTTCGTCCTTCTCGCCACATCGCGCGCGCCAATCGACATCAACTGGGAAGTCAACGACCTCCTGCGTACCGCCGGCCAACAGGCCGCCAGTTTCCTGGCGCGCATCCAGGCGACCGAGGCCCTGCTCGAGGCACGCAAATTCGATTCGTTCAACCGCATGTCGGCTTTCGTCGTCCATGACCTGAAAAACATCGTCACCCAACTATCCCTGATGGTCCGCAATGCCGAGCGCCACGCCGACAATCCGGAATTCCAGCGCGACATGCTGCTGACAGTCAGCCACTCGGTCGACCGCATGAAACAGTTGATGCTGCAATTGCGTGAAGGCGCCAGCCCCGTGGATGGCAGCTTCGGCGCAAACCTCGCTGCCATCGCCCGCCGGATCCAGCAGGCGAAGGCGCACCAGAAACCCGCGGTCGACCTCGACCTGCAAGTGGAAGTGACCGCCCGCGGCCAGGAAGAACGCATCGAGCGCGTCATCGGCCACCTCGTGCAGAACGCCATCGAGGCCACGCCGCCCGAGGGCAAGGTCTGGATCCGCATTGGCCGTGACGGCGGCATGGCAGCCGTGGAAGTCGGCGATACCGGACGCGGCATGTCGGCTGAATTCGTGCGCGAACGCCTGTTCAAACCCTTTCAGACCACCAAGCAGGCCGGCATGGGAATCGGCGCGTACGAAAGCCGCCAGTACGTGCAGGAACTCGGGGGTGACATCCGCGTGGAAAGCAACGAAAATGCTGGAACCCGGTTCTTTGTCAAATTGCCGCTGATCGAGGTTTCAAAATCGTCTGACCTGAAGCAATTGGAGAATTCATGACATCGGGAAAATCCCGCACCCTGTTGATTGTCGAAGACGATCCTGCCCTGCAAAAACAGATTCGCTGGTCCTTCGACCAGTATGAAGTCGTCGTCGCCGATGATCGTGAGAGCGCCCTGAACCAGGTGCGCCGCCACGCGCCCGCGGTCGTCACCATGGATCTCGGCCTGCCGCCCGATGCCGATTCGGTATCGGAGGGCTTTCGCCTGCTCGAACAATTGCTGGCTCTGGCGCCGGACACCAAGGTTGTCGTGCTGACCGGCCAGAACGACCAGACCAATGCGCTGCGCGCCATCGGGCTTGGCGCCTACGATTTCTTCGCCAAACCCTTCGAGCCGGAGATCCTCGGGCTGACGATCGATCGCGCCTTCCGCCTGCACGAACTGCAGCAGGAAAACCG
>CAZTWA010000064.1:6781-10394 GCA_964617225.1 uncultured Methyloversatilis sp.
TTCACCGGCGCAGCCAAGACGACGCTGGGCAAGATCGAAACCGCCAATGGCGGCACGCTGATGCTCGACGAAATCGGCGACCTGCCCATGTCCCTGCAGGCCAAGCTGCTCCGCTTCCTGCAGGAGCGCGTAATCGAGCGTGTGGGCGGACGCCAGGAGATTCCCGTCGATGTCCGCATCGTCTGCGCAACGCACCAGGATTTGAAAGCGCTGATCCGTGAAGGGCGTTTCCGCGAAGACCTGTATTACCGTCTCGCCGAGATCGTCATCACGATCCCGCCTTTGCGCGAACGGGCCGGCGACGCGGCCTTGCTCGCCCATGCCTTCGCCAAGCGCTTTGCCGACGAGCAGAAATGCACGCTGACGCTCGGCGAGGATGCACTCGGCACGATCTCCGCCTATGCCTGGCCGGGCAACGTGCGCGAACTGGAAAACTGCATCAAGCGCGCGGTCATCATGGCCGATGGCTCGCAATTGACCACCGCCGACATCGGGCTCGACGTGCCTGATGCTGCCGAAGCCATCTCGCTGGATCTGCGCACGGTGCGTGAAGATGCGGAGCGCAAGGCCATCGTCGCGGCACTCGGGCGCAGCAATGGCAATGTCGTACGCGCGGCAGAAATGCTTGGTGTGAGCCGCCCAACTCTGTATGATTTGATGCACAAGTTCGGGCTCAAGTCCTAGCTGTCCGTCATCCTTCCTCCCTCTGCCCAATGAATGCCATGACGCCCAACAAGTCACATCGAATGATCGGAATCGCCACTCTCGCCGCCGCCCTGCTGATCGGCGGCTGCGGCAACTCGCCCGACGAAATGCTGACGTCGGCCAAGGATTACCTGGCCAAGAATGACCATGCGGCAGCCACGATCCAGCTCAAGAACGCGCTGGCGAAGAACCCCAATTCCGGCGAAGCGCGCTTCCTGCTCGGACGCGCCCTGCTCGACAGCGGCGACCCCGCCGCCGCAGAAGTGGAGTTGCGCAAGGCCATCGAACTCAAATTCCCCGCCGACCAGATCAACCCGGTTCTGGCGCGCGCCCTGCTTGCGCAGGGCCAACTCAAGAAGCTCGACGAACTGGCCAAGACGCCGGTGAGTTCGCCCGAAGGGCTGGCCGACCTCAAGACGACGATCGCGCAGAGCCTCGCCATGCAAGGCAAGCTGGATGCAGCGCGCAGTACATACGAGGAAGCCATCGCCGCGAAGAGTGATTTCGCACCGGCCCTGCTCGGTCTCGCACGCATCAAGGTGGCGTCTAACGACGTCGCCGGCGCACGCGCGATGATCGATGACGTTATCGCCAAGTCGCCGCAGAATGCGAATGCCTGGCTCTTCAAGGCTGACCTGTTGCGCGCGGAAGGCAAAACCGCCGAGGCCATCGCCGCCTACGAGAAGGGTATCGAGATCCGGCCGCAGGCCCTCACCGCCCACGCTGCGCTGATCATGATCCACCTGCGCGAACGCAAGCCCGAGCTCGCCACCAAGCAGCTCGACGCCATGCAGAAGGTGGCCAGCAAGCACCCCCTCACCTACTACATGCTGGGCCTGACCGCCTACGGACGCAAGGACATTCCGGCCGCGCGTGCAGCCGTCGAAAATCTCCTGAAAGTCCAGCCCGAAAACGCCCAGGGACTGCAACTGGCCGGTCTGATCGCCTACGAAAGTCGTTCGGACATCCAGGCACAGGACTATCTGCGCAAGGCACTGCAGACGGCGCCCGGACTCGACTTCGGTCGGCGTACGCTGGTGATGTCCTATCTGCGCAGCGGCCAGCCGACCAAGGCGCTGGAAGCCCTGCAACCCGTGCTGCATGGCAGTGAAACCCGCACGGCCTGGTTGCCGTTGGCCGGCAATGCCTACTTGCAAAGCGGCGATGCCAAAACCGCGGAAGACTACTTCCAGCGTGCCGCGAAGGCCGACCCGCAGAACAAGCAGACCCAGACCGCGCTGGCCCTGGCACGCATGCGCACCGGCCATGCCGAAGAAGCATTCTCCGATCTGGAGGAGATCGCCTCCGAGGACAAGGGCGTATCGGCCGACATGGCGCTCATCGCCACCAGCATCCGGCAGAAACAGTTCGACAAGGCACTCAAGGCGATCGCCAACTTCGAGAAGAAGCAGCCGGACAATCCGGTCGTGCATAACTTGCGCGGCGGCGCGCTGCTCGGCAAGGGCGACGGCGAAGGCGCGCGCAAGAGCTTCGAAAAGGCACTAAGCATCAATCCCGCCTACCTGCCCGCGGCAACTGCGCTGGCGCAGATGGACCTGATCGCCAAGAAACCCGATCAGGCACGCCAGCGTTTCGAATCGGTACTGGCCAAGGAGCCGAAGAACGTGCAGGCCCTGCTGGCCCTGGCCGAATTGCAAGCCCGCACCGGGGCGAAGCCGGAAGACGTGGCCGCTCAGATCGGCAAGGCCATCGCCGCCGCACCTGCTGAAGCGGCACCGCGCCTTGCCCTCATCGGCCTGCATGTCCGCAACAAGGACAACAAGAAGGCGCTGACCGCCGTACAGGAAGCCCTCGCCGCGATTCCCGACCGCCCCGAGATTCTCGACGTCGCCGGCCAGGTTTATCAGCTGAATGGCGACACCAACCAGGCCTTGGCGACCTATGGAAAACTATCCAACCTGCTGCCCACGGCAGCGCATCCTTATCTGCGCATGGCCGAGGTTCAGGTCGCCGCGAAGAACAAGGAAGGCGCACGCAACAGCCTGAACAAGGGCCTCGCGCTGCAACCCGACTCGCTGCCGATGCAGCGCGCGCTGATCATGCTCGACGTCGACGACAAGAAGTTCGACGCTGCACTGGCGAAAGCGCGCGACATCCAGAAGCAGCAGCCGAAGCTGAATGCTGGCCATGTGCTCGAAGGCGACATCCATGTCATCAACAAGGCGTGGGGACAAGCCGCTGCTGCGTATCGTGCCGGCCTGAAAGTTGCCCCGACCACCGACCTGGCCGAGCGTCTCTACACGGCATTGCTGCTCGATGGCAAGGCGGGAGAAGCGTCCAGCTTCGCCGACTCATGGATCAAGTCGCACGCCAAGGACAACGCCTTCCGCCTCTTCCTCGCCGACACGGCCAACAAGCGCAAGGACTATGGCGCGGCGGCGACGCACTACCGCGCCCTGCTCGCCGTGCAGCCGAACAATCCGGCCGTGCTGAACAACCTCGCCTGGTCGCTGGGCCAGATGAAGGATCCCAAGGCGTTGGGATACGCCGAGCAGGCCAACAAGCTCGCGCCCAACCAGCCCGCCATCATGGACACGCTGGGCATGCTACTCGTTGCCCAAGGCAGCACCGAGCGCGGCCTCGAATTGCTCAACAAGGCACTGCAACTGATGCCGCAGGCGGACGCCATCCGGCTCAACCTCGCAAAGACCCTGATCAAGGCTGGCAAAAAGGCCGAAGCGAAGCAGGAACTGGATACCCTGGCCAAGCTCGGTGACAAGTTCCCGGCGCAGGCCGAAGTGACGGAACTGATGAAGGGTCTGTGACCGTGCCTCGTCATACCCGCGCCCCCCGCAATGTGGTCGCTGTGCTGATGTTCGGCATGTCATGTGCCGTCCTGCCAGCGCTGACTTTCGCCGCGGTGGAGCTGGGACCGGAACAACTGCGC
>CAZTWA010000064.1:10494-12472 GCA_964617225.1 uncultured Methyloversatilis sp.
GCAACGAGAAGCAGCGCCAGCTCGCCGAACTGGTACGCCGCCTCGCCCCGGAATACGGCATTGAACCCCGGCTGGCGCTTGCCGTGGCCCGCACCGAATCCAATCTCAATCCGAATGCCGTTTCGAACAAGAACGCGCAGGGATTGATGCAGCTGATTCCGGAAACCGCCGAGCGCTTCAACGTGAAGAAGCCCTTCGACCCCGAACAGAACGTGCGCGGCGGCCTCTCCTACCTACGCTGGCTACTCGCCTACTTTCGGGGTGATGTCGCGCTGGCCGCCGCCGCCTACAATGCCGGCGAAGGCGCGGTCAATCGCTACCTCGGCATCCCACCCTATGCGGAAACGCGCGGCTACGTCCAGCGCATCCTTGAAGTCTTCCGGCGGCATGAGCATCCCTACGACGAAGGGGTGACCGCCCCATCGCCGGACCTCCCGAGAATCCTGCAACGCAAGGCCCGG
Source organism: uncultured Methyloversatilis sp. (assembly GCA_964617225.1). GTDB lineage: Bacteria > Pseudomonadota > Gammaproteobacteria > Burkholderiales > Rhodocyclaceae > Sulfuricystis. Next base: position 10,956 of record CAZTWA010000064.1, read on the forward strand.
ATCAAGTCATGATCCTGCGGCACGGGCCGAGAACACTACGCACCCTGCTCTGCCTGCTTGCCCTACTGTTACCGGCTTTCCCTGCCTGCGCCGACCTCGCCGACACGATTGCCCGCATCAAGCCATCCCTCGTCGTCGTCGGCACCTTCAACAAGCTGAAAAGCCCTGCCTTCGCGATGCGCGGGACGGGATTCGTGGTCGGCGACGGCCAATTGGTCGCCACCAACGCCCATGTCGTACCCGATGCACCCGGTTCGGAGCCCGGGCAGGACACGCTGATGGTTCTCGCCCGCCAGGGCGAACAAACCCGCCCCTACCCCGCCCACCTGATAACGCGCGATGTCGAACATGATCTCGCAGTCCTGCGCATCAGTGGCCCCGCCCTGCCGGCCTTGACGCTCGGCGCTTCGGATGCGGTGCGCGAAGGCCAATCGGTGGCCTTCAGCGGTTTCCCGATCGGTGGTGCGCTCGGCTTTTCGCCGGTCACGCACCGCGGCATGATCTCGTCAATCACGCCGATCGCCATTCCAATTGGCAATTCACAGGACCTGAAGAACAAGTCGATCCGTCGTCTGCGTAGCGGGGCATTCCCGATCTTTCAGCTCGATGGCACTGCCTACCCCGGCAACAGCGGCGGTCCCCTCTTCAATCCGGACAGCGGCGAAGTACTCGGCGTCATCAACATGGTCTTCGTCAAATCGACCAAGGAAGCCGTGCTGGAAAAGCCATCGGGGATCAGTTATGCGATCCCGTCGAAGTATTTAGAAGCCCTATTGGCAAACGCAAAATAGGGTTTCTGATCGCTGCTATTCCTTTTCCGATTTTCTGCGGATTGCCTTGACACTCAAGTGATAGAGCAACAAAAGTGGCGGCATACGCAGCCAGTGGGCGCGAACATAGAGCAGAAACAAGGCGGTCGGCGTAACAATATCGGCTACTGATGCGTGATGAGGCCGCAATGCACGCATCCATAAGCTGTCCATCAACCAACGCAACAATGGAGTTGGTTCCCATTGCCTTGATTGTTCCAGAACCTTTTCTGGGACAGGCGTGCCAAGCAATTTGCTTGTGTATCTGAGCCCGTAATACAGTGGCCGAGTCAAGCCAAGTAATTGAGCGCGACACAATAATCCATCCCAGAAATCAGCATCCTGCCCAAAATGGCGCAAGAGCAGATCCAAGTCAGAAATGTCCCTCAATCCGTGGCTGAGTTCCTCGTTGTGAAACAAGTGAGTCATGCTGTGCAAAATCATGTCAGCGGGCGCGAGTACGCGGACGCGCGCTTCCTTTGATGATTGAATTGCCGCTTTCTGTAACTTGCCGGAATCGGGTCTCAACCTTGCCGTGTCTGGCAAAATGCCATGATGCACATCGAGTACCGTTAGGCGGTGAATATGCTGAAAGGGAGGCAGTTCATGCATCCAGCGACGGTAGTAACGCTGGTCGTAAGGATCGTGGTGGGTCGTCGCCCAGCCGTTCAGCATCAAATTTGACTCGACTTGCGGCAATAGATCTTT
>CAZTWA010000065.1:0-12380 GCA_964617225.1 uncultured Methyloversatilis sp.
CACTTCAGCACCAAGGCCAGGAAAACCGATGGTTCGATGGAGTCCGCGCATGCCGCGTTTACGCGCGGCGACAACGAACAGGCCCGCTCGATCTGGATGAAAACCCTGCAGAGCGATTCCCGCAACATCAATGCCCTGCATGGACTGGCGGCCCTCGCCTTGCAGGAAGGCCGACCCGAACAGGCCTCCCTGATCTATCGGCGCGTGCTCGAAGTCGACCCGAAGGATGCGGTCGCGAATGCGGGCCTCGCGTCCATCAATGTCCCGCGTGATGTGCGCCAGACGGAAAGCCAGCTCAAGGGCCTGCTGTCGGAACAACCCGAATCGCCCCACCTGAATTTCTCGCTCGGCAACCTCTACATGGCCGAATCCCGCTGGTCCGAAGCCCAGCAATCTTTTTTCAAGGCCCATGTCGCGGACCCGGCGAATCCTGACTTTCTATACAACCTCGCCATCAGCCTCGATCACCTGCATCAGGCCCGTTTGGCCGCACAGTACTACGCGCGGGCACTGGCTGCCGCCAGGACCCAGCGTGCCTCTTTTGATGCTGCGCGGGTCGAGGAACGCATGAAGACGCTGCAATCGGAACCGAAGTGATCATTGTCAACCGTATCGCCCACGAACCAAGATAACGTCCAGGGATGAACGCCAACCCCAATCGCCAGCCCATCGGACAGGTTCTGATCGCCCGCGGCGTCATCAGCGAGGATCAGTTGCGCATCGCGCTGCTGGAGCAGATGAAGTCGAACCTGCCGGTCGGCAAGCTGCTGGTCAGCCTGGGCTTCGTGTCGGAGGCAACGCTGCGCGACGCCCTGGGCGAGTCGCTCGGCCAGAAGTCGATCGATCTCAGCCGCGCCACGGTCGATCCGGCCGCGCTCCAACTCATTCCCAAGGATGTCGCCAAGCGGCACCATCTGCTTCCCCTCGACTACGCCGCGGAACTGCGCCGCCTGACGGTCGCGATCGCTGACCACAACGACATCGTGGCGCTCGACAAGCTGCGCGCCCTGGTCTCCCCGGACCTCCTGATCGACACCGTGCTGGCGGGCGAATCCGAAATCGCGCGCGCCATCGACCAGCACTACGGTTACGAACTTTCGATCGACGGCATCCTGCATGAGATCGAAACCGGTGAAATCGATTTCCGCAGCCTGGCCGCTTCGTCCGACGAATACAGCCAGCCGGTCGTCCGCCTGATCGATGCGCTACTGACCGACGCGGTCAAGCGGGAAGCCTCCGACATCCACTTCGAGCCGGAAGCCAGCTTCCTGCGCATCCGCTACCGGATCGACGGCATCCTGCGCCAGATTCGGGCGCTGCATAAATCCTACTGGGCCGCGATGGCCGTCCGGCTCAAGGTCATGAGCGGCATGAACATCGCCGAAATGCGCGCCCCGCAGGATGGACGCATCTCCATGGCAATTGGCGGCCGCGAGGTCGACTTCCGCTGCGCCGCCCAGCCGACCATCCATGGCGAAAACATGGTGCTGCGCATCCTTGACCGTCACAAGGGCATCGTGCCCCTCGACCGGGTGGGACTCGACGATGGGCAGATGGAACAATTGCGCCGCATGATGGTGCGTCCGGAGGGCATCATCCTCGTTACCGGCCCGACCGGCAGCGGCAAGACGACCACCCTCTACTCGATGCTCAGCCACATCAACGAGGAAGGCATCAACATCATGACCCTCGAGGATCCGGTCGAGTATCCGATGGCGATGATCCGCCAGACCTCGGTGGCCGAGGCCGCCAAGCTCGACTTCGCCAACGGCATCCGCTCGATGATGCGCCAGGATCCGGACGTCATCCTCGTCGGCGAGATCCGCGACGCCGAAACCGCCGAAATGGCCTTCCGCGCGGCAATGACCGGCCATCAGGTGTATTCGACCCTGCACACCAACTCGGCACTCGGCGCGATCCCGCGCCTGCTCGACATCGGCGTGCTGCCGGACATCATGGCCGGCAACATCATCGGCGTCATCGCCCAGCGGCTGGTGCGCAAGCTGTGTCCCCATTGCCGCAAGCCCTTTACCCCGGGCCGGGAAGAACTGCGCATCCTGGGCATGGAACCGCACCGGCAGGCGCCGGTGCTCTATCGCGCTTCGGGCTGCCAATTGTGCGACTACCAGGGCTATCGCGGCCGCATCGCAATCATGGAAATCCTCCGCATGGACGACGACATCGACGACCTGATCGTGCGTCGCGCCACGCACCGGGAGATCCGCATGGCCGCTGCAACGAAGGGCTTCCGCACCCTCGCCGATGATGGCGTGCGGCGCGTCCTCGAAGGCGTTACCGCGCTCGAGGAAGTCATGCGCGTGATCGACATGACCGAGCGGATGTAAAACAAGATGCCACTCCACGGCTACAAGGCGATGGACACGGACGGCAAGATCGTCCATGGCCGCATGGATGCGCTCAACCTGGTCGACCTCGAAATGCGCCTGCGCCGCATGGACCTCGACCTGATCAATGGCGAGCAGGTCAAGCAGGGCAGTTTCGGCGGCAGCAAGATCGGGCGGCGCGAACTGATTGCCTTCTGCTTCCATCTCGACCAACTGGCCCGGGCCGGCGTGCCGATCATCGAGAGCCTGACCGACCTGCGCGACAGCCTTGAAAACCCGCGCTTCCGCGAGGTGATGGCCGACCTGATCGAAAGCGTGGAAGGCGGCAAGACGCTCTCGCAGGCGCTGGCCAGCCACCCGCAGGTTTTCGACGGCGTGTTCGTCAGCCTGATCCAGGCCGGCGAGGAAACCGGCAACCTCCCGCATGTCCTGCAGAATCTGACCGAATCGCTCAAGTGGCAGGACGAACTGGCGGCACAAACCAAGAAGCTCGTGATGTACCCCGCGTTCCTTGGCGTGGTGGTGGTGCTGGTCACGCTGTTCATGATGCTGTACCTCGTGCCCAAGATGGTTTCCTTCCTCAAGAACATGGGACAGGAACTGCCGCTGCATACCCAGATACTCATCGCCACCTCGAACTTCTTCGTCAATTACTGGTACATCGTGATCGCCTTGCCCATCCTGCTGGCGGCCGGCATCGCCATGGCCGTGCGTACAAACCCGCAGGCCCGCCAGCGCTTCGATGCCGCCAAACTGGCCCTGCCCTGGGTCGGCGAAATCCTCAAAAAGATCATCCTCTCGCGCTTCGCCGGCGTGTTCGCCATGATGTATGCGTCAGGCATTTCGGTCCTCGACTCGATCCGTACCACCCAGAGCGTCGTCGGGAACTCGGTGATCCGGCAGGGCCTGCAGCGCGTCGAGGAAATGATCGGTGACGGCCAGAACATCACGGTGGCCTTCCAGAACGTCGGCCTGTTCCCGCCGCTCGTCATCCGCATGTTGCGCGTCGGCGAAAACACGGGTTCGCTCGATACCGCCCTGACGAACGTCAGCTATTTCTACAACCGGGACGTGCGCGAATCGATCGCCCGGGTGCAGTCCATGATCGAACCGGCCATGACGATAATCGTCGGCTTCATCCTTGGCTGGGTCATGCTGGCGGTACTCGGACCGATTTACGACACCATTTCCAAACTGAAGATCTGACAGCCATGCCACAGCGCCGCGTGCTTTTCTTCGACAACTCGCGCCTGACCGCTTACCGCGTGCACAGCGGTGCCGTGCTGCACGAAGCCAGCTTCGCCGGCGATGAAGCCGGCCTGGCGGCATTCGGCGACTATCTGGCCAGTCATCGGCGCAGCCTGTTCATGGTCCTGGCCGACGCGGCGGAAGAAACCTTCCAGACCGAAGACATTCCCCACAGCACCGGCAAGGACCGGCAAGCCATCCTCCGGCGCAAGCTGGCGCAACATTTTTATGGCACCCCCTATTCGCTCGCGGTATCGCAGGGACGACTGAAATCGGGACGCCGCGACGAACGCATGCTGCTGATGGCCCTGACGCAACCTCAGCACCTCGAACCGTGGATCGCCACCTTGCGCGCGCGCAAGGCCATCCTGGCCGGCGTCTATTCGTTGCCGCAAACCATTGCCAGCCTCTTGCCCGGCAAGCCGGCCGGACAATTGCTGCTGCTGACGCTGACCCGCGCCGGCCTGCGGCAGACTTTCTTCGACGCAGGCCAGATGCGTTTCTCGCGCCTAACGCCGTTGATTCACGACAGTGCCGACACCTCGGCCATTGCCGCGGCGAGCGAGGCGGTCAAGATGCACCAATACCTCGCCAGCCAGCGGTTGATCCAGCGCGACAAGCCCCTGACGACCCGCGTGCTCGTGCACCCTGCCGAGGCGGCCGCCATGCGGGCGCGCTGCCTCAGCAACTCGAGCCTGCATTTCGAGGTCGCCGACCTGCTCGAAGCGGCCCGCCGTGCCGGCCTGCGCGTCGCACTGACCAACTCCCAGGCAGACATGCTGTTCTGCCACCTGCTGGTCAAGAAGACGCCCACCGACCAGTTCGCCCCGCCCGAGGAGCTCGATTTTTATCGCCTCTGGCAAACCCGTTTCGGCCTGAAAGCCGCCGGGGCCCTCGTCCTCGTGGGTGGCCTGCTGTTCTCGGCCAACCACGGCCTCGACATCCTGAAACTACAGGGTGATGCCGAACAGGCCCGCCAGCAAAGCGACGCGAACCAGGCGCAATACATGGCCAAGATGCAGGCCCTGCCGAAAATCCCGCTCAGTACCGACGACCTGCGGACGCTGATCGGGCGCTACGACCAGGTCGCGTTGCGCGCGCAAGGCCCTGCACCGTTACTGACCCAAATCAGCCAATCGCTCGACGCCTTCCCGGCGATCAGCATCGACCGCATCGAATGGGGCATCACAGAGCAGATCGCCCCCGCCAATGCCAATCCGGCTGGTGTGGCACCTGCGCAGCCGCAAGTCCCTGTGCCCCCCCACCTGATGAGCGGCCCCTATACGCAGGGGACCGTCACTGCCCGCCTGCCGATCAGCATGGTCGGCGACAATCGCGGACAACTCTCCCTCGTGGCAGATTTCGTGAAGCATCTGGGCCAGGCGCCCAATACGCTCGTCACGGTCATGCAGCCGCCGGTCGACACCCAATCGGGCAAGACGCTGAAGAGTGGCGATGAGCGGGCCATCCCCGAAGCACCCAAGTTCATTTTCCGTGTCACGCGCAAACTATGACCACCGACAACGCAAGTCTCGAATCGGCTCTCAATGTGCGCAATCTCGGCGCGAGCCTCGCGTTCCTGCTGGTGGCGACCCTGCTGGCCGCAGGACTGGTCTTCGGTGTCTTTCACTATCGGACCCAGGCCGAGCTGGGGCTCCGGCAGGCGCAGGCCCAACTGTCCGAAAGCCGGAACCGCCTGGCGCGTGCGCAGGAGGACGAACAGGAGATCCGCGCCAAGATCGACCGTTATCGCGACATCATCAAGAGCGGACGGTCACAGCCCGAGCGGCGCCTGGACTGGGTCGAAACCCTCCGCAGCATCAAGGAACAACGGCGGCTGCTCGGCATGGACTACGAAATCGCACCGCAGCGCCCGCTCGACGCCAAGGCCGTGGCCTCCGGGGGTTACAGTTTCCTGGTCAGCCCGATGAAGCTGGACATGGCACTGCTACACGAGAACGACCTCCTCGGCTTGCTCGCCGACCTGTCCGCCCGCGTCACGGCGCTGGTCAGTGCCCGCCAATGCACCCTGGAGCGTCTGCCCCCGATGGCGCAACAGACCTCGCCTGCGACACTCAAGGCGCAGTGCGAAGTCGACTGGATTACCCTGCAGGAAAAGCTATGACGCCACGCATTGCACTCGCCCTGCTGACCGTCAGCCTGCTCATGCAAAGCCCGGTCGGTCGCGCCGAAAATGCCGATCCGGCCGGCGCGCCGCTGGGCCGCCTGTTCCTGACGCCCGAATTCCGCACTGCACTCGAACGTCAGCGCCAATTGAATATCCAGCAATCGCGCACCCTCGAGGGCGAGACCTTGCGCCTCGATGGCGTCGTCGTGCGTTCTTCCGGCAAATCGACCGTCTGGATCAACAGCCAGCCGCAGACGGAAAGCACGCGCGATTCCGGGGTAGCGGCCACCACCTCTCGCCGGCAGCCCGGCCGAGCCACAGTTTCAGCCGGGGCGGAACCTCCCGTCGATCTCAAGGTGGGGGCAACCCTCAACCAGGCAACGGGCGAAAAAAGCGGCGGGCTGACGAGCGGCGAGATCCGGGTCAAGCGTCCGGCCAAGCAGTAAAAGTCAGCCATGGCAGGACGGCACCCGCAGCGATTTCAGGATGGCGCAGCGCTGCTGATTTTTCTGATCCTGCTGGTGATGGGCGCGCTGACCTATATCGTCAACAACCTGACCCCCGAGGCGATCGAAGCCCAGCGAGCACGCAAAACCAGTGAGGCCCTGGCGCTGGCGCGTGACGCCCTCATCGGTTACGCCCTCAACTACCGCGATGCGCAATCTGCCAAGGATCCGGACAGCATCGGCGAAGACGATCGCGCGATGTATGGCTACCTGCCCCTCCCGGATCTGGGCAGCAGCCGCAACAACAACCTCGACCCCGTTTGCCTCGACGCCGCGAGCAACCCGATTGAAGGCTGCGACGCGAACAACTTCACCGGCCTGGTATTCGATGTGAATGGGATCGGCCCGACCGTGGTCGGTCGCTTTCCCTGGCGCACCCTCGGCACGGCCCCGCTGAGGGACGGTCATGGCGAATGCCTGTGGCTCATTGTCTCGTCGCTGCACAGTCGTATCCAGCGCGCCACACCGCCGCCGGTTCTGCCACCCATGAACTGGGACACGCTCGGCCAACTCGACATCGTCGTCGCCAACAGCACGAATGCCCTGAACAGCGCGCTCGCCAGCGCGCATGATCGCCCCGTGGCGATCATCTACGCACCCGGTCCAGCCCTGCCCGGCCAAGTCCGCACCCCATCGGCTACCGACGATGTCACCCAGTGCGGCGGCAACTACAACGCGATCAACTATCTCGACCCCGTTGTCGCCACTGCATTGGGGGGGATAACTCACTATCTTGCTGGCACAAATGCCGCGAGCGGTGCAACCGGCGATTCCAATACCGCGAACGACCCCGACACCCCCAAGTCGATGCTGACCGAAGGCAAGATTTACGCCGCCGCCGGCAACTATGTCCCGACCGCCTGCACCAGCCCCAACTGCGACCTGCTGGCCAACGACATTGGCATGCGCCTGACTGCGGACCACCTGTTCGGTGCAATGCGCAAGAACGCCAACTTTCGCACGGACATCAACAGCCTGCTCGACCGCATCACCGGCTGCCTGCGCGACGAAATCGCGGCCGGCGGCAGCCTCGTCAATGGCAAGGTCGCCGGCGCCAACAACAACAGCTGCTACGGCGAGAACCTGCCGCCGCTCGGCTACTACCCGCATTGGCGCGAGATGATCCATGTTGCCGCCCCCGCGACCGTGAATGCCGCCGCCTGTGCCGGTGCCGTGCTGTTCGCGGGGCAACGCGCGGCGGGCCAAGTGCGCATCAACCCGACCGACAAGGCCACGCCGGCCAACTATCTCGAAGGCGCCAACCTGGCCGAGTTCACTGCGGGCACCAACAATTTCACGGGACCCGACTTGTTTGATCGCGTGAGTACCGGCGGCCAAACGGCTGGCCAGGACATCGTGCGCTGCATCCCGGTCGGTGGAAGTTTTACACCCGTCACATCCCCCACCCTGACAACGCTCGGCTTCGGCCAACTCACCGCCTACGATGCGGCGACGCGGACACTGACGCTGGGCCGGGCCAACGTGACCACCGGCAACGGCGCGCCCGCGGGCACCTTGTACGGCTGTGCCTGGATTCCCGAATTGCGCGACCTCGGCAACGGCTTGCGGACCTACTTCCAGTTCCGTTTCAAGCAAGTCGGCACCAACGTGGGTTTCAACGGTTTTGCGTTCGCACTGGCGGATGCGCTGAACAACACCCTGTTGTCCTGTGGTGCGGCCGGCAGTCATCTCGGCTACTCCGGAGACAACGGATCGACGCCCCCGATCGCCTACCCCAAGATCGGCATCGAGTTCGATCAGAGCCGCGATGCCGGCTTTCCTGGCACGGGCGGTGAATTGTCGCTGACTGCCGGCCGCAACGATCCCTGCGGCACCTCAGGCTGCGGCGGCACGGCGGGATACAACAGCCATGCGGCGATCCTCTACTGGGGCAATGCAGTCCCCAATGGCGTAGTTACCCAACCCGACTTCGACGACAACGTCCATGGTTTTCCAGTAGCAGCGCCGGGGTTGCATCCACCTCCGATCAATCCACCTGACGGAACGCCCGGCATCGATTTCGTCGACCTGCGCGGCAAGACCAGCGAAGGCGGCGACAGCTATCTCTATCATGTGCGCATCGATGTCACCCCCGTTCGGAACAAGGCTGCAGCGGCGGAAAACAGCAGCACCACGATGCAAACCCGAGTATGGATCCTCGCCGACAGCCCCACGGTGGCCAACCAGATCGCCGCCCTGCGCAATACCACACGTCCGGTATCCGGCATTTCACCCAAGCTGGAAGATACGGCGACGCTTTACGACCTCCCGGTAACCGGCAGCTTCTGTGACGCGGCTACACCCTGTCCCACCAGCCAGGCGTGCGGATCCGACAATGTCTGCTATCGTCCGGCCATGCAGAAACTCCGGCTCGGATTCACCAATTCGCAACGTACCACCGACCAGGAAATCAGGATTTCCGATATCTTCACCACATGGATTCCATGAATCGTGCCGTCCTGCCAGCGCTGACTTTCGTCCGCGGCTTCACTCTCACCGAAATGGCGGTGGTGCTGGTCATCGTCGCGCTTCTGATCGGCGGGCTGATGCTGCCGCTCTCGGCGCAGCAGGGCATCCGCTATGTCACGGAAACACAGAAACAACTCGCCGACATCAGCGAAGCCCTTTACGGCTATGCAGCCAGCCACGCCGCGAGCGATGGTAAGCCTTATCTGCCCTGCCCGGATACTGACGGCAACGGCACCGAAAACCGCACCGGCACGGCCTGCACGAACGTCGAAGGCAACCTGCCCTGGGCCGATCTGGGTCTGGCGCGACAGGATGCGTGGGGCAATACGTTTCGCTATCGCGTTGCCGCCACCTTCTCGAACAGCACTACGGGATTCACACTGATGTCCGTAGGCGACCTGCGCGTCTGCACCGCAGCGGCGTGCGCCATGACGCTCGGCGTGAACCTGCCCGCCATCATCCTCTCACCCGGCAAGAATGGCGCCGGCGCCACCGCCGATGCCGACGAACTCGAAAACCTCGATGGCGACACCGATTTCGTCCAGCGCACCTTGAGTGGCAACACGACCGGCTACGACGACATCGTCGCCTGGCTGCCGCCGAGCCTGCTCTTCCAGCGACTGGTGAATGCCGGCCGACTGCCCTGATGGCGGTTGTCAGCCCTTCCCGGGACACTTACAATCCGCACGACGCGGGCGTCGTATAACGGCATTACCTCAGCTTCCCAAGCTGATGACGAGGGTTCGACTCCCTTCGCCCGCTCCAACCCTCCCATGCCCTCATTCGCGCAACGCCTGATTGCCTGGCATCGCCGGCATGGCCGCCATGACCTGCCCTGGCAGCAAACCACGGACCCCTACCGGGTTTGGCTGTCCGAGATCATGCTGCAGCAGACGCAGGTCGCGACGGTCATCCCCTACTACGCGCGTTTCCTCGCGCGTTTCCCGACACTGGAAAGCCTCGCCGCTGCGCCTCTGGAAGACATCATGGCGCTGTGGAGCGGCCTCGGCTACTACGCCCGTGCCCGCAACCTGCGCCAGTGTGCACAGGCGGTGATGGATCGGCATGCCGGGCAGTTCCCCCATGATCCAGTCGCCATCGCGGCCCTGCCCGGCATCGGGCGCTCGACGGCCAACGCGATCGCAGACTTCTGCTTCGATGCGCGCATGCCGATCCTCGATGGCAACGTGAAACGCGTTTTGTGCCGCTTTCTCGGCATCGATGGTTTTCCGGGCAATGCAGTGGTCGAGAAGCGCCTCTGGCAGGAAGCCACCACGCTGCTCCCCGACAGGAAAGTGGCCACTTACATCCAGGCGCAGATGGACCTGGGCGCGACGATTTGCACACGGAAACGCCCCCGCTGCGTGGTCTGCCCGGTTGCTGAAGGGTGTATCGCCCGGCGCAACGGACTGACGGATGTATTGCCTACCCCGCGTACACCGAAGCCGCTGCCTGAAAAGACTGCTAAGTTGCTCGTCTTGTGCGCAGGCCAGCGGGTCGCGTTCGAAATGCGCCCGGCCAGCGGCATCTGGGGCGGATTGCTCTCGCTCCCGGAGTTGCCCGAGGACATCGATGCTGCAGATTTCTGCGCCCGCCAACTGGGCGTACCGATTCGTGCCGTCCTGCCAGGACTGACTTTCATGCATGGCTTCACGCACTTCCGCCTGCGAATTCAGCCGCTGTTCTGCACGGTCGCCGGCCGGACACGCCGGACGAAATCCGGCTTGCGCTGGCTCGCTCCGGACGAATGGGCACAGGCGCCGCTGCCCGCGCCCATTCGAAAGCTGCTTAGCGCGACTCCTTGATCAGCCGGCCGTGCGTCGGCTGGATGGGCCGCGCATTGTTGGGATAGAGACGCGCAAAGATGTCGATCTGTTCGGACGAGATGGCGACGGGCTGCTTGAAGACCATCCAGAGGACATTCTCGGTGCACGGCGGCTTCGTCAGCGAGCCCATGTAGGTGTAGTAATCGCGATTTTCGGGCAGCAGTTTGATGAGATCGACCGCAGCGGCGGGCGGCGAGACCACCATACCGACTTCGAGCGGCATGTGGTTCCAGATCGTCTGGATCACCGGGTGCTCGGCACCCCGCTCCAACAGGACGGCGATCACGGCGATGTTGTTTTCGTAGTCCTTGTGCACCAGATGGGCAGACATTTCATAAGCCTTGCCGTTGACGCGCTCCTCGGCCGGGCGATGGAACTTGATCTGCACCAGTTCATAGGTGCGTCCGGTCAGGGTGATGCTGCTGCCTTCGGCAACATTGACTTCCACGGTATGGCCGCTGTCGATCACGCTGAAATGGCTGGGGCGATAATCGAAGCGGATCGGGTCGAGATCGACACGAATGCCGCCGCGAATGTCAATCGGCGACTGGCGCTTGCCCTTGCTGCAGGTGGCATACTCAGGTTTCAGTTTCCCCCAATTTTCCGGCGCGCCCAGCCCAAGATAGCTCCACTGCACAGTCGACAAATCCGGTGCAGCGGGCTTTTCCGCTGCCTCGGCCTTCTTGCGCATCACCTTGCGCGGGCCGGAGGTCGCCAGCATCAATTCGCGCTGCTGGCGCGTCAGTTCCTGCGCTGCCGACAACTCGGGCAGCTTGAGTACGGGACGTGCCGGGCGTGACGGTGCGGCGGCCGGGGCGGCTTCGGGGGCCGCTTTTGCAGCGGGTGCCGGGGCGGCAGGCGGGGCACCGTTCTTGTAGGGATCCTCGGCTTTCGACTTGTCGATCTGCGGTACCGCGAACATGCGCTGTCGTTGCGCCGTGGCTTCGGCAGCATCCGCCACCTTTACCGCCTGACCGGGCTTCGCATCACCGAGGGTCACCATTTCGGCATGCATGATCCGGGGGCGAGCCTCTTCGCTAGCCATGGCTGCAGGCGCAAGCAACACCATCAGCGCGAGCGCGGCGACAGGGCTTTTTTCGTGCATGGCACGTCCTTTATTTCTTTGCGTTTGCGACATTACGGCATTTTATTCGCGTACTTTATAGCTGCTATTGTCACGTGGTTGCTTTCATGACGCAAATCCAGTAGTTTCGTGGGCTAACCAACGGAGCCTCCTGCATGAATGCCCACGATAAATTCGTCGCCGCCGAAGCCCATGTCGACGACGCGACGATCAAGCCCCTGCCCAACTCGAGAAAAGTCTATGTCACGGGGTCGCGCCCGGACATCCGCGTCCCGATGCGCGAAATCAGCCAGTCCGAGACACCCACGAACATGGGGGGCGAAAAGAACCCCCCGATCTATGTCTATGACTGTTCCGGCCCCTACACCGATCCCGAAGCGAAGATCGACCTGCGGCAAGGCCTGCCCGCCCTGCGCGAATCCTGGATCGAAGAGCGCGGCGACACCGAGCGCCTGCCGGTGCAATCCTCCTCCTATGGACGCACCCGGCTTGCCGATCCCGCGCTGGCTAGCCTGCGCCTCAGCCATGTCCAGCAGCCGCGCCGCGCCAAGGCTGGCCGTAACGTCACCCAGATGCACTATGCCCGCCAGGGCATCATCACCCCCGAGATGGAGTTCATCGCCATCCGCGAGAACCAGCGCCTCGACCTGCTGAACGAGCAACTGCGCAAGCAGCATCCCGGTGAAAGCTTCGGGGCCGCGCTGCCCAAGCAGATCACGCCCGAGTTCGTGCGCGACGAAGTCGCCCGCGGCCGCGCCATCATCCCCAACAACA
>CAZTWA010000066.1:0-6733 GCA_964617225.1 uncultured Methyloversatilis sp.
GACCATCCTCGGCCACCTGCAGCGCGGCGGCACGCCCTCCGCGGCCGACCGCATCCTCGCCACGCGCCTCGGCACTGCCGCCGCCGACCTGATCGCCAAGAAGCAGTATGGCGTGCTGGTCGCCTCGCATTGCGAAGGCACGAAGGCATTGAAGATCGAGGACTGTGCCGGCAAGGTGAAGACCGTGCCGCCCGACCACTCGCTGATCCTGTCGGCGCGGCGCGTCGGGACAAATTTCGGCGACTAAGCAAACACCCGCCCTCCCCCAGCCCCTCCCTCGCGGGAGGGGAAACTAGCAACGCGCTGTGCGCGATTTCGCATGGAAGCCTTCCTCATCTCCACGGGCATCGTCGCCCTCGCCGAAATCGGCGACAAGACACAACTGCTCGCCTTCATCCTCGCCGCCAAGTTCCGCAAGCCCTGGCCGATCGTCCTCGGCATTTTGGTCGCAACGATTGTCAACCATGCGGGCGCGGGCTTGCTTGGCGCCGGCATCGCCTCGCTCTTCGCGCCGGAAACCCTGCGCTGGATCCTCGGCCTCTCGTTCATCGGCATGGGACTCTGGGTGCTCGTGCCGGACAAGTTCGATGACGAAGATGCAAAACTGACGCACCATGATGTTTTCCTGACGACCTTCATCGCCTTCTTCCTTGCCGAGATGGGCGACAAGACGCAGATCGCCACGGTCGCCCTGGCTGCGCAGTTTGAGTCCGTCCTGCTCGTCGTCGTCGGTACCACGCTGGGCATGATGATCGCCAATGTGCCCGCCGTACTGCTGGGCGACCGGATCGCCCACAAGCTGCCGGAGAAGCTGATCCACGGCATCGCCGCGGCAATCTTCGTGATCCTCGGCATTGCCACGCTCGCCGGTGCCGGCGAGCGCCTGGGTTTCTGAAAGTCAGCGCTGGCGGGACGGCATTCGCCGCTTACTTTTTCCAGAACGCCGGTGTCAGCACGACCAGCAACGTGAAGATTTCCAGCCGGCCGAGCAGCATCGCGAAGGTGCAGACCCAGGTCTGAAAATCGTTCAGCGACTCGTAGGTTGTCGCCGGACCGACCTGGTTCAGGCCCGGACCGGTATTGTTGATGCTGGCCAGCACGGCCGAAAAGGCAGTGATGGTGTCGAGCCCGGAGAAGGACATCACCAGCGTCATGCAGGCGATCGCGACCGAGTAGATGAAACCGAACGCCATCACGGCCGACAGGATGTTCTGCGACACCGCGCCGCCACCCGCGCGCACCGGCCAGACCGCGCTGGGGTGCATGGCGCGCATCAGCTCGCGATAGAACTGCCGGAACAGAATGATGGCACGCATCATCTTGATGCCGCCGCCCGTGGAGCCGGCACTCGTCGCGAAGCTGCAGAGGAACAGCATCCACAGCGGCGCGAAGGCCGGCCAGAGGTTGTAGTCGGTATTGGCAAACCCGGTCGTGGTCGCGATCGACACGACATTGAAGGCCGAGAAGCGCAGCGCGGTCTCGAAATCCGGATAGACGTCGAGCGCCGCCAGGTAGATCGCGATGCCGATGACGCTGCCGATCACGACGACCAGGTACCAGACCACCTCGGGGTCGTGGCGATAAGGCTTGAAACTGCGCGCATGCACGGCGACGAAATGGGTGGCGAAGTTGATGCCGGCCAGCAGCATGAAAACGATGGTCACCGCCTCGATCGCTGGCGAGTTCCAGTAGCCGAAGCTCGCGTCGTGGCTGGAAAAGCCGCCAAGGCCCATGGTGGCGAAGGCATGCATCACCGCATCGAACCAGTTCATGCCGGCCCAGTGCAGGCTCAGCACGCAGGCGAGCGTGATGCTGCCATAGACCAGCCACAGGCCCTTGGCCGTATGCGTCATGCGCGGGGTGAGCTGCGAATCCTTCATCGGTCCTGGCGTCTCGGCCTTGAACATCTGCCGGCCACCGATGCCGAGCAGCGGCAGCACGGCGACGGCCAGCACGATCAGGCCCATGCCGCCCAGCCAGACCATCATGCCGCGCCAG
This sequence comes from uncultured Methyloversatilis sp., assembly GCA_964617225.1. Taxonomy (GTDB): domain Bacteria; phylum Pseudomonadota; class Gammaproteobacteria; order Burkholderiales; family Rhodocyclaceae; genus Sulfuricystis. The sequence goes on from CAZTWA010000066.1 coordinate 1,999, forward strand.
AGGTTGATCGACGGCGCCAGCGTGTCGAGGTTGGCGAGTACCGTCGCCCCGGTGGTCGTCAGTCCCGACACCGCCTCGAAATAGGCGTCGGTAAACGATATCTTCAGGTACAGCATGAGCGGCAGGCAGGCATAGACCGGCAGCAGCGTCCAGACCATCACCACCATCAGGAAGCCGTCGCGCACCTTGAGGTCGTGCTTTTCATTACGCGTCGTCCACCAGAGCCCGAAACCGGTCAGGAAAGCCAGCAGGAAGGCTTCGTCATAGGCCGTCACCGCGCCGTCCTGCCAGTACCAGGAGAACAGCAGCGGCACCAGCAGCGTTAGCGAAAAGCACATCAGCAACACGCCGAAGACGCGAATCACCGGGTAGAAGCGTCGCATGGCGGTTGTCCTCATATGCAGTTCATTTGCGCCAGAAGGCCGGCATCAGCACGACGAGGAGCGTGAGGATCTCCAGCCGGCCGAGCAGCATCGCGAAGGTGCAGATCCAGGTCTGAAAATCGTTGAGCACGGCATACGTGGTCGCCGGCCCGACGAGGTTGAGGCCGGGGCCGGTATTGTTGAGACAGGCGACGACGGATGAGAACGCCGTCACGATATCGAGGCCCGTGCCCGACATGATCAGCGTCAGCGAAACGATGCTCACCATGTAGATGAAGCCGAAGGCCATGACACCGGAGAGCACGTTCTGTGAGACCACCGCCCCGCGAATGCGCACCGGCCAGATGGCGCTCGGGTGCATGGCGCGCAGCAGTTCGCGGTAGACCTGCTTGTAGAGGATCATGGCGCGGATCATCTTGATGCCCCCGCCGGTGGATCCCGAGCAGGCGATGAAGCTGCCGAGGAACAGCATCCAGACCTGCGCGAAGAAGGGCCACTGGCCGTAGTCCATCGTCGCCAGGCCCAGCGACGTCGCCAGCGAAATCGAGTGGAAGGCGACGTAGCGCAGCGCAGCGGTGAACTGGTCGAAGACCCCCAGCGCGAGGAGGTAAAGCGTCAGGATCAGGATGCTCGCGGCCAGCACACCGAAGAAATACGGCGCTTCCGGGTCGCGTCGGTAGGGCTTCGTCGACCGGGTATGCAACGCCATAAAATGGGTCGCATAGTTGATGCCCGACAGTAGCGCAAAGCCCATCACCGTCAGCTCGATCTCGAGGCTGTTGAAATGACCGAGGCTCGCATCCTTGCTGGAAAACCCGCCCAGCCCCATGGTCGTGAAGGCGTGCATCAGCGCATCCCACGGCTCCATGCCGAAGCCCCAGAGCGAAAACCCGCAGGCGATGGTGAAGATGAGGTACACGCCCCAGAGCCCCTTGGCCGTTTCCGCGATGCGCGGCGTGAGACTGGTTTCCTTCATCGGGCCTGGGGTCTCGGCCTTGAACATCTGGCGGCCGCCGATGCCCAGCAGCGGCAGGATCGCCACGGCGAGCACCACGACACCCATGCCGCCGATCCAGTGCATGAAGGTGCGCCAGAAGTTGATCGACAGCGGCATGCTGTCGAGCCCGGACAACACGGTCGCTCCCGTCGCCGTCAGGCCCGAGGTCGCCTCGAAATAGGCGTCGGCGAAACCGATGTCCAGATGCAGCCAGAGCGGCAGACAGGCAAACAGGGGCAGGATCGTCCACACCAGCACGACGAGCAGGAAGCCGTCACGCACCTTCATTTCGCGGTTTTCGCGGTAGAGCCCGAGAAACAGCAGCAACCCTGTCATCAGCGTGGCGATAAAGGCTTCGTCGAACGCCGTCTCGGCCCCGTCGCCGACAAACCACGAGACACCCATCGGCACGGCAAGGCACAGCGAAAAACCGATCAGCAGCGCACCGAACACGCGGAGCAGCGGAAAAAAACGGTGCATGGCGCAGGTGGAGGCGGGCGGCTAGAGGAACTGGAAGCCGACCTGGAAGAGTTTCTCGACCTGGGCAACCTCGCGCTTGCGCACGCAGAACACGATGACATGGTCGTCGGACTCGATCACCGTGTCGTGGTGCGGAATGATGACGCGCTCGACGTGTTCATAGACGAGGAAGCCATCCTTCGTCACGGTTTCGGGCTGCTTGCTTTTACGCACGATCGCGCCGATATGCGCGCCCTGGATCTTCGGCAGTTCCTCGATGCGCCGGCCGACGACCTTCGAAGACTTCTTGTCACCGTGGGCGATCAGTTCGAGCGTTTCAGCCGCGCCGCGCCGCAGGCTATAGACCTTGACCACATCGCCGCGCCGCACGTGGGTCAGCAGCGCGCCGATCGACACCGTCGCCGGCGACAGGCCGATGTCGATCGGGCCGCCCTGCACCATGTCGGCGTAGGCGCGCCGGTTGATCAGCGCCAGCACGCGCCGGCAACCGAGCCGCTTCGCCAGCGAGGCGGCCATGATGTTGTCCTCGTCATCGTTGGTCAGGGCGAGGAACATGTCGACTTCGTCGATGTTTTCCTGCGCCAGCAGGTTTTCGTCGGTGGCCTCGCCATGCAGCACGAGCGTCCCGGTCAACTGGCCGGCGACGACTTCGGCGCGCTGGGCATCGAGTTCGATCAGCTTGACCTCGTAGTCCTTCTCCAGCCGCTTGGCGACGCGCTGGCCGATGTTGCCGCCGCCGGCAATCATGATCCGGCGCACCGGCTGCTGGCTGCGCCGCAGTTCCTTGAGCACCGGGCGAATATGCTTGCTGTCCGCCAGCACGAAGACTTCGTCGCCCGGCTCGATGATGGTATGGCCGTCCGGATCGAGTGGCTGGTGCTCGCGGAAGATCGCCGCGATACGCGCATCGACGCCCGCCGGCAGGTGTTCGCGCATGGTGCTGATCGGCTTGCCGACGAGCTGGCCATCCTGCTTGGCGCGCACGCCGACGAGCGTGACCTGGCCACCGGCGAATTCCAGCACCTGCAGGGCTTCGGGAAACGCGATGAGCTTGGCGATGTAGTCGGTGATGTCCTGTTCCGGGCAGATGGCGTAGTCGACAGCGAAGTTGTCGTTCGACAGGAGCTCGGGCTCGAGCAGGTCGGGGGCACGCAAGCGCGCAATGCGCGTGGTGACGTTGAACAGGCTGCGCGCGATCTTGCACGCGACCAGGTTGGTCTGGTCGGACTGCGTGACCGCAACCAGCATGTCGGTGTCTTCGATGCCGGCTTCGCGCAGCACCGAGGGATAGGCGGCATTGCCGGCGACCGTGCGGACGTCGAGCCGGTCAGCGAGCGTCGCCAGCGCTTCGCGGTTCTGGTCGATGACGGTGATGTCGTTGGCTTCCGAGGACAGGGCCTCGGCCACGCTGGCGCCGACCTGGCCGGCCCCGAGGATCAGGATTTTCATGATTTACGAGCGGAGCGAGCCGCAAGTCTCCCCTTCCGCGAGAAAAGGGCTGGGGGATGGCGGGACTTACTCATTCCTCGATCTCTTTCGATGCGTTGCGCAGTCCGAGGTCCTTGAGCTTGCGATAGAGGTGCGTGCGCTCCAGCCCGGTCTTCTCCGCCAGCCGCGTCATGCTGCCGCCCTCGAGCCGCAGGTGGTGCTCGAAATACAGTTTCTCAAACATCTCGCGCGCCTCGCGCAAGGGCTGGTTGATCATCTCGGGCAGCAGACCGGGGGGAATTTCAGGCAGGGCGGCCGCGCCAGGCGCCAAGAGGTGCTGCACCTCCTCGGCACCGATCTCTTCCTCCAGCGCCGCCAGCGCAAGCGATTTGACGGTGCTCCGGAGCTGGGCGTAACCCTCAGGCCAGGCATACTGGCGCAGGGCATTTTGCGCCGCGACGGACAGGTGGCGGTTCGGCACCTCGCCGGCCTCGACCAGCTGCGTCAGGATGTGCGTGGCCAGGTCGGGCACGTCGTCCTTGAGTTCGGCCAGCGACGGCAGCCCGATGCTGATGTCGAACAGCCGGTCCAGCACGCCGACATCCCAGCCCAGCTCGGCCAGCGCCGGAACGTCCTCCGTGCTGGCGGCCACCAGCCGCAGGTTGTGCTTGTCCAGCCGGTCGAGCGCAAAGGCCAGGTTCTTCTGTTGCAGCCGGGTCAGCTTGGCCAGCTCGCTGCAATACAGGACGCCGCCTCCCGCCTGCGTAAGCAATTCCAGCGAGAGCGGATTGGAGTCGTGGCCGAGGTCGATCCAGGCCTTGCCGGGCGACTGCAGGGTGCGCGCGGTGAGTTCGACGATCGAGGCAGCCGGCGCGCGCAGCAACACCGAACGGCTCTTGGCGGCGACCTGCTCGAGGCGCTTGCGCAGGTCCTTGAGCATCGGCGAGCGCGGGAACGCCGCAAGCGTCAGCGTGGCGCCGGTCTTGGGCGCGCGCTCGAGTCCCTGCTTCACTGCCGCCAACAGCTTCTGCATGCCAATCGGTTTCTCGAGGAAACCCACCGCGCCGATGCGCGTCGCTTCGACGGCGGTATCGATGGTGGCATGGCCCGACATCATCACCACCGGCATGGTGAGCTGGCCGCTGGCCGCCCATTCCTTGAGCAGCGTCACGCCATCGGTATCGGGCATCCAGATGTCGAGCAGGACGAGATCGGGCCGGCGCTGGTCGCGCCAGGCACGCGCGGTCGTGGCGTTTTCCGCGGTCGCGACATCGTGCCCTTCGTCGGTGAGGATTTCGGAGAGCAGTTCGCGGATGCCGACTTCGTCGTCGATGACCAGTATTTGTGACATGGGTTCAGGATCTCTCGGTGCGCATTATGCCGCCAGCGCATCGCGCTGGGTTTGCCGATGTAGGGGCAATTGGATAGTCACTTCGGCGCCCCCGCC
>CAZTWA010000066.1:6833-9376 GCA_964617225.1 uncultured Methyloversatilis sp.
ACCTGGCGGATCTGGTCGGCATCGGCCAGCACCGGTGGCAGGATCGGGTCGAGCTCGGCGGTCACCGTCACCGGGCCGTCCACATAGAGCTCGAGCACCTCGGTCACCAGCGCATTGAGGTCGAGCGGCCGGGCCACGGGCGGCGGCAGGCGTGCGTAGTCGCGGAAATCGTTGACCATGGCCTTCATCGCCTCGACCTGCTCGACGATGGTGCGCGTCGCGCGTCCGAGCATCGCCGCGCTGTCGGCATCGAGCTTGTCGGCCAGCTTCATCTGCAGGCGCTCGGCGGAAAGCTGGATCGGCGTCAGCGGATTTTTGATCTCGTGCGCGAGCCGGCGCGCCACTTCGCCCCAGACGGCCGCGCGCTGGGCGGCTTCGCGCTCGACGCGCGCCTGTTCGAGCTGCACGGTCATTTCGTTGAAGGAGCGCGTGAGCACGCCGAGTTCGTCGTCGGTTTCGAGCACCGCGCGCGGCGTCAGGTCGCCGGCCGCTACGGCACGCGTGCCTTCGGCCAGCATCAGCAGGGGTTTCGCCAGGCGCGCGGCGAGGAAGAATGCCAGCGCGATGGCGGCGAACAGCGCAAGCAGCAATGCGAAGGTCAGCGTCAGCGTATAGAGGCGTTTCAGGCCGGCGCGGCCCAGCTGTAATTCCTGGTAGTCGCGCTGGGCGCTTTCGACGAGCGCGGCGCTTTGCGTGATCGCCGGCGGCACCGGCTGCTCGAGTTGCAGGATCAGCGGCTCGGCGACGAGGCGATAGCCCCCGACCGGGATGAGGGCACGCACCACGAAGCCGGTCGCCGCATCGCCCTCGACGCGCGCGGACCCGGTGCCGAGGCGCGCCTTGCGCAGTCGCGACCCCTCCGGCAAGGCGGGCAGCAGGCCTTGCAGGTCGCCGCTGCTGTTGGCGACGAGATGGCCGCTCGCGGTCATCAGCACTGCCGAGTGCACGCCGGCCTGCTCGCGCAGCCGGTTCAGCAGCACCGCGCCGGGTGAGGAAACGTCGGCGAGGTCGTAGGCCATCGAACGTCCCTTGGCGAGCAGGTCGGCCTGCATCGCATCGAATACGCCGCGCCCGAGGTCGAGCCCGCCGTCGAGCGCCGCTTCGACACGCACGTCGAACCAGGAATCGATGCTCTTCACCGCGAACTGCATCGATACCAGATACACCAGCGCGCCCGGCAGCACGGCCATGAGCACCAGCATCAACAGCAGACGTGACTTGAGGCGTGCCCCGAACACCCCCCGGTGGTAATCGCGCCAGAGCCGCCGCAGCTGCGTGCCGACCAGCCCCAGCAGGACGAGCGCCGCGAGGGCGTTCATGCCGATCAGCAAGGGCGTGTGCCGCGCGAACAGCGCCGTATCCGCGCTCGCCGAGGCGAGCAGGATGACCAGCATGCCCCCCAGGGTGGCCACCAGGGCAAGGGCAATGATCATTTGCTTGAGCGCGGCGAACCGGCAGCTTCACCCTCCGGAAGCGGGGCGCCGGGGGGGGGCGGTACAAACTCCCAGCGCTGGAGGCCGGCCTCGACCTGCCAGTCGCGATCGGCCAGCGCGTCAACTTGTAACGGTTTGGGCAGCTGGGTATGGTCGAGCGACAGGCGGACCGCCACGATCAGCGGCTCGCCCGCGGGCACGGCGGATTTATCTGCCACGTGCAGCCGGGCAACATGCCCGAGTGCCTGGAGCGCCTCGTCGAGCGAATCGAAGTTCTGGTGCAGGCTGCCCAGGCTAAGTCGGTATTGACGCGTCAGCGCCTGGTAGCTGAGCCGGTACTTGAGCACGCGGCCGGCGAGATGCTCGTCGATCCAGTACCAGCGTTTGCGCTGGATCTGGATCTCAAAGCGAAAATGGAGCGGCACGCCCCGGCTGACGGCATCTTCGAGCCGCGGACCGATCTGGACGGCAAAATCAGCGTTGACGGCATAACCGCGCTCGTCCGGCACCAGCGTCGCCCCTTTCGGCTCGATGCTGCCGGCATGCGCCCAGCCGCTGCCGAGGAGCAGTAACAGGGCCAGCCAGCGCAGCAGGGTGGTCATAGGCAGCCCGGGGTTACGACGTGTAGTCCATGTCCCAGACGCAGACCCGGTTCCGGCCGCCGTTCTTGGCACACAGCAGCGCGTGGTCGACGCGTTCGAGGGATTGCTCGATGGGCTCGTCCGGCAGCAGCAGGGCGACGCCGAAGGACGCGGTCATCCGCAGCGGGTCGCCCTGTTCGAGCGGGATCGACAGGGCCGCGAGTCCCATGCGCAACCGGTCGAAGACCTGCACGGCCTCGTCCAGCGCGGTATCGGGCATGCAGATCAGGAACTCCTCGCCGCCATAACGGAAGATGTCGTCGTAGATGCGGCCGTCACCCTTCAGGAAACGCGAGATCGTGCGCAGCACGACGTCGCCGACGGCATGGCCGTAGGCATCATTGACGTGCTTGAAGTGGTCGATGTCGAGCAGGCAGAGGCTGCAGGGCAGACCCGAACGCCGGGCGCGCTCCCATTCCTCGGTCAGGCGCAGGTCCATGGCGTAGCGGTTGCCGGCCCCGGTCAGGGG
>CAZTWA010000066.1:9476-12371 GCA_964617225.1 uncultured Methyloversatilis sp.
GCACGATCGACTTCATGCAGGAAACCGAACGCGTTCTGGTTGTTCGCCACCGGGTTGCAGAGGGTGGACCGTGTGCCTTCCAAAACTCAACTCTCCTTCGTCAGCAACGCAAAAAAGAAACCGTCATGCTCATCTGTGGGCAGCCATTGCAGTGCCACTGGATCCAGCCTGCGTGCCTCGGGGTGGCGGGCAACGAAGGCCGACACCTGCGCGCCGTTTTCCTCGGCAAACACCGAACAGGTGCAATAGAGCATTTTGCCACCGGGGGCCAGCAGCGGCCACAATGCATCAAGAATATCGGCTTGCGTCTGTGCGAAAGCCGCCACATCCGCCGCGCGGCGCAGCCACTTGATGTCCGGATGGCGGCGCGCGACGCCCGAGGCGGAACAAGGCACATCGGCAAGGATGCGATCGAAGGGGCGGCCATCCCACCACTCCTGCGGCCGACGGGCATCGGCAACGCGGATGTTCGCCCGCAGCCCCAGCCGGTCAAGGTTTTCGCCGACGCGCCGGGCGCGCTGCGGGTCGAGTTCGAGCGCGGTGAGGTCCGGGTCGGCCAGTTCGAGCAGATGCGCCGTTTTGCCGCCGGGCGCAGCGCAGGCATCGAGCACCCGCTGCCCATCGCGCACATCCAGCAGCCGCGCGGCCTGCTGCGCGCCCCAATCCTGCACCGAGACCCGGCCCTCACGGAATCCCGGGATGCGCTCGGTCGGGACGGGCTTGTCGAGCAGCACGGCATCGGCGTCGAGCACGCGCGCGGTAATCCCGGCGGCGGCCAGTTCCGCGCAAAAGTCAGCGCTGGCGGGACGGCGCCGATTGCGCCGCAGGCTCATCGGCGGATGGCTGTTGCCCGCCGCGGCGATGGCCTGCCACTGCGTCGGATAGGCGGTACGCAGCTTGTCCAGCCACCACGCGGGGTGGCGCCAGTGCGCCGTCGGGTCGGATTCCGCCGCCGCCAGCAGTTCCGACTGCCGCCGCAGGAAATTGCGCAGCACGGCGTTGACCAGCCCCTTGAAGGGCTTGCCGGCCGCCGTGACCGCCTGGTCAACGAGGGTGTGCGCCTCCGCCGGGCGCCGCTCCAGCCGGGCCAGCGCAACCAGCAGCAGGGCCTGAATCGGCTTGTCCTTGAGTGGCTTGGTGAGCAAATGGCCGAGCAGGAAATCGCCGCGACCGTAGTCGCGCAGCGTGGTGTAGGCGAGATCGAGCACCGCTGGCCGCAACGCGGCATGGACCTGGGCCAGCACCGCATCGGGCGTGTGGCCGGCCAACACGGCGGCCACCGCCTGGGCGGCCAGCTTGAGGGATGCGGAAAGCGGGGGCGATGTCATCCCCCGCAGTGTACGTGAGCGGGCGTCAGTCGGCGCCGCGCGCCAGCGCGTGCAGCCGCGCGATGCGTTCCTCGGTGCTCGGGTGCGTTGAGAACAGGCCCCGCAACCCGCCGCCGGACAGCGGGTTCATGATCATCATCTGCGCCGTTTCGGGGTGCGCTTCGGCAGTCTGCATCGGGATGCCGCGCGCACCGTGTGCATAGGCGTCGATCTTCGCCAGCGCATTGGCCAGTGCATACGGGTCACCGGAGATCTCGGCACCGCCGCGGTCGGCTTCGAACTCGCGGGCACGCGAGATCGCCATCTGGATCAGCGACGCCGCCAGTGGCGCGAGGAACATCACGAGGATCGAGGCAATGGGGTTGGAACGACCCTCGGAGTCACGCCCGCCGAAAAACATCGCGAAGTTGGCGAGCATCGAGATCGCGCCGGCCATCGTCGCGGCAATCGTCGAGATCAGGATGTCGCGGTGCTGGACGTGGGCCAGCTCGTGCGCCATCACGCCGCGCAGTTCGCGTTCGGACAACAGCTGGAGGATGCCACGCGTCGCGGCGACCGCGGCATGCTCCGGGTTACGTCCGGTGGCAAAGGCATTGGGCTGCGCCTCGTCGATGAGATAGACACGCGGCATCGGCAAGCCGGCGCGCTGCGTCAGTTCGCGCACCATGTTGTAAAGATAGGGCGACGACACAGCATCGACCTCTTGTGCGTTGTACATCTTCAGCACCATCTTGTCCGAGAACCAGTAGGCGAAGAAGTTCATCGCACCACCCAGCGCGAGGGCGATCAGCATGCCCTGCTTGCCGCCGATCGCCATGCCGATGACGCCGAACAGGGCGACGATGGCGGCCATCAGGATCGTGGTTTTCAGCCAGTTGAACATGTTGCGGGTCTCCGTGAAATCAAAGTCCCGCTTTAGATGAGGGACAACCGGAAAGGTTCAAGCGGCCGGCAGGGTGAAGCGCTGGCCCGGGGTGAGCGTAAAGCCGTGCAGAAAGTCGGCGCTGGCGAGACGGCGCCCGCCCGGTTTTTGGAGTTCGACGAGCTGCAGCGCACCTGCTCCGCAGGCGACGGTGATGCCTGCGGGTGCGACGGCAAGCACCTCGCCCGGCTGGCCTGTGCCGTCCGCCGGCAGCGCGCGCCAGATCTTGATGATGCTGTCGCCCAGTTGCGCCGTGCAGCCCGGGAAAGGGTCGAAGGCGCGGATGCGCCGCTCGATCTCGGCCGCGGGCTGGCGCCAGTCGATGGCCGCCTCGGCCTTGTCGATCTTGGCCGCATACGTCACGCCCTCGGCCGGCTGCGGCACCAGCTGCAGGGCAGCAATTTCGTTCAGCGCCGTGACGATCAACCGGCCGCCGAGCAGCGCCAGCTTGTCGTGCAGGCTGGCTGCCGTCTCGCCAGCGCTGACTTTGATCGCGTAGGCCAGCAGCATCGGGCCGGTGTCGAGACCGGCCTCCATCTGCATGATCGTCACGCCGGTTTCGGCATCGCCCGCCTCGAGGCAGCGCTGGATCGGCGCCGCGCCGCGCCAGCGCGGCAGCAGCGAGGCATGGATGTTGAGGCAGCC
>CAZTWA010000067.1:0-12308 GCA_964617225.1 uncultured Methyloversatilis sp.
ATCGGGATGCCGACCTTCTCGAACATCTTCAGGCCCTTGCGCGCGTCGAGCAGGGCGATGTCCTGCGGGGTGGTGACGATGATCGCGCCGGTGACGGGCACCTGCTGGGCCAGCGTGAGCTGGATGTCGCCGGTGCCGGGCGGCAGGTCGACGACGAGATAATCAAGATCACTCCAGTTGGTGTCGCCGAGCAGTTGCGTCAGGGCCTGGGTAACCATCGGGCCGCGCCAGACCATCGGGGTCTCGGGATCGATCAGGAAGCCGATCGACATGGCCTGGATGCCGTGGGCGACCATCGGTTCGAGCTTCTTGCCGTCGCCGGATTCCGGCTGGCTGTCGGGGATGCCCAGCATCTGTGGCTGCGAGGGACCGTAGATGTCGGCGTCGAGCAGGCCAACGTTGGCACCTTCGGCGGCCAGGGCCAGCGCGAGGTTGACCGCGGTGGTGGATTTGCCGACGCCACCCTTGCCGGAGGCGACGGCGATGATGTTCTTCACGCCCGGAATGAGCTTGACGCCCTTCTGCACCGCATGCGAGACGATCTTCTGGAAGACGTTGGCCGAGACGTTGCCGACGCCCGGTATGGCCTTGATCGCGTCGATGACCGCCTTGCGGATCGGTTCGACCTGGCTCTTGGCGGGGTAGCCGAGCTCGACGTCGAGGGAGACGTCACTGCCGGTGATCTTGATGTTCTTGGCGCTGCGGCTGCTGACGAGGTCCTTCTGGGTGTTGGGATCGACGACGGCCTTGAGGGCCTCCTGGATGGATTGTTCGGTAAGCGACATGGGAAAACCTCTCGGGGCGGAAATTTATCTGACTGATTTTATCAGGCTGAACATTAGGCGAAACTGATTTGCCAGATGGGGGCGGGCGGCGGCCATTCAAGGGACAATACGCCCCATGAATGCATCTTCCAAAGTCAGCGCTGGCGGGACGGCACCGGCCTGCCGGCCCGGCTGCGGCGCCTGCTGCATCGCACCCTCGATTTCGACGCTGGGCAAGCCGGCAGGCGAACCCTGCCGCCATTTGACCAGCGACCTGCGTTGCGCAGTCTTCGGCCGGCCTGAACGCCCGGCCTGCTGCGGCGGCTTGCAGCCCTCGGTTGAGATGTGCGGCGAAACGCGCGAGCAGGCGCTCGCCTACCTCGCCGATCTGGAGCGGGCGACGGCCCTGCCACGGTAGAATTACCCGATTCGTCAAACCATTAGCTGACTGTGCCATGACTCCGCGCCAGATCCTCGTCACCTCCGCCCTGCCGTACGCCAACGGCGCCATCCACCTCGGCCACCTCGTCGAATACATCCAGACCGACATCTGGGTGCGCTTCCAGAAGATGCGCGGCCACGCCTGCTGGTACGTCTGCGCCGACGACACGCACGGCACGCCGATCATGCTGCGTGCCGAAAAGGAGGGCATCACGCCGGAGCAACTGATCGCCCGCGTGCATGGCGAGCACAGCCGCGACTTCGCCGGCTTCCATATCGCCTTCGACAATTACTACACGACGCACTCCGACGAGACGCGCTTCTACTCCGAGGACATCTACACCAAGCTCAAGGCTGCTGGCCTCATCGAGGTGCGCGCCATCGAGCAGTACTACGATCCGGTCAAGCAGATGTTCCTGCCCGACCGCTTCATCAAGGGCGAATGCCCGAAGTGCGGTGCGAAGGACCAGTACGGTGATTCCTGCGAGTCCTGCGGCGCGGCCTACGCACCGACCGAGCTGAAGAACCCGTATTCGGCCGTCTCCGGTGCCAAGCCGGTGCTGAAATCCTCGGATCATTACTTCTTCAAGCTGTCCGACCCGCGCTGCCAATCCTTCCTGCGCGAATGGACGCGCAAGGGCAGCCTGCAGCACGAGGCTGCCAACAAGCTGCACGAGTGGCTCGGCGATGTCGGCGAGAACAAGCTCACCGACTGGGACATTTCGCGTGACGCGCCCTATTTCGGTTTCGAGATTCCCGGTACGCCGGGCAAGTACTTCTACGTCTGGCTCGATGCGCCCATCGGCTACATGGGCTCGTTCAGGAACTTCTGCGCGAAGCAGGGCCTGAACTTCGACGATTACTGGAAGCCGGATTCGAAGGCCGAGCTCTACCACTTCATTGGCAAGGACATCCTCTACTTCCACGCCCTGTTCTGGCCCGCCGAGCTGCAGCACGCCGGCTATCGCACGCCGACCAATGTTTTCGCCCATGGCTTCCTGACAGTCGACGGTGCCAAGATGTCGAAGTCGCGCGGCACCTTCATCACCGCCGAAAGCTACCTGCAGCAGGGACTGAATCCGGAATGGCTGCGCTACTACTTCGCGGCCAAGCTCAACGGCACGATGGAGGATCTCGACCTCAACCTCGACGATTTCGTCAGCCGCGTGAACAGCGACCTCGTCGGCAAGTTCATCAACATCGCCAGCCGGGCCGCCGGCTTTATTGCCAAGCAGTTCGACGGCAAACTGGTCGACGAGGCTTTCCATGACCGCTTCATGGGCAGCCTCCCCGAGTTGCTGCTCGCCTCGGAAGAAATCGCCGGCTACTACGAGTCGCGTGATTTCGGCCGCGCGATCCGCCGCGTCATGGCGCTGGCCGACCAGGTCAACCAGTACGTCGATCAGCACCAGCCGTGGAAACTGGCCAAGCAGGGCGGCCAGGAGCGTGAACTGCACGCGGTCTGCACGATGCTGATCAACGCTTTCCGCCTGCTGGCGCTCTACCTCAAGCCGGTGCTGCCCAAGCTGGTGCAGCGCGCCGAGGAGTTCCTCAACGTCGCGCCGCTGCACTGGCGCGATGCCGCGCATCTGCTGCCGCCGGCGCATGCGATCAACCCCTACGAGCACCTGATGACGCGCGTCGAAGGCAAGCAGATCGATGCCCTGCTCGCCGCCAACCGCGAATCGCTGGGCACGGTGGCAGCGCCCGCGCCAGCGGCCGAGGCCCATTCACAACAGCGCCATGCCCAGCACCAGACGGGAGAAAAAGTGGAAGCGACCGAGCACATCAGCATCGACGATTTCAGCAAGGTCGACCTGCGCATCGCGCGCATCGCCAACGCCGAGCATGTCGAGGGCGCGGACAAGCTGCTGAAGCTGTCGCTCGATCTCGGACCGCTCGGCACGCGGCAGGTCTTCGCCGGCATCAAGGCCGCCTACGATCCGGCCACGCTGGTCGGCCGGCTCACGGTGATGGTCGCCAACCTCGCGCCGCGCAAGATGAAGTTCGGCATGAGCGAAGGCATGGTGCTCGCGGGTTCCGATCCCGAAGGCAAGACCGCCGGACTCTTCCTGCTGTCACCCGATGCCGGCGCCACGCCGGGCATGAAGGTTAAGTAATTGTGGAAGTGCGCCACCTGATCATCACCGGCCGGGTACAGGGCGTCTGGTATCGCGCCAGCATGGCGCAGGAAGCGGAACGCCTGGGCGTGACCGGCTGGGTGAGAAACCGTGCCGATGGTAGCGTCGAAGCGATGGTCGCCGGCACGGACGAGCAGGTCGCCGCGATGATGAACTGGGCCCGGCGCGGGCCACCGCAAGCGGTAGTCGAGCAGGTCGCCGTCGAACTCGCTAGTGGGACATTTATCGGATTCGAGCAACGCGCGTCACATTAAAGTCAGCGCTGGCAGGACGGCGTAATATTAGAAATATGAAGGAAGTCATCCCCACCCAGCGTGTTGAAAAGGGCATGTTCGTGCTCGAGCTGGATCGTCCCTGGCTCGAGACATCGTTCCTGTTGCAGGGCTTCCTCGTCGAGGATGACGAACAGATCGCCGCGCTGAAGAAATGCTGCGAAAGCGTCACGATCGATCGGAGCCGTTCCGTCGGGCCGCATTACGTCGGCGAAAAGCGCGAGAAGATTCCGCTGCGGAACACGGTTTCCGCATCGACACCACAGGTCACGATTCACGAGGGCAGGGAAGATTTCCATTTTGTTCTGAAGAAGCTGCGCGACCAGCCGCCGAAGCGCAGCGCCGGCCGCAAGCCGCCCGCGATTGTTGGCATCGACCAGCAGAGTCGACTGGAAGAGGAACTGCTTTATTCCGCGCCGATCGTCGATGACGTCAAGCAGAAACTGCAGTCGATTCGTGAGTCGCTCGACGGCAATATTTCTGGCGACATCCGCGATGTCGTCGGCCTCGTTGCCGAGATGGCCGAGGCGGTCGAGCGCAACCCGGACGCGATGATCTGGCTGGCACGCCTGCGCTCGACGGACGAATACTCCTACGACCACGCGGTCGACGTTTCGGTGCATATCATGGTGCTGGCACGCTTTCTCGGCCTGCCGGCGAAGACCGTCGAGATGCTCGGCAAGGTCGGGATGATGCAGGATATCGGCAAGATCAACCTGCCCGACACCCTGCTCGGCAAGGAAGAGACGCTGACCGCCGAGGAACTGGCCCTGGTGCAGTCGCACGTCGCGAGTTCGCTGGAAATCCTCGCCAAGCAGCCGGGTTTCTCGTTCGAGGCGCTGGCGATCGTGGGCAGCCATCACGAGCGCTTCGACGGCAGCGGCTATCCGCGCCGCATCGAGGGCGAGAAAATCAGCCTGCACGCCGAACTGGCAGGGCTGACGGACACCTACTGCGCGATGACGCGCAAGCGTTCCTACCGCGCGGCGGTGTCGAACCAGCAAGCGATGGAGAGCCTGATCGGCCTGCGCGGCGCGAAGTTCCGCGCGCCGATCGTCGATCAGCTGATCCAGTGCCTCGGTCTCTACCCGATCGGATCGCTGGTCGAGCTCAACAGCGGCGAAGTCGGCGTGGTGATCCAGCAGAATGCGGTGCGCCGCCTCAAGCCGCGCGTCATGGTGCTCCTCAATGCCGACAAGTCGGTCGAGCGGCGCCCGCGCACGATTGACCTGATCATGGAGCCGGCCGCCGCCAATGGCGAGATCTACCACATCGTGCGTTCCCTGCCGATGAATGCCTACGGCATCAACCCGGCCGATTTCTACCTGGGCTGACATGGATCCCCTGCACCCGACGTACCCGATGCATCCCATGCGGACGGATGACCACCGGGTCGATTTCGGCACGGGATTGCCGAGCCTGCCCGTTGCGTGGGAGGAGATTACCCGGCTGCACCAGCAGCTCGCGCCGTCGGACTGCCTCGGCATCATCGATTTCAAGGTGCTGCCCGACCCGGCGCTGTTGCGGCTGTCGCCGGAGGCGAACCGCAACCTGCGCCAGGAGATCACGCGCCGGCTGGCAGCGGCCGTGCGCCTGCGCGACAGCCTGTTCTCCGCCGACCACTGGGAATGGCTGGTGGTGCTCGACGCCCTGCCCAGCAGCGCGCCGCTGATGCTGGCGATGATGAAGTTCGATGCCCTGTTCGCCGAACCGATTCCCGGCATCGATGGCAGCCCGCTGCTGCTGCGTGTGGCCTGCGGCGGAACGCTGTGCCCCGAGGACGGCACGGATGCGCGCCACCTGGTCCAGTCGGCCCGCATCGCCAGCCTGAGCGCCGAGCGGGATGGCAGCCGCTCTGCGGTCTACGCACCCAGCATGGAGCAGAGCGACAGCGTCCAGCAGTTGCTGCATGCCGAGCTGCCGCGCGCTTTGGCGGGCGCCCCCGGCCTGGCAATCCACCTGCAGCCGCAGATCGATCTCACCGATGGCGCGTGCCGGGCCTGCGAAGCTTTGCTGCGCTGGCAACTGCCTTCCGGCGAATCGATCTCGCCCGCCCAAACCCTGGCGGTGGTGGAACGTTTCGGCCTGCGCGGCAATTTCACGCGCTGGCTGCTGCTGCAGGCGATGCAGGTCCAGACGCGGCTGCGCGCGGAGGGCATCGCGCTGGTGCTGTCGATCAACCTGTCGGCCAACGACCTGCTCGACGCCGAACTGCCCGAGCTGATCGAGCAGACGCTGGCGACCTGGGAACTGACCTCGGATTGCATCCTGCTCGAGTTGACCGAAACGCTGATGATCGAGGATACCGAGCAGGTCATCGAGATCCTGCGCCGCCTGCGCCAGCAGGGTTTCCACCTGTCGATCGACGATTTCGGCACGGGCTACGCCAGCATGAGCTACCTCCAGCGCCTGCCCGTCCAGGAAGTGAAGATCGACCAGAGCTTCATCCTTCATGCGGAAACTTCCGACCGCGACCGCGAGATCATCGCTTCGGTCGTGCAACTCGCCCACAAGCTCGGCATGCTGGTGGTGGCGGAAGGCGTCGAGACGCCCGAAGCGGCGGAGATCGTCGAGCGGCTCGGCTGCGACCGGGCGCAGGGCTATCTCTATGCGCCCGCGCTGCCCCTCGAACAGTTCATCGCCTGGTGGCGCCAGAAAAAGTCAGCGCTGGCATGACGGCATGCCACTTGCGGGACTAACCGTAAATCAGGTGGACGTTGTCCGGCGTCAGCCACTCGTGCAGGTCATCGATCAGGCGGTCTTCGAGACGCACGCGCCACGCATCGGGCAGCGCCAGTTCGGTTTCGGCCGTGTCGTTGCGGTAGCGGATGCGTACCGGGCAAGTCCCCGCGATGCCGCGATAGGGTGACAGCAGCGCGCGCAGGCGCGCGGCGGTTTCGTTGTCCGTCTGGCCGTTGAGCGAGAGCTTGAGCACGCGCGCGTAGCGGCAGCGTGCCTCGACCAGCGTCAGCAGGCTGTCGGCCGTGACGCGCAGGCCGCCGCTGAAGTCGTCGCGGCTCACCCGGCCTTCGACGATCAGGAGTTCGTCCTCGTGAATCTTGCTGCGCTCGGCGTCCCACAGCTCGCTGAACACCGAGACCTCGACTTGCGCCGAGGCATCGTCGAGCGTGACGATGGCCATCTTGCCGCGTCGCGTCATCTGGGTGCGCACGCCGAGAACGACGCCGCAGAGCAGTGTCGGCTCACGCTGCGGCTCGAGGTCGGCGAGGCGCCGGCGCGCGAAAGCCGCGACTTCGTTGGCGTGGGCCGTGAACGGGTGGCCCGAGAAGAAGTAGCCGAGCGCCTGTTTTTCGTTGAGCAGCTGCTCGCGTTCGCTCCAGCGGGGCACCTCGAGATAATGCGTTTCCGGCGGGGCGCTGGCATCGGGGAGGTCGAAGAGTCCGCCCTGATGCGCGTTGCGCTCAGCCTGGTCGGCGGCGTCGAGGGCACGCCCCACCGAGGCGAGCAGCTTGGCGCGATGGTCGTCGATGCTGTCGAAGGCGCCGGCGCGGATCAGCGCTTCGATGACGCGCCGGTTGACGACGCGTTTGTCGACGCGCCGGCAGAAGTCGAACAGGTCGGTGAACGGCCCGCCCCCCGGTTCGCCATCGCGCGCCGCGAGGATGACGTTGAGTGCCGACTCGCCCGAGCCCTTGATCGCGCCGAGCCCATAGAGCACGTTCTTCGCGCTGACCGGGCGGAAGCGCACGAAGCCGGTATTGATGTCCGGCGGCAGGAAGACGACACCGTTTTCCCGCGCGTCGTTGCAGAAGAACTGAATCTTGTCGGTGTCGGCCATTTCCGACGACAGTGTTGCCGCCATGAAGGCTGCCGGGTGGTGACGCTTGAGCCAGGCGGTATGGTAGGCGACCAGCGAATAGGCAGCGGCGTGCGACTTGTTGAAGCCGTAGCCCGCGAACTTCTCCATCGTGTCGAAGATCTCGTTGGCCTTCGCTTCGCCGATCTGGTTTTCCGCCGCGCCCTTGACGAAGATCTCGCGCTGCTTCGCCATCTCCTCGGGCTTCTTCTTGCCCATCGCGCGGCGCAACAGGTCAGCGCCGCCGAGCGTGTAGTTAGCCGCCACCTGCGCGGTCTGCATGACCTGTTCCTGGTAGATCATGATGCCGTAGGTCGAGCTGAGCACCTTCTCGAGGCTCGGGTGCGGATAGACCACGCGCTCGCGGCCGTGTTTGCGCGCGATGAAGCTGGGGATGAAGTCCATCGGGCCCGGCCGGTAGAGCGCGTTCAGGGCGATCAGGTCGTCGATGCGGTCGGGCCGCGCCTGCACCAGCGTGTCCTTCATGCCGCGCGATTCGAACTGGAATACCGCCGTGGTGTTCGCGTTTTTGAAGACGTGATCGTAGGTTTCGGTGTCGTCGAGCGGCAGGTTCTCCAGCTGGATGTCGACGCCTTCGACCGCCTTGACGAAGCTCACCGCTTCTTCAAGGATGGTCAGCGTGCGCAGGCCGAGGAAGTCGAACTTCACGAGGCCGGCTTTCTCCACGTCGTCCTTGTCGAACTGGCTCACCGTCGCGCTGCCGTCAGCCGAGTAGAGCGGGCAGAAGTCGGTGAGCTTGCCCGGCGCGATCAGCACGCCGCCGGCATGCATGCCGACGTTGCGCGTCAGGCCCTCGAGCTTCTCGGCGAGCGCCCAGAGTTCGCGGATTTCTTCTTCCTGCTGCAGCCGCTCGTTGATCGCCGGTTCCATTTCGCGCGCCTTGGCGAGCGTGATGCCGAGCTCGTTGGGGATCAGCTTGGCGAACTGGTCGACGAAGTTGAAGCCGAGGTCGAGCACGCGGCCGACGTCGCGGATGACGGCCTTCGCCGCCATCGTGCCAAAGGTGGCGATCTGCGAGACGGCGTGCTGGCCGTAGCGCTGGCGCACGTAGTCGATGACCCGGTCGCGGCCTTCCTGGCAGAAGTCGATGTCGAAGTCGGGCATCGAGACGCGCTCGGGATTGAGGAAACGCTCGAACAGCAGTTCGTAGCGCAGCGGGTCGAGGTCGGTGATGCCGAGGCTGTAGGCGACCAGCGAACCGGCGCCCGAACCGCGTCCCGGACCGACCGGCACGCCATTGTTCTTGCCCCAGTTGATGAAGTCCGCGACGATCAGGAAGTAACCCGGGAAGCCCATCTGCACGATGGTCTTGATCTCGAACTCGAGCCGCTCGCCGTAGCGCGGGCGCTGACTTTCGCGTGTGGCCGGATCGGGATAGAGGTGCGCGAGGCGTTGCTCCAGGCCGGCCCGCGCCTGCTGGTCGAGATAGTCCTCGATCGTCTCGCCGTGGGGCGTCGGGAATTCGGGCAGGAAACTCTTGCCGAGCGGCACGGACAGGTTGCAGCGCTGCGCGATCGCGACGCTGTTCGCCAGCGCCTCGGGCAGATCCTCGAAGAGGGCCTGCATTTCGTCCTGCGTCTTGAAGTACTGCGCCTCGCTGAAGGACTTGGGGCGCCGCTTGTCGCCCATGACGTAGCCTTCGGCGATGCAGACGCGCGCCTCGTGGGCGCGGAAGTCGTCGGTGCGGATGAATTGCACCGGGTGCGTGGCGACGATGGGCAGGTCGAGTTCGGCACCGAGTTTTAGCGTCGCGGCGATCAGCCGTTCCTGCGCCGGGTGGTTCGCCGTGCCGTTGGGGCGCTGGATTTCGAGATAGAAGTTGCCGGGAAACAGCTCGGCCCAGGCGCGTGCGCTGGCGGTGGCCTTGTCGAGCTTGCTGGCTACCAGCCACTGGCCGATCTCGCTGAAATGCGCGCCGGACAGGGCGATCAGCCCGCTGTTGTCGCCGTGGAACGCGCTGCGCGGAATCTCGGCGCGGCCGTGGCGGCGCGGGCGCAGGTAAGCGGTGGTCAGCAGTTCGCACAGCCGCAGGTAGCCGTCACGGTTCTTCGCGAGCAGCAGCAGGCGCGAGGTCAATTCGCGCGAGGGCTCCGGTGTCGTGCCTTCTTCCTCGGCAACCCAGACGTCGCACCCGATAATGGGCTTCAAGCCCCCGCCGCGCGCCGCCGTGTAGAACTTGACCATGCCGAACAGGTTGGCGAGGTCGGTCAGCGCCAGTGCCGGCATGCCGTCGGCCATGGCCTGCGCCACGGCATCGTCGAGCCGGGTCAGGCCGTCGGTGATGGAGTATTCGCTGTGGAGGCGGAGATGGACAAAACGGGGGGAGGACATCGCGGGGAATTTTACCCCTGTGCCCAGATCAACAGTCCCTGCGCGTTGAGGTCGATGTCCATGTCCCAGAGCGCGAGGAATTCCGCGTCGGACAGGGTGACGCCGTGGGTGCGTGCTTCGGCGAGCATGAAGCGGGTCAGCTTTTCCTTCAGCAGCGGCAGCGGGTCGTCGGGCTGGGCCTTGCGGGCTGCGTAGGTGAGCCGAACGAAATCGTCAAGGCGCCGCAGCATGACTTCCGCGAGCGGCCGCGGGGGGGCGAGCCGGCTGTAATGCGTCGGGTAGACCGCCTCGGGCGCGAGGGAAATCATGTGCTCGACCGAGTCGCGCAAATCGACGGGATCGAACTGCGAAGGCGTGGTCGAGGGCATGAGGAAAGGCCGACCCTCGACATCGCATTCGCGGTAGCTGATGCCGAAGGTATCGCCGGTGAAGATGCCGTTGGCCGCGCGGTCGTGGATGAAGACATGATGCTTCGCATGGCCAGGCGAATCGTAAAAGGCCAGCTCGCGCCGGCCGAGCGTGAGGACCATGCCGTCGGTGGTTTCGATGACACGCGCCGCGGGGATCGGCAGCAGTTCGCCATAGAGTTCGCGGGCGCGTTCTCGACCATAAACCGCCTCGGTCGCGGCCATCAGCTTGGTTGGATCGATCATGTGGCGCGCGCCGCGCGGATGCACGACCAGGCGGGCATTCGGGAACGCGGCCATCATCGCGCCGGCGCCGCCGGCGTGGTCGAGATGGATATGCGTGAGCAGCACGTAATCGACGTTCTCCGGCGCCAGTCCCAGTTGCACGAGGGCCGCCTGTGCGTTGGGCAGGCTGGCATTGCTGCCGGTATCGACGAAGGCGGCACGGCCGTCATCGACGATCAGGTGAATGGCCGCCAGCTGGTGGCGGACGTAGCTGGCATCGAAGGCATGGATGCCGTTGCGGAAATCGAGGAGTTCCATGTTGAAACGGGTGTGGGCGCAGCGCCGGTTTGGAGAAGCCGCGATTATTTCACGTGCGGTAATCAACTGCGGAAAGTCAGCGCTGGCGAGACGGCATCCGCCACCAAAAAAAACGGCCCCGGAGACCGGGGCCGAGGAACAGAAGGAGCCAGTTGGATCAGGCGGCGTTGGTGTTGATGTCGCCTTCCAGGTTCGGGTAGCGCACGTGGTCGACCAGTTCCTGGATCTTCTGGCTCGGGGCCGGGGTGATCAGCGAACCGACGATCACACCGATAATGCCGGCCGGGATGCCGAACAGGCCGGACGAGATCGGCGCGATATCCCACCACAGCGGCGCATTGACGCCGAAGAACGGGTAGGTCATGTACATGTAGTACATGCACACACCCAGCCCTGCGGTCATGCCGAGGACGGCGCCGAGGTAGTTGGCCCGCTTCCAGAACACGCCGAGCACCAGCGCCGGGAAGAAGCCCGAGGCCGCCAGCGAGAAGGCCGCACCGACGAGGAACAAAATGTCACCCGGTTTCAGACTGGTGACGTACGCCGCAATCAGCGCCACCACCAGCAGCAGGCCCTTGGACACCGCGAGGCGGCGCACCGTGGAGGCATGCGGGTCGATCATCTTGTAGTAGATGTCGTGCGACATCGCGTTGGCGATGGTCAGCAGCAGGCCGTCGGCGGTGGAGAGCGCCGCGGCGAGACCGCCGGCCGCTACCAGACCCGAGATCACGTAGGGCAGGCCCGCGATTTCCGGGGTTGCCAGCACGATCAGGTCGCCGCCAATGGTGATTTCGGCGAGCTGCACGATGCCATCCTTGTTGATGTCGGCAATCGCCATCAGCGTCTTGTCGACCGCTGCCCAGTTCGAGACCCAGGCGGGCAACGAGGCGAAGCTCGATCCAACCAGTTGGCTATACACCTCGTACTTGGCCAGGATCGCCAGCGCTGGTGCCGTGAAGTAGAGCAGGAAGATGAAGAACAGCGACCAGAACACCGAGGTGCGCGCCTCCTTGACCGACGGGGTCGTGTAATAGCGCATCAGGATGTGGGGCAGCGCCGCCGTGCCCACCATCAGGCAAAGCACCAGCGCGAGGAAGTTTTTCTTCTTCTTGGCGCGGTTCTTTTCGACTTCCTCCGGTGTCTTGCCTGCCGCCGAGAAGGGTTCGGCGTGGGCGGCGATATTGCCCGCCTTGGCCGTGGCCCCGGTCTTGGCTGCCGTCCAGGCTTTCTTTGCGGCTGCCGGATCGGTCGGATAATCCTTGGCGGCCTTCTCGGCCGCTTCGACCGCCTTGGCATCCACCGGATCCGCCGTCTTCAGCGCTGCCGCTTTCTCTTCGAGCTTTTTCTTCTCTTCGGCAAGGAAGTTGGCACCACCCGCTTCGAGGCCCTTGAGGTTGGCATCGGCGGCCGCGGCACGCTCGCGGAAGATCGCGCGAACCGATTCCTCGGCGGCCCCCTTCGGCGTTTCCTTGTTGTTGAACTCCTTCTCGAGGGCCGTCACCTTGGGCAGGGCCGAGGTGTAGGCGGCGATCTGCGGCACCGGCACGCCGGTGTGCTTCACCGACAGCCAG
>CAZTWA010000068.1:0-1179 GCA_964617225.1 uncultured Methyloversatilis sp.
GCGAGAAGGTGAGTTTCCTGCTCGCCGAGCAGAACACCATGGTCGCGCTGCGCTACGCCGACTTTGGCTACATCCTCGAGAATGGCCGCGTGGTCATGGAAGGCAAGGCTGAGGAGCTGCGCAACAACGAGGACGTCAAGGAGTTCTACCTCGGCCTTTCGGGCAGCGGCCGCAAGAGCTTCCGCGATGTCAAACATTACCGCAGAAGAAAACGCTGGCTCGCATGACTGAGCATTTTGATCCCCTTGAAACGCGCGATCCGGCCGAGCGCGAGCGCGAGTTGCTGGCGCTGCTGCCGCGCCAGATTGCCCATGCCAAGGCCAATGCGCCGTGGTTCGCCACCGCCCTGCGCGACGTCGATCCGGCGCAGATCACCTCGCGTGCTGCGCTGGCGCAACTGCCAGTACTACGCAAGCATGAATTGATCGAACTCCAGAAACAACAGCGGCCTTTCGGCGGACTGGCCGCGTCGGGCTGGGGCCGGCTCGGCCGCGTGTTCGCCTCGCCGGGGCCGATCTACGAACCCGAGGGCCGCGGGCGCGACTACTGGCGCACCGCGCGGGCGCTATTTGCCGCCGGGTTCCGCGCCGGCGACCTGGTGCACAACAGTTTCTCGTATCACATGACGCCGGGCGGCTGGCTGCTCGAGGCCGGCGCGCTGGCGCTCGGCTGTACGGTATTTCCCGGCGGCGTCGGTCAGACCGAGCAGCAGGTACAGGCGATGGCCGACCTGCAGCCCCAGGGCTATGTGGGTACGCCGAGCTTCCTGCGCATCCTGCTCGACAAGGCCGATGAGATGGGACTGAAGATTCCGGCGCTGACCAAGGCACTCGTTTCCGGCGAAGCTTTCCTGCCGCCGGTGCGCGAGGCGCTGCGCGCGCGGGGCATCGAGGGCTATCAGGCCTATGCGACGGCCGACCTGGGCTCGATCGCCTATGAGACGCCGGCGCGCGAAGGCCTGGTCGTCGATGAGGAGGTCATTCTGGAGATCGTCCGCCCCGGCACGGGCGAACCCATACCCGCGGGCGAGGTGGGCGAGGTGGTCGTGACCCTGTTCAATCCCGACTATCCGTTGATCCGCTTCGGCACCGGCGACCTGTCCGCCATCCTTCCCGGTATCTCACCCTGCGGCCGCACGAACATGCGCATTCGGGGCTGGATGGGGCGCGCCGACCAGAC
>CAZTWA010000068.1:1279-12156 GCA_964617225.1 uncultured Methyloversatilis sp.
TGCCGAACGACGGCAAGGTCATCAGCGACGAACGGAAATACGACTAGGCCAAAGCGACCTCGACCGCGCTCGCGGCGTGCAGTGCCGTGGTGTCGAAGAGCGGCACAGGAGAATCCTCCGGCTTCACCAGCAGCCCGATCTCGGTGCAGCCGAGGATGATGCCCTCCGCGCCCTGCGCGACGAGTCGGCCGATGATGTCGCGGTAGGCGGTGCGCGACGCGTCGCGCGTGATGCCCAGGCAGAGTTCGTCGTAGATCACCCGATGCACGGTGTCGCGATCCGTGGCGTCGGGGATAACAACCTGCAGTCCATGGTGCGCTTCGAGCCGGCCGCGATAGAAATCCTGTTCCATCGTGAAGCGCGTACCGAGCAGGCCGACGGTGCGAAGACCGGCCTGCTTCACTGCCGTCGCGGTCGGGTCGGCGATGTGCAGCAGCGGGATGCTGACCGTGGCCTCAATGGCCGGGGCGACCTTGTGCATCGTGTTCGTGCACAGCACGAGGAAATCCGCGCCTGCGGCCTGCAATGATCGTGCCGCGTCGGCGAGCAGCGCACCGGCCGCGTCCCAGCGCCCGTCGCGTTGCAGGACTTCGATATCGTGGAAGTCGACGCTGTAGAGGATGATCCGCGCTGAATGCAGGCCGCCGAGGCGCTGCTTGATGCCTTCGTTGATGAGGCGGTAGTAGGGCACTGTGGATTCCCAGCTCATGCCGCCGATCAGGCCGATGGTTTTCACGACTCCTCCCCACTAGAATGCATCGGTCGCAGCTTACCCTGCCTTTCCGACCGGGATCAACGCATGTCTGCCCCATCCGCCGCCGGCCCGCTCGCGGGCCCCCTTGCTGGTCTCCGGGTTCTCGACCTCACGCGCCTGCTGCCGGGCCCGGTGTGCACGCTGCACCTCGCTGATCTCGGCGCGGAGGTGATCAAGATCGAAGGGTTTGAACATGGCGGCGCGGATGACTACGCGCGCAGGATGGGGCTGGGTGCGGCGCCCGGCGAGGACAGCTTCTTCTTCCGCATCGTCAACCGCAACAAGCGCGGCCTGCGGCTCGACCTCAAGCAGCCGGCGGGCGTGGAAGTGTTTTTACGGCTCGCGCACGAGGCCGATGTGATCGTCGAAAGCTTCCGGCCCGGCGTGGTGGACAAACTCGGCGTGGGCTACGACAAGGTGAAAGCGATCAACCCGCGCATCGTCTATTGCGCGATCACGGGCTATGGTCAGGACGGCCCCTGGCGCGACCGCGCGGGACACGACCTCAACTACATCGCGACGGCCGGCGTACTCGACCAGATCGGCCATGCGGAGGGACCGCCGGCGATCCCCAACCTGCAGATCGGCGATCTGCTCGGTGGCGCGCTGACGGCCGTCATGGGCATCCTTGCCGCGGTGATCGGGGCCAAGGCCACGGGGCAGGGGCGCTACGTCGATGTCTCGATGACCGACGCGACCTTCGCGCATGCCTACACCGGCCTGCTCTCGGTGCTGGCCCGCGGGCAGACGCTGCCGCGCGGCGTTGATGACCTCAATGGCGGACTGCCGGCCTACGGGCTCTATCGCACGCAGGATGGACGCTTCATGGCGGTGGGCGCACTCGAGCCGAAGTTCTGGCAGGTGTTCTGCGATGCGATTGGCAAGCCGGAACTGAAACCCTTCGGCTTGGCGCGGGGCGAGGAGGGCGAACGCACGCGGCGCGAACTCGAAGCGCTGTTCGTCTCTCAGCCGCTCGCGCATTGGCAGACGCTGTTCGAGACGGTCGACTGCGGCGTGACGCCCGTGCTGACCTTCGAGGAAGCGATGGCGCATCCGCAACTGCAGGCGCGCGGCATGTTGCCGGAGATCGATGGGCTGACGCAGTTCGCGCCGCCGTGCAAGCTTTCGGATCACGCTTTCGCGGTCCGTCAGGCCGCACCAAAAGTCGGCGCTGACGGGACGGCACTCCTGCAAGCTGCCGGGTATGCGGATGCGGAAATCGCCCGCTTGCGCGAACAGGGCGTGATCTGACGCCGTGAACACCGCCCTTACGCTGCTCCCCGATTTCGCATTGATCCTGCTCGGCTACGCCTTGCGGCGCTGGATGACGCTGGGCGACCATTTTTGGACCGGCCTCGAGAAGCTCGTCTATTACGTGCTGTTCCCCGCGCTGCTGTTCAACGCGATCACCAAGACGCCGCTGACCTTCGCTGCCGTGCCGCTGATCGGCACCGGCGCGGCGGCGATGGGCGGCGCAATGCTGCTGGCCCTGCTGGCGAAGCCGCTGTTCCCGCTCACCCCGATTTCCTTTGCCTCGCAATTCCAGTGCGCGTTCCGCTTCAATTCCTACATCGGCCTCGCGGTAGCGGCCAAGCTGCACGGCGCGGCGGGCATCGCGGCGATGGGCCTGCTGACCGGTGGCATGGTGCCCTTCGCCAACCTCGCGGCGGTGGGCATGCTCGCGCGCCATGGTGAAACCTCGGTGTGGCGCGAACTGGCGAAGAATCCCCTGTTTCTCTCGACGCTCGCGTCGTTGGCTTGGAACCTCCTCGGCCTGCCCGTGCCGGCCCCGGTGGGGCAATTCTTCGGCCGGCTGGCCGAGGCGGCCATCGCGCTCGGCCTGCTCGCGGTCGGTGCGGCGCTCAAATTGCGCGGGGCGATAGGCACAGAGGGGCGCGGTGCAGCCACCTACCTGCTTGCCGTGAAGCTGCTCGCGATGCCCGTGGTGGCCTTGCTGACTGCCCGCTGGGTCGGGTTGACGGGCGTGCATTTCGACGTGGTGATGGCCTTCGCGGCCCTGCCGACGGCGTCGTCGGCCTACATCCTCACCCAGCGCATGGGCGGCGACGGCGCGCGCGTCGCCTGGCTGATTTCCGCCAGCACCCTATTGGGGATGGTGAGCCTACCCCTTTGGCTGGCTTTTCTTGCGCGGTGAGCGCTTCGGCTTGGCGGCCGGGGGCTCGCTCGCCGGCGCTGCAGAAGCCGGCGCCGGCGGGACGGCCGCGTTGGCCATGCCGGACATCAGATCCCACGGCATCTGCCACGCGGCGGGGTTGAGGAAGGGATTCGGCATGTTTTCCGCTTCGGCCGCGGCTTCCTGCGTGGACTGGCTCATCTGCTGGAAGGCGATCAGTGTGGCGCGCTGCATTTCCAGCGCCTGGATCGACATCTGCAGCAGGCTCAGGTTCGACTTGAGCCAGCCTTCGACGGCTTTCAGGTCGGCGATCCGCTTGCCGAGTTCATCGGTGTCGACGGTCGGCGTGACCATGCCGGGCAGCGAAAATCCCATGTTGCCCCACATGTTCTTGATGAAATCCATCGGGTCATTTAGGGTTTCGTTTGTCATGATTGGCCTCGACAGGTATATGATTCGGCCCTAATAATAGCCGTATTCGAACAAGGAGAAGAAATTGCGGATTCTGGTCATCGAGGATCATGCACTTGTGCGCGAGGGTTTGCTGCTCGCGCTGAAGGCGCTGGAGGAAGCCGATACCACGGCGGAAATCCTTGGCGCGCGCGATGCCGACGAGGCGACGCAACTGCTCGACAAGAACGACGATTTCGACTTGGCCCTGCTCGACCTGATGCTGCCCGGGACCGGCGGCCTGGCTTTCCTGGGGGTGATGCGCAAGCGCTTCCCGCACGTGCCGGTCGTGATCCTGTCGGCGCTCGATGATGCGGATACGGTGATGAAGGCGATGCGCCAGGGTGCGTCCGGCTTCGTGTCGAAGGCCAGTCCGACCGACGTGCTGCTCGGTGCGCTGCGCGAAGTGCTGGCCGGCGAGCTCTGGCTGCCGCCCGAATACCGCGAACTGACCGGCAAGCGGCGCCGCGCCAAGACCGTGGCCGAGCGTTACGGTTTGACCAAGAGCCAGGCCCGCGTGCTCGAACTGCTGGCCGAGGGCAAGACCAACCGCGATATCGCCGAGATGCTCGGCGTGACCGAAGGCACGGTGAAAATCCATGTCTCGGCGATCTTCAAGTCACTGGGCGTGAACAACCGCTCCCAGGCGCTGCTGGTCGCGCAGGGTAAAAAACTTCCTGATTGAGCCGGTCGTCTAGGCCGCTACGGCCATGGGCTGGGACGCGCTTACGGTGCTATTGGCCGCATTGCGCGCGATGCCCTGCAGGGGAATCGCATCTTCCATGGGCAGTTGTAACAGGTCGATGACCTGATGTGCCACTGCACGGCAGGCATTGGCCAGCGGCGTCGGCAGGCTGCCCGAGATCTGCTTCTGTAACAGCACTTTGCTCGCCGACAGGCTGAACACCGGATCGAGGATGCGGTCGCGATAGGGTGCCAGCAATTCCTGCACCGTCTTTTCGGCGGCATCGCGCTGCCAGGCGTTTGTCGGCCACTGGGTCGGGATCGCGTAGGCGCGCGGGAACATTTCGAGGTCGCGAATCACGGTGCGGATGTCCTCGTGCGAATCGCGGAAGGGCAGCAGCACGAGGTCGGCCACGCCGTATAGCCGGCGGTCCATCTCGGTGCGGTTGCCGCCGCCGTCAATCACGCCGAGCCAGGCTTTCAGCGAACGGATCTTGTCGGTTACCTTGCCGAGCGCCTCGCGTGAGCGCGCGTCGGCGATCAGGTAGCGCCGGTCGGCCGGGTCGAGCGGCTCGCGATGGGTATCGGTCAGCACGCATACCGAGCGCTGGCCGAGCAGGCCCATGCCCTGACAGAGCATGTGCGAGAGCGTGGTCTTGCCGGTGCCGCCCTTGTTGCCGATGACACAAATGATGTCCGCCATAACGTCCGCGAGTCCTGCTTGATGGATACCGGGGCAAATTATTCTCGATTGGCGGCCCCGGGGAGGGCCGGAACTGCAGCGGAATCGCCGGCATTATCGGCTCGGCAGGGGGTAGTACAGAAAAAGCCGTGTATTCCGGCGATCGCCGACCGCAACCACTTTGTCTGCGTCGATCGCCGGAATTTCGAAGCTGTTGCTGATCAGCAGGGCGTCCGGCGCCATTTCCGCCGTGGCCTTCGACCACAATTCACGCATCGGAGCCGGAGAAAGAAAGGCATAGACCACGTCGTAGTGTCCCAGCGGCACTTGCCAGAAGTCACCCCGGCGGATGGTGACATTGGGGCGGCTGGCGGTGCGCAGCCGGGCCAGCAGCGCCGTGAGCGGGGCGTGTTCGATGCCAGTGAATTCGCAGTCGGGCCGCGCCTGTGCCAGCCGTGCCAGCAGGCCGCCATCCCCGCAGCCGAGGTCGATGAAGCGGCAGGGCGTTGCCGGCAGCCACTGCAGCAGGGTTGCCGCGGTGGCCCGGTTGGTCAGGTAAAGCGGGACGCGGCTCTTGTCGGTCCGCCAGAAAACCAGCAGCAACAGGATGAAGGCGGCCAGGAACCAGCCGGGCGGGATGTCGAGCCGCTGCACGGCGACGACCAGGGGCATGAAGACGAGATGGATCGGCAGCCACCAGCGTGGCGCGCCGAGCTTTAACGCAAGCATCGCGGCGATGCCGCCCTGGAGCAGGGCGAGCAGCAACGGGATCTGCCAGAGGTCAACCGGCGTCAGGCGGCCGAGCCCGGTGACCAGTATCAGCACCAGTACCCCGCCGCCCAATTGGGCGAGCAGGGCCGCCCGCAGGGGCGAAGATTCAGCCGCCCAGCCGGACACGGGCCGCATCTCGCGCGTGCCGCACCGCCAGCGCTGACTTTGCGCGCACGTGCCCATAGCCGCGGACCTGATCGGGCCAGGTGGCGAGGGCGCGGGCGGCGTCGAGCGTGCCGGCGTCGAGCCGGATCAGCATGAGGTCGAGGTCGTCTTCGTAGTCGGCGAGCAGTTGCCTGTCCAGCCGGCGTTCGGGGCTACGGGCGAAGAGGTCCCAGCGGGTGCCGCGCAGCTTGCGGGCCTTGGCGAGCCAGCGGAAGGCGCCCATCATCCACGGGCCGTAACGGCGCTTGGCGACTTGGCCCGTGGTGGGGTCGGGGCGCGCAAGCAACGGTGGGGCGAGGTGGAACTGCAGGACGTAATCACCCTCGAACTGCGCGGCAACGCGGTCGAGAAAACCGGTTTCGGCATACAGCCGTGCGACTTCGTACTCATCCTTGACCGCCAGCAGCTTGAAGTAGTTGCTTGAGACACTTTCTGCCAAGGCTTCATTGGCCTCCGGATGACGGCGTAGCTCTTCGACCCGCGCGCGAAAACGCTCGGCCAGCGCGGCATCCTGATAGTCGGTGAGCCGCTGCACGCGGTCGGCGAGCAGTTCTTCGAAAGTCAGTGTTTGCGAGACGGCACCCGTGTTGTTCTGCGGCATCAAGGCGGCGATGCTGGCTGGATCATGCGCGGCGTTGCGACCCCAACGGAAGGCGAGCAGGTTCATCTCCACAGCCGTGCCGTTGAGTTCGATCGCGCGCGTGAGCGCGGCTTCTGACACAGGAATCAATCCGCGCTGCCAGGCGAAGCCGAGCAGGACGATGTTCGCGTAGATCGCGTTGCCCATCAGCCGTGTCGCCAGCGTCGTGGCGTCGAATGCGTCGAAGGCTGCACCGCCGATCGTGGTGGCGAGCGCGGCTTCGATCTGGTCCAGCGGGAAGCGCCAGTCGGGATTCGCGGTGAATTCGGCGGTCGGCGTGGCGGCGGCATTGATTGCAGCACGCGTGCGGCCGGCGTGCATTTTCGCCAAGGCTTCCGGCGACGCGCTGACGATGGCATCGCCGCCGATGATCGCATCCACTTCGCCCGTGGCGATGCGCGGCGCGTGGATTGCTGCCGGATCGTCGCAGATGCGCACGTGCGAATAAACCGCGCCGCCCTTCTGGGCGATGCCGGTCATGTCGAGCACGCCGACACCCTTGCCGTCGAGGTGCGCAGCCATGCCGACCAGTGCGCCGAGCGTGACCACGCCGGTGCCGCCGACGCCGGTAACGAGGATGTTGAAGGGTTTCTCCGTGCTTGCAAAAGTCGGCGCTGGCGGGACGGCAGGCTCGATGCCCAGTGCACTGCCCTTGCGCAGCGTTCCGCCTTCGACGGTGACGAAGCTCGGACAAAAGCCGTGCAAGCAGGAGAAATCCTTGTTGCAGGCCGACTGATCGATGGCGCGCTTGGTTCCGAGTGGTGTATCGATCGGTACGACGGCGAGGCAGTTGGATTGCACGGAACAGTCGCCGCAGCCTTCGCAGACGTCCGTATTGATGAAGACGCGCAGGGCGGGATCAGGCAGCTTGCCGCGCTTGCGGCGGCGGCGCTTTTCGGCGGCACAGGTCTGGTCGTAGATCAGTGCCGATACACCCGGACACTGCCGCACTTCCTTCTGGATCGTGTCGAACTCGTCGCGATGCCGGATCAGTACGCCATGCGGCAGGTCGCTGCGCTGCCATGCCCGCGGTGTGCCGTCGGTGACCACGACGACGTGGCCGACGCCTTCGGCATGCAGCTGGTGGGCGATCTGCGGCACGGTGAGACCGCCATCGACCGGCTGGCCGCCGGTCATCGCCACCGCGTCGTTGTAGAGGATCTTGTAGGTGATGTTGACGTTCGCCGCGACGGCGGCGCGAATCGCCAAAATGCCCGAATGGAAATAGGTGCCGTCGCCGATATTGACGAACACGTGTTCGGTTGCGGTGAAGGGCGACTGACCGATCCACGCCGCGCCTTCGCCGCCCATCTGTGCGAAGGTGTCGGTGTCGCGATTCATCCACGTCACCATGAAATGGCAGCCGATACCCGCCAGCGCTCGCGAGCCTTCCGGCACGCGCGTCGAGGTGTTGTGCGGGCAGCCGGGGCAGAACCACGGCATGCGCTTGCCGGAAATCATTGGTGCGTGACGCTGCTCGTCGGCCGCGATGCGGGCGAGTCGTTCGCGGATGCGCGGATGGTCACCAACACGTCCGGCAATGACCCGGGCGATCTGCGTCGGCGTCAGCTCGCCGCAAGGGGGCAGCAAGGGCTGGTCATGCTCGTCGAGCTTGCCGAAGATGCGCGGCCGCTCCGGTGCGTGATAGAGCACGTCCTTCAATTGAGTTTCGATCAGCGCACGCTTTTCCTCGACAACGAGGATTTCTTCGAGGCCGCTGGCGAAGCGGCGCATGCCGTCGGCCTCGAGCGGCCAGACCATGCCGACCTTGCAGACACGCAGGCCGAGTTTGGCGGCGAGTGCGTCGTCGATGCCGAGCAGTTCGAGCGCCTGCCGAACATCGAGATAACTCTTGCCCGCGGCGACGATGCCCAGCTTCGCCTTGGGCGCATCGATGACAATCGGGTTTAAAGCATTAGCACGGCAGTAGGCGAGCGCGGCGGCGAGCTTGGTTTCGAGCAGGCGCGCCTCCACGACCAGCTTTTCGTCCGGCCAGCGGATGTTCAGGCCGTCGGCCGGCAACGCAAAGTCGCTCGGGATGGTGATCGTCACACGCGTCGGATCGATCTCGACGGCGGCGGAGGATTCGACGGTGTCGGCGACGGCCTTGAAGCCGATCCAGCAGCCGGAATAACGGGAAAGCGCCCAGCCGTGCAGGCCGAGGTCGAGGTAGTCCTGTACGCCGGACGGTGCGAGGATCGGCATCGCGGCTGCGACGAAGGCCTGTTCCGACTGATGGGCGACGGTGGAGGAGCGCGCGGCGTGGTCGTCGCCGGCGATGGCGATGACGCCGCCGAACTTCGCGCTGCCCGCGCCGTTGGCGTGCTTGAAGACATCGCCGCTGCGGTCGACACCTGGTCCCTTGCCGTACCAGATGCCGAACACGCCGTCGTACTTCGCGCCGGGCGCGAGGCCGATCTGCTGCGTACCCCAGAGGGCCGTGGCGGCGAGTTCTTCGTTGACGCCAGGCAGGAAGACGACGTGGTGCTTGTCGAGGTGTTGCTTTGCCTGCCACAGCGCGAGATCATAGGCACCGAGCGGGGAACCACGATAGCCGGAGATGTAGCCGGCGGTGTTGAGCCCGGCGGCCAGGTCGCGCCGGCGCTGCAGCAGCGGCAGCAGCGTGAGGGCCTGCATGCCGGTCAGATAGATGCGCCCGCTTTCGCGGGTGTATTTGTCGTCGAGCGTGACGTCGCGCATGGCGGCGAGGATCAGTCCGGCAGGATCTTGCCCGGGTTCATCAGGTTGTCCGGGTCGAGCGCTTGCTTGATCGCACGCATCACGGACAGCGCCCCTTCGCCATGCTCGAGGGCCATGTACTTGCGCTTGCCGAGGCCGATGCCATGTTCGCCCGTGCAGGTGCCGTCCATCGTAATGGCGCGTTCGGCGAGGCGTTGCGCGAAAGCCTGGGCTTTGTCGAGGAGCGTCGGGTCATCCGGCTGGACCAGGATGAGCATGTGGAAGTTGCCGTCACCGACATGACCCAGCAGCGGGGCGGTGAGGCCGCTGGCTTCAAGATCGGCGAGCGTCGCGGCGATGCATTCGGCGAGGCGTGAGATCGGCACGCAGACGTCCGTGGTGACCGAACGCGCACCCGGCTGCAGGCTCAGGCAGGCGTAGTAGGCATCGTGGCGCGCCTGCCAGAGGCGGGTGCGGTCCTCGGGCTTGTCAGCCCATTCGAAATCCATTCCCCCATGGTCCGCGGCGATCGACCGCAGCGTCTCGGTTTGTTCGGTCACGCCGGCGGGCGAGCCGTGCAACTCGAAAAAGAGCGTGGGGACTTCGCGGAGCGTGGTCTTGCTGTAGCGATTGATGGCGGTGATCGACAGTGCATCGAGGATCTCGATGCGCGCGACAGGAATCCCGAGCTGGATGGTCTGGATGACGGCGTCGACGGCGGAGGGGATGTCCGGGAAGGCGCAAACAGCGCTGGCCACAGCTTCGGGCAGGGGGTGGAGGCGCACGGTCAGTTCGGTGATGATGCCGAGCGTGCCTTCCGACCCGACGAACAGGCGCGTCAGGTCGTAGCCGGCCGACGATTTCTTGGCGCGCGTCCCGGCCTTGATGACGCGGCCGTCAGGCAGCACCACGGTGGCCGCCAGCACGTTTTCGCGCATCGTCCCGTAACGCACGGCATTGGTTCCCGAAGCGCGCGTTGCCGCCATGCCGCCGAGGCTGGCATCCGCACCCGGGTCGATCGGGAAGAATAAACCGGTATCATGCAGTGCAGCATTCAGCGTTTTGCGCGTGACGCCGGCTTCGACGGTGGCGTCGAGGTCCTCTGGACGGATAGCCACCACATGGTCCATTTGCGTCAGGTCGATGGAAATGCCGCCGCGAACCGCGAGCAGGTGGCCTTCGAGCGAGGTACCGGTGCCGAAGGCGATGATCGGCACCTTGTACGCGTGGCAGAGCGTGGCTGCCGCGGCGACATCTTCGGTCGAGCGGGCGAAGACGACGCCGTCCGGCGGAACCGGTGCGTGGGAGGATTCATCCTTGCCGTGGTGCTCCCGCACCGCAAAGCTCGTCGAAAACCGGTCGCCGAAGCGGGCCGCTAGGGCCGCCATGAGCGGCGGGGGCAGGCGGGAAGGGGTGTCCATCCGCGGCATTCTAAAGCCGGCAACCCCCCGATCGATAGAAAGATGGGTTTTCATTGACAATCCACCGCAAAGTCCTGCATAATGCAGCGTTTCACTGGAGGGGTTCCCGAGCGGTCAAAGGGAGCAGACTGTAAATCTGCCGGCTCAGCCTTCGAAGGTTCGAATCCTTCCCCCTCCACCAGGATTTTTGTCTGTAGCAGGCAGCAGGTTAGTTCGCAGTGGCAGTCAAGGCGGGCGGGTGTAGTTCAATGGTAGAACCTCAGCCTTCCAAGCTGATGATGCGGGTTCGATTCCCGCTACCCGCTCCAGGCAGGCAGGTTTTTAGATTTTGCCCATGTAGCTCAGTGGTAGAGCACTCCCTTGGTAAGGGAGAGGTCGGCAGTTCAATCCTGCCCATGGGCACCAGTTTGATGTTTTCGTTATTTTGATTTTGGGGTGATCGATCATGGCAAAAGGCAAATTTGAGCGTACGAAGCCGCACGTGAACGTGGGGACGA
>CAZTWA010000069.1:0-1206 GCA_964617225.1 uncultured Methyloversatilis sp.
CCGTCGAGAGCACCAGGTGCCCGGTTAGTGCCGATTGCACGGCGATCTCGGCGGTTTCCGCATCGCGGATCTCGCCGACCATGATCTTGTCCGGATCGTGGCGCAGGATCGAGCGCAGGCCGCGCGCGAAGCTCAGGCCCTTCTTGTCATTGACGGGGATCTGCAGCACGCCGGGCAGCTCGTACTCGACCGGGTCCTCGATGGTGACGATCTTGTCGTGGCCATTGTTGATTTCCGACAGCACGCCGTAGAGCGTCGTGGTCTTGCCGCTGCCGGTGGGGCCGGTGACCAGCAGCATCCCGTGCGGCTGCGTCGCGAGGGCGCGCATGCGCGCGAGGTCGCCGCTGGCGAAACCGAGCTGCTCGAGCCCCAGCGCTTCCCCGGCGGGGATCAGCCGGCGCTTGTCGAGAATGCGCAGTACCGCATCCTCGCCGTGAATGCTCGGCATGATCGAGAGGCGCAAGTCGATGCGCCGGCCGTCGAGCGCCACGGTGAGGCGGCCGTCCTGCGGCACGCGCCGCTCGGCGATGTCGAGCTCGGCCAGCACCTTGAGGCGCGAGACCGCTTGTTCGGCCAGTTCCCGGCCGCTGGCCGTGCCAACCGTTTCGAGGACGCCGTCGATGCGCAAGCGGATGACGAGGCCCTGGGGCGTGGCTTCCAGATGGATGTCGCTGGCACC
The DNA here is from genome assembly GCA_964617225.1 of uncultured Methyloversatilis sp. Lineage (GTDB taxonomy): Bacteria > Pseudomonadota > Gammaproteobacteria > Burkholderiales > Rhodocyclaceae > Sulfuricystis. The sequence goes on from CAZTWA010000069.1 coordinate 680, forward strand.
CAGCTTCAGCGCATCGAGCATCGTCGAGTTGACAAGGCGCACCACCGGGTTCGCGGCGGCATCCTGACGCGTGAGCGTGACCGCTTCATCCGTATGTGCCGTCTCGCCAGCGCTGACTTTCGCATTGGCCAGCACGCTGTCCAGCGCCGATGCGGCGCCGGCGTGCTTGGCCAGCCAGTCCGACAGGTCGGCCGGCGTGACGAGATACCAATCGACGCAATCGCCCGCGCGGGCTTCGACCCAGCGCTGCAAGTCGACCGCGAGCGGGTCCTCCAGCACGCCGATGAAAAACCCCTCATGGCGGAACAGGGCGCAGCGGCGTGCCTGCGCTTCGGCCAGCGGCAGGCGGTCGAAGGCCGGCTCCAGGCGGTGGATGTGGGTCAGTCTGAGCAAAGGAAAATCGGCGCGGGCCAGCACGCCCGCAGGCAATCGTGCATTCATCGCAAGCTCCCGGCAAGGTCAAAGATGGGCAGGTACAGCAGGACAACGATCGTGCCGACGACGAGGCCGATCGCGGCCATCAGCAC
>CAZTWA010000069.1:1306-12067 GCA_964617225.1 uncultured Methyloversatilis sp.
AGCCGGCGCAGGAGGCGCTGCGGTCCGTCTTTCGACCACCACGTGCGCAGGCCAGCCAGCGTGGCGAGGATCAGGCCGATCGCACCAAGGATCAGTCCCTGCGTATGGTGGGCGGCGAAGTTGCCCCAGGCCATCAACTGCTGCGACAACCAGGGCAGTTCCCGTCCGGTGCCCTGATAGACGCCGGCGAAGCGCGGCACGACATAGCCCAGCAGAAACGCCGTGACGACCAGGCCGACGACGCCGAGGATGGCGGGGTAGATCAGCGCGCTGACAACGCGGCTGCGCACGCCGTCGAGGCGTCCGCGATACTCGAGATAGCGCCCGAGGGATTCGGGCAGGTTCGAGGTCCGCTCGGCCGCGCGCATGAGGCCGATGTACAGGATGGGAAAATGCTCGGGCTGCTGTTCGAGCGCGAGCGAGAAGCGCTTGCCCTCGCGTAATGCCGCCAGCAGGCGGTCGAGCACCTCACGCGCTTCGCCGCGGGATTCCTTGTCGCACAGGGCTTCGATGCCTTCGGTGATCGTCAGGCCGGCCTCAAGCAGGGCCAGCAGTTCCTGGCTGAACAGGGTGAGCGGGAAGGTGCTGCGTTGCGGCCACGCCAGGCTGGCTGTCGCGACGGACAGCGGTCGCAGGTCGCGGGCAGCGACCTGGTGGCGCGCCGCTTCCGCGTCGGCGGCATTCACCGCCACGGTGACGACACCGCCATTGCCGAGGGCGCGGACCGCGTAGCGCATCAGTAGATGATGTCGGCGTTGTCGCCGCTGCCCCCCGGCGCGCCATCGCGGCCGTAGGACATGAGTTCGTAATCGCCCTTGGTTCCCGGCGTCCGATAAACGTAGGGTTTGCCCCAGGGATCGGCCGGAACGTCCTTCTGCAGGTAGGGCCCGTTCCAGCGGGCTTCGCTGGCCGGCCGCACGCGCAGGGCGGGCAGCCCCTGCGCGGTGGACGGATAGTGACCGGTATCGAGCCGGAAAGTGTCGAGTGCCTTCGCCAGCGCATCGATCTGCGCGCGGGCGGCGGCGGTTTCCGACTTGCCGATTTGCGAGACATAGCGCGGCCCCACGTAGGCCACGAGCAGGCCGATGATGGCAACCACCACCAGCAGTTCGAGGAGTGTGAAGCCGCGCGCTTTCATCATGCGAAGGTGTCTCCCATCAGTGCGGTGAACCACTTGTTCATCTCTTCGAAATTGTCTTTCGAGCGCACTGCCGCCTCGCCGGCGGAGGCCGGCACCGGCACCATGGTCCGGCTGACCGGGTCGTAGGCGAAGTTCACCGTCAGCCACGACGCGGTCTCGAACGTGATCGGCGAATAGCAGGCCGAGTTGGTGTGCGGTGACGGGTCGGGGGCAAGACCGGAGAACAGCCGCAGGATCGCGTCGGCACAGACCTTGGCTTCCTGGTTGGCGATATGGCCGGCCTTGGGCTGGGTCGTCGCCGAAGCGTCACCGATGACATGGATACCCGGGGCGATCTTGGACTCGTACGTCAGCACGTCGACGCTGCTCCATTTGCCACCGGCATCGGCCAGCCCGTTCGCGGAGATGACCTTGCCGGCGCGGTGGGGCGGAATCACGTTGAGCACCGTCCCTGAGACGTCCTCGGTGTTGGTATGCAGCTTCATCGCCGACGCATCCACGCTCAGGACGGTGGTATTGGGTCGGTAATCGATGTTGTGCAGGGCAAAGCCTTCTTCGAAGGAGTGCTTCTCGGCGATGATCTCCGAGTTAGCGTCCAGCACGATGACCTTGGAGCCCGGCCGGTTGCGTTTTAGCCAGTCGGCGACGACACAGGCACGCTCGTAGGGCCCGGGCGGGCAGCGGAAAGGTTTGGCCGGGATACTCATGACGAACACGCCGCTGCCGTTGGCCGGCATGGCGGTAATCATGTTGCGCAGGGCCGTCGTTTGGGTGCCGGCCTTCCAGGCATGGGGAACCTTTGCCTGTGCGGCGGCGGTTTCGAGTCCGGGCAGGATGTCGAAATCAACGCCGGGGGCGATCACGAGCCGGTCATAAGCGTAGCTCGTGCCCGTCGCCAAAACGACCTTGCGGCCCACCGGGTCGATCGCCACGACATCGCCTTTGACGATCTTGACGCCGTAGCGGCTCGACAGGCTGCCATAGCCGTATTGCAGCGAACTCATGGTGCGCGAGCCGTTCAGCACCAGGTTGCTCATGATGTTGGAGGCATAGGTGGAGTCGCGCTCGATCAGCGTGACATCGACGCCCGTACCGCCCCAGAGGCGCAGGTACTTGGCGACCGTGGCCCCACCCATCCCGCCGCCGATGACGACGACACGCCCCTTGATGCCGGTACTGGTGGGAACGCTGGCAGCTGCCGTCCGGGTGCGTTTTTCGTCTGCCGCAGCCAGCATGCTCCAGCCGCCTGCAGACAGGCCGATCCCGGTTGCGCCAGCCCACTTGATGAAGTCTCTTCGTTTGATCATGTCGCGTTCCCCTTTAGCGCAGCGTTGACAGGTAGGTGGCCAACAGCCTGATTTCGGCATCGGTGTAGCCACGCGCATGCATGTCCATCATCTTGGGCGACGACTTGCGCTGCATTTCCTTGAGTTCGTTGTAGATCTCGCTGACCGATTCCCCCCGGATCGATTCCACGCCGCCGCTGCCGTTGGTGCCGTGGCATTGGTAGCAGTTGGAGGCGAGCAGCCGCCCTGCGGGCGGTGCAGCGGCGGTCTGGGCTAACGCGGGTAGCGTTGCCAGGGCGAAAGCCAGCCCGCACAGGGTGTTTCTTCGTTTCATGAAGACTCCTTTTTATTTTCGAATCGAAAGCCGCTTGCATCGTCGCGGCGCGTTGTGGCGCTCCTGGCAGGTCACCACGGCTGGAATCTAGGGGAATGTCATGCGTTCCCGCTACTGTCGCCAAACCCCAACACTTCTATGGGATTGACGCATGGCTTAGTATTGCGGTTATGAATCTTTATCCGCGCTCCTTTGTGCGGCTCATGCTGGTCGCGTGGGTCGTCATGGCGCTGCCCCTCTTCGTCGCCATCGCCTATTCCTCGGTCAGCGCCACGCGACTGGCCGCGCGCAGCCAGGAAAGCATGCAGCAGGCTGCCGAGGCGACCCGCCTGGGCTGGGAACTCGACGAAGACCTGCGCCAGATGGAACGCATCCTGCGTCAATATGAAGTGTTGCGCGACATGACCCAGATCGACGACTATGTCGTGATGCGGCGCGAATGGCTGCATAACTGCGAGGCATTCGCCCAAGTGCCCATGCTCGCTACCCTCGCTGACCGGGTGCGTGCCATGGCCGCCAGTGAAACGGCAGCCTATCGGGCGTTCGAAAAGGATCCGCGACAGCTGGGCGAACTGCAACGGGTGGTGAGTGCGCACTTTGCCCAGGCCACCGAGATCATTGTTGCCGTCCGCGGGATCACGGAGTCGGTCCGCCAGTCCTTCAGTGCCGAGACCGAGGCCTTGCAGCAGCGCCTGGTGATTGCTGTTGCGCTGGCGCTCGGTGTGGCCGGGGTGTTGCTTTGGGTTGGGCAGCGCATCCTCGGTCAGTTGCTGAAGGGGGTCGAGCGGGCGGTCATTGCCTTGGGCAATAATTTGCTCGAACGTCGCATCAAGCTGAGGGGGCCGGACGACTTGCGCTGGATCGGCCGGCGCCTCGACTGGCTGCGCAAACGCATGCTGACGCTGGAGGAGGAGCGCACGCGCACCCTGCGCCATATTTCCCATGAACTGAAAACGCCGCTGGCGGCGCTGCGGGAGGGCTCGAGCCTGCTGAGCGAGGGCGTGGCCGGACCGCTGTCGCCGCGTCAGGAGAAGATCGCCGCCATCATGCAAGGCAACGCGCTGCGCCTGCAGGAGTTGATCGATGGCCTGTTGAAACTGCAGCAGGCCGAGCACTCGCATGACCTGATCGAGCCGCTGGCGATCCGGCTTGACGACCTCATCCAGGATGCCCTCGAAACCCAGAAACTAGCGGCGCGTGACAAGCGCCTGCGGATCACGGGTACACTGGCGCCCCTCACGGTCATGGGGGGGCGGGAAGAAACCCTGACCATCGTCAATAACCTGATTTCGAATGCCATCAAGTTTTCTCCTCCGCGCGGCACGATCCGGCTGTCGCTGACGCGAGACAACAAATCTGCCATTCTGGATGTGACCGACGAAGGGCCGGGTGTGCCGGAAACAGACAGGAAAAATATCTTCGAGCCGTTCTACCGCGGCCCGGAAACCAAGAGCGTGGCCGGTTATGGCCTCGGCCTCGCGATTGCCCGCGAGTTCGCCATCGCGCAGCACGGGTCGCTGGAATTGCTGCCCGAGGAAAAGGGGGCGCATTTCCGCGCCAGCCTGCCCCTGGCGGGAGTCGCGAAATGAGGCAATGGCGGTGGCCCGCCGTAGCCGCGATCCTCATCACCCTGCTTGCCGGGTGCGCCGGTCTGCCTTCGGGCAGTGCGCCCGTCGCGTCGGAAACGCATTTCGGGGATGAGTCGCGCGAGGTGGCTGCCCTGCTGGATTACCATCGGCGTGTCGCGGGGATGGTGGCGGCCGACCAGTTGCGTGAATATCAGATCAGCCTTGCCGGTTTCGAGCACCACCCGGGTGAATTCCAGCGGTTGCGCCTCGCTCTGCTGTTGAGCCTGCCGCGGGTGCCTTGGCATGACGATGCCCGCGCGCTCCAGTTGGCCGACACCGTCGCGGCTGCCCCGCTGGATCGCGTGTCGCCGCGGCGCGACCTGGCGCTGGTGTTGCAGAAGTTTCTGAGCGAGCGCCTCGCGCAAGCCGAGGAGTTGCGCAAGGCCGATGAGGCCGGCCAGAAGCTGCGTGCGCAGCTTGCCGATCGGCAGCGGCAGGTCCGCGACGAGCAGCGCAAGGCCGAGGAACTCGAGCAGAAATTGAACGCGCTGCGCGACATCGATCGTCGCTTGCCGAGGTCGCCGCGCCGATGAACGAGCTTGCCAAGGCCGACCGCATCCTGGTGGTCGATGACGATCCTGACCTGCTCGACCTCATCGCGATGCGCCTGAATTCCGCCGGCTACGAGGTTGCCTTGGCGTCCTCGGGGGAAGAAGCGCTGGACATATTCCGCGCCGAACGGCCGCGTGCCGTGGTGTGCGACCTGCGCATGGATGGCATGGATGGCCACGAGTTGTTTGCCCATTTGCATGCCATGGCACCCAGCATTCCGGTGATCATCCTGACCGCCCACGGGACGATACCCGATGCCGTTGCCGCCACGCAGCGGGGCGTTTTCAGCTTCCTGACCAAACCCTTCGATGGCAAGGAACTGGTGGCCCGCGTCGCCGCCGCGCTGGCCGTTTCACCCGCAATTGCCGCCGGACTGGGGGATTCCGCGTGGCGCAAGGACATCATTTCCGGCAGCGTGGTGATGGACGAATTGCTGCGCACGGCGCGCCGCATGGCGGAGGAGGAATCCCCGTTGCTGGTGACGGGGCCGCGCGGCAGCGGCAAGGAGTTGCTTGCCCGCGCGATCCATGGCGCCAGCAGCCGGGCGCGGAAACCTTTTCAGGTGTTCCGCTGCGGCAGCGCCGAGGAGAGCGGCGAAGAGGAATCCCTGTTCGGCAAGGCGCTCGCCAAGGGGCGTGGCGGCATCCTGTTTCTTGATGATGTCGGCTTGTTGTCGCCGGCCTTGCAGGTGCGCCTGCTGCCGCTGGTGGGCGTGACCGGCCTGTTCAGCGCCAACCCCTTCGACATTCGCATCATCGCCTCAACCAGCGAGAATCTCGAGACGGCGGTGCGTGACGGACGTTTCCGTTCGGATCTGTATTACACCCTCAAGCGCAATCTGCTGACCGTTCCCAGCCTGGCGGAACGGCGCGAAGATATTCCCTTGCTGGTCGCTCACTTCGTCGCCGAACTCAGCAATGGTTCGCCGATCGCGACCGGAGGATTCTCTCCCGATGCGATGGCGGTGCTATGCGAGGCACCCTGGCCGGGGAATGTGCGTCAACTGCGCAGCGTCGTCCATCTGTCGCTGGCGCAAACCGTGGTGTCGCGCGTGCCGGCCTCGGTCGTCGGGCGCTTGATGCAAGCGGAGAACGAGTGCGAGATGTCGGCCTTCGACGATGCCCGTCGGGCGTTCGAGTACGACTATCTCGCCCGGTTGCTGATGGCGACCGCGGGCAACGTGGCGCAGGCCGCGCGCATTGCCCAACGCAACCGCACCGAGTTCTACAAGCTGCTGGCGCGGCACAACCTCGATCCGGCGCCGTTCAAGCATCCGGCCCGCAAGTAGCCAGTCCCCTGAAAGTCAGCGCTGGCGAGACGGCACGGCGATCGTCTTGCCAGCGCGGAATAACTTCAAACGTCGCTCAGGATTCGCTGCGCAGCCGGGCGATGCGCTCTTCCAGCGGCGGATGCGTCATGAACAGGCGCTTGAGCCCGCCACCGACACCGCCGGCGATGCCGAAGGCCGCCATTTTCTCGGGCAGGGGCTGCGGGTGCAGGCTGTTGAGGCGTTCCAGCGCGGCAATCATGTGCTGCCGGCCAGCGAGGGAAGCGCCGCCGCGGTCGGCGCGGAACTCGCGCTGGCGCGAGAACCACATGACGATGATCGAGGCGAGGATGCCGAGCACCAGTTCGGCGACGATCATGGTCACGAAAAAGGCTGGTCCCTGGCCGCGTTCGGTCTTGAAAACGACGCGGTCGACGAGGTGCCCGATGACGCGCGAGAGGAACATGACGAAGGTGTTCACCACGCCCTGGATCAGCGCCAGCGTCACCATGTCGCCGTTGGCCGCATGCGCGACCTCGTGGCCGAGTACTGCTTCGGCTTCCTGCCGCGTCATCTGGTTCAGCAGGCCGGTCGAGACGGCGATGAGCGAGCTGTTCTTGCTCATGCCGGTCGCGAAGGCATTGACGTCGGGCGACTCATAAATGCCGACTTCCGGCATCTTGATGCCGGCCTGCTCGGCATACTTGCGGATGGTTTCAACCAGCCAGAACTCGGTCGAATTCGACGGCGCCTCGATGACCTTGACGCCCATGGCGGTCTTGGCCGACCACTTGGAGATGGCGAGCGAGATGAATGAACCGCCGAAGCCCATCACTGCGGCGAAGATCAGCAGCGCCCCGAGGTTCAGGCCGTGCTCGTTGAGGTAGGGCTCGACGCCCAGCAGGCGCATGGTGACCGAGAGCACCAGCACGATGGCCAGGTTGGTGGCGAGGAAAAGCACAATACGTTTCATGTTGGAAAGCCTCGTTCAATTCGAAAACAGCGTAATGCTAGGATAGTTTGAAGCATCGATCCAATCGATTATTATTTACGGAAACATCGAAATCCACGATCTATCAAATTGGCCAATCTCAATTTCAAGCACCTGCGCTATTTCTGGATGGTTGCCAAGTCGGGCAGCATCGCCCGTGCCAGCGAGCGCCTGCATCTGACACCGCAATCGATCAGCGGGCAGCTGAGTGAATTCGAGGCGGTCCTCGGCGTCAAACTGTTCCGGCGTGTCGGCCGCGGTCTTGAGTTGACCGAAGCCGGGCAGCGCATCCTCGGTTACGCCGAGCAGATCTTTTCGCTGGGCGACGAGTTGCTGGGTGTCCTGCGCGACGATGCGCAGGCGAAAAGCGTGACCTTCCGCGTCGGCATCGCCGACTCCGTCCCGAAAATGGTGGCCTATCGCCTAGTGGAGCCCTCTCTCGGCTTCGAAGAGCCCGTCAAGCTGGTCTGCCGCGAAGGCCGGCTCACGACGCTGCTGGGTGATCTTGCGGTGCATCGCCTCGACATGGTGATCGCGGATCGCCCCATGCCGGACAATCTGAACGTGCGGGGCTATGACCATTTCCTGGGAGAAAGCGGCGTGAGCGTCTTTGGCGCGAAGTCGCTCGTCAGGAAGGGGGCACCGCCGTTTCCGCAATTGCTCGATGACGCGCCGTTCCTGTTGCCGGGGGTGGAGGTGGCTCTGCATGCTCGCCTGATGCGCTGGTTCGAAGCCGAGCGCCTGCATCCGCGCATCGTCGGCGAATTCGACGACAGCGCCCTCATGAAGGCGTTTGGCCAGGCCGGTGCAGGGTACTTCACCGCGCCGACGGCGATCGAATCGACGGTCGTCAAGGAAGGCGATGTGCAGGTAGTGGGCAGGATCGAGACCGTCAGGGAGCAGATCTACGCGATCACCACGGAGCGCAAGTTGACGCACCCGATCATCGCCGCGATCTGCCGCTTCGCCCAGCATGACATCTTCGGCGGTGTCCCCGGATCGGGTCGAAATAGTAAGAAAAAACCGAACTGACAATACCGATAATTCTGTTTTTCTTTTTAATCTGCACTGGCTATCCTGTGCCCCGTACTCATTCTGAACAAGGAGATCACGTCCATGAAGGCTTTCTCTTTTTTGATGGCAGCGGTTCTGAGCGTCGGCCTGACCCTGGGAACCGGCGATGCCGAGGCCAAGCGGCTGGGTGGCGCCAAGTCGTTCGGCATGCAGCGCCAGGCCACGCCCCCGGCGCCGGCCGTCGCTCCGTCCGCGGCCACCGCACCTGCCGCCGCAGCCAAGGCACCGGGAACGGCCGCTGCGCCGCAAGCGTCCGCGCGTCCTTCCTGGATGGGACCGGTCGCCGGCTTGGCTGCGGGTCTCGGTCTCGCCGCATTGGCTTCGCACTTCGGCTTTGGCGAGGAACTCGCCTCGATGCTGATGATCGGACTGATCGTCATGGCCGTGATGGTGGTCATCGGTTTGATCATGCGCAAACGTGCTGCTGCCCAGCAGCCGGCCCTCGCAGGCGCAGGCGGCATGCAGTATGCCCGCAACGACTTCGAGCGCACGGAGCCCGCAGCGCGCCCCTACGATGTTTCCACGCCGGGCTCGGCCAGTGCCGACGCAGCACCAGTGCGACCCGCAATTCCGGCGGATTTCGATGTCGAGGGTTTTGTGCGCAACGCGAAGGTGCATTTCATCCGCCTGCAGGCGGCGAACGACGGGGGCAATCTCGAAGATATCCGCGCATTCACGACGCCGGAAATGTTCGCCGAGCTGAAGATGGATATCGTCGAGCGCTCTGATAGCGCCCAGGCTACCGATGTCGTCAAGATCGATGCAGACGTGATCGAGGTCGCCGAAGAAGCCGGCCGCTACGTCGTCAGTGTCCGGTTCAACGGCCTGATCCGCGAAGACAAGGACGGTCCGGTCGAAGCCTTTGAGGAAGTCTGGAACCTCGTCAAGCCGATCGAAGGCTCGGGTGGATGGCTCCTCGCCGGCATCCAGCAAATGCACTGACCGAACTTACTGAAATAACGATCACCTCCTCGGCGTCAGTCTGGTGTCCCCACCGGCTGACGCCTTTTTTCATACCGCCACGGCGCGGAATCGGAGGCCGAAAAGAAAAAAGCCACCTTGCGGTGGCTTTTTAATTTGGCGTCCCCACGGGGATTCGAACCCCGGTTCACACCGTGAAAGGGTGTTGTCCTAGGCCTCTAGACGATAGGGACTTCGTCCTGGTGGAGGTAAGCGGGATCGAACCGCTGACCTCTTGCATGCCATGCAAGCGCTCTCCCAGCTGAGCTATACCCCCAAAAGAGAGGGCGCATTATACCCATAGGCTTACCCGTGTAAACCTCCTCCATGGATTATTTTCAGAGGATCTTGCCGGGATTCATCAGGCCGCTCGGATCAAGCGCGTGTTTGACCGCGCGCATCATGTCCATCTCGACCGTACTTTTGTAGCGCAGGATCTCTTCGCGCTTGAGTTGCCCCAGGCCGTGCTCGGCCGAGATCGATCCGTCCAGTTCATGCACGAGATCATGGACGACGCGATTGACGGCGGGCGTCTGGTCGATGAAGGCCTCATTGTTCAAATCGGTTGGCTTCGACTGGTTGTAATGCAGGTTGCCATCGCCAAGGTGGCCGAAGCAGACGATGCGCACGCCGGGAAAGTTCGCGCTCAGGGCGGCATCGGAGCGTTCAATGAATTCTGGAATGCGCGATACCGGCAGGGAAATATCGTGCTTGATCGAGAGGCCTTCGATCTTCTGCGCTTCGGCGATGCTTTCGCGCAATTTCCAGAGCGCCTTCGCCTGCGATTCGCTGTGCGCCAGAGCGGCATCGCCTGCCTCGCCGGCATTCACGGCATCGAACAGGACTTCTTCGAGTGGCGTGGCGAGGTCGGATTCCATCGTGTCGGAAAGTTCGATGAGGACTTGCCACGGCGAGTGATTCTCCAGCGGGTTGCGGCTGCCGGGAATGTGCTGGACGACCAGGTCGAGCGCCGGGCGGCCGATCAGTTCGAATGCCGTCACGCGACCGCCGATCTTTTCGCGTAGCCGCGTCAGCAGGGCGACTGCGGCCGCGGGGGAGGGAACGGCCGCCCACGCGGTCGCAACCTGGCGTGGCCGCGAAAAGAGCTTCAGCACGGCGGCCGTGATCAGGCCGAGCGTGCCTTCGGCACCGATGAACAGATGCTTCATGTCGTAACCCGTATTGTCCTTGCGCAAGCCGCGCAGGCCATGCCAGATCCGGCCATCGGGCAGGACGACTTCGAGGCCGAGGCAGAGTTCGCGCGCATTGCCGTAGCGCAGGACCTGCACGCCGCCGGCATTGGTCGACAGGTTGCCGCCGATGGTCGCCGTGCCCTCGGCGGCGAGTGACAACGGGAATAGCCGGCCGGCTTCCGCGGCCGCGGCCTGGACGGCCGCCAACGTGCAGCCGGCCTCGACCGTCAACGTGTTGTTGTCGGTGTCGATGCCACGGATGCGGTTGAGGCGGCCGAGACTGATCACGATTTCGCCTTGCGGGTGCCGGTCCGTGCCCAATGGGGTGGCGCCGC
>CAZTWA010000070.1:0-11993 GCA_964617225.1 uncultured Methyloversatilis sp.
CATCATCAGGATGATGTCGGCATCCTGCTCGATGGCGCCGGATTCGCGCAGGTCGGACATCAACGGCCGCTTGTCGTTGCGCTCTTCGACTTTCCGCGACAACTGCGACAAGGCGATCACCGGTACCTGCAATTCCTTCGCCAGCGCCTTGATCGAGCGCGAGATCTCGGAGATTTCCGTGGCGCGGTTCTCGTTGTCCTTCACCGACGTCATGAGCTGCAGGTAGTCGATGACGATCAGACCGAGCGGGCCGAACTGGCGATGCAGCCGGCGTGCACGGGCACGCAGGTCGGTCGCGTTGATCGCGCCCGTTTCGTCGATGTGGATCGGTGCCTCGTGTAGCTTGCCGAGTGCCATCGACATCTTTTCCCAGTCTTCATCAGACAGCTTGCCGGTACGGATGCGCGTCTGGTCGAGCCGGCCGGCCGAGGACAGGAAGCGCATCGCAAGTTGGGGCCCGGACATTTCCAGGCTGAAGATCGCCACCGGCTGCCGCAGTTCCATGCCGGCATGCTCGGCGATATTCAGCGCAAAGGCCGTCTTGCCCATCGACGGACGGCCCGCAACGACAATCATGTCGCCCGGCTGCAGGCCGGAGGTGATACGGTCCAGATCGTGGAAGCCCGTGGCCAGGCCGGTGATGTCGGACGGATTCTCGCGGTTGTAGAGTTTCTCGATGCGATCGACGACATCACCCAGCAGCGGTGTGATCGCCTGGAAATCCTGGCCGCCGCGGTTGCCCGCTTCGGCGATTTCGAAGACCTTCTGTTCGGCTTGGTCCAGCAACACCTTGACATCGCGCCCGGCCGGATTGAGCGCGGCAGCGGCGATCTCGTCACCGACCGTGACCAGCTTGCGCAGCACGGCGCGCTCATGCACGATCTCGGCATAGCGGCGGATGTTGGCGGCGGATGGCGTGGCGTTGGCGATCTCGCCAAGATAGGCCAACCCGCCGGTCTGCTCGGCCTGGTTGGCATGCTCGATCGACTCGTAGACCGTCACCACGTCGGCCGGCCGGCCGGTCTCGACCAGCTTGCGGATGTGCGCGAAGATGCGGCGGTGGTCGTCGCGATAGAAATCGGATTCGCTGACGATGTCGGCGATCCGGTCCCAGGCGCTGTTGTCGAGCAGCAGGCCGCCAATCAGTGACTGCTCGGCCTCGATCGAATGCGGCGGCAGCTTCAGCGCCGCGACCTGCGGATCCATCGGGGCGGCTTGCATATAGGTCTGCGCCGTTTGCAAATGGGCCATGTCTTGTCCTCCTCCAGGGGCGTCAGTCTACCTGCGATGTCCTTGCGAGGGGAGTGAACAACCCTGTGCAAATGCAGTGGAAAAGCTGTGGGCGACCTGTGCAAATGCTGTGCATGAAAACCGGGAAGGCGTTAACGCAAAAGGGCCACCCAGGTTGCCGATGGGCGGCCCTTTTGCAGGTACGACGGAATTACTGTTCGCCGACCACCGCGACGGTCACGTTCGCCACGACGTCTGCGTGCGGCGCGACTTCGAGGGGGAACTCGCCGATCGTCTTGAGCAGGCCATCCGGCATGCGCACGGCGCTCTTCTCGATCGCGATGCCTTGCGCAGTCAGGGCTTCAGCCACATCGGCCGGGCTCACCGAACCGAACAGGCGGCCATCGACGCCGGCCTTGCGGGCGATCTCGACACGCAGGCCTTCGAGCTTGGCCGCCACGGCTTGTGCCGCGACCAGTTTCTCGGCCGCGATCTTCTCGAGTTCGGCACGCCGCGCTTCGAACACCTTCATGTTCTCGGCGGTCGCGCGCTTGGCGAAGCCCTTCGGGATCAGGAAATTGCGGGCATAGCCTTCCTTGACCTTGACGACGTCGCCGAGGTTGCCGAGGTTAACCACCTTGTCCATCAGAATCACTTGCATGGTTCGCCTCCTCGCTTATTGGTGCAGGTCAGTGTAGGGCAGCAGCGCCAGGAAGCGGGCCCGCTTGATGGCGGTCGACAGCTGGCGCTGGTAGCGGGTCTTGGTGCCGGTGATGCGCGCGGGCATCACCTTGCCGTTCTCGGTGACGAAGTCCTTGAGCAACTCGACGTCCTTGTAATCGACGTACGGAATCTTCTCGGCGGAGAAGCGGCAGAACTTGCGACGCTTGAACAGGTTGCGGTTCTTGTTGCGGTCGTCCTTCTTTTTGTTGCTGGGCTTGAAAGCCATTTTCAATATCCCTTCCTAAAATTTTTCAGCGAATTCAATCTGGGTCACGTGCAGCACGGGCGTTTTCTGCTTGAGGCTGCGGGAAGCGAGGAATCCGTTCGCGGTGACGGTCATGCCGGGCGAGGCTTCCTTGAGCAGCAGCGCGGTGGCGCCGAGTGCTACGCAGGCGATTTCGCATTCGACGCGACGGGGCGCTGTTGCTTCAATCTGCTCCGATTCGTGGGTTATCCGGAATTCGATGACCGGAACCCCCGCCGGGGTGTAGCGCAGATTGCCGCGTTCCAGCAGCCTGCCTGTCAACTGAGTGCGATTCGCCACCGTGCTTCCGGCAGCCACGCCATCAGCTTCAGGCGGCAGCCGCGGCCTCCTCGGCGGGCTTGGCTTCACCTTGCGTCAGCGAGCGCGACTTCTCTTCCTTCATCATCGGCGACGGCGTGGTTTCGGCCTTGTCCATCTTGACGGTCAGGTGACGCAACACGGCATCGTTGAACTTGAAGGCATTCTCGATCTCGGACAGCGTGGCGTTGTCGCACTCGATGTTCATGAGCACGTAATGCGCCTTGTGCACCTTCTGGATCGGGTAGGCCAGCTGGCGGCGACCCCAGTCCTCGAGACGATGGATGGCGCCGTTGCTGCCGGTGACGAGCGCCTTGTAGCGCTCGATCATGGCCGGCACCTGGTCGGATTGGTCCGGATGGACGATGAAAACGATTTCGTAATGGCGCATGTACTCTCCTTCTGGATCAGGTTGAGCCCCCCCGCATGCGGTACGGGTGGAGCAAGGATGGAAAGGGGCAGAATTCTAGACGGATAAGCCCAAAAATACAAGACAATATCGTTCAGTGAACGGCGGCTAATCCATTCCAGTTCCGCCACCAACTCGCCGATAATGCGCTCATGAGTGACCAATCCCGCCCCGTGCTCGACCTCGAAGGCTGGGTCGCCTATTTCAGCCAGGCGAACATCCCGGTGCTGCGTCACACGGATCAACAACTCGCGGACTTACGCACGCATGCCCACAAGACCAATGCCCGCGCCATTTCTTCGGTGATCCTGCACGACCCGATGATGACCTTGCGCGTGCTGGCCTATATCGAGGCCAAGCGCAGCAAGACCCGGCTGACCGACATCACCACGATCGAACGCTCGCTGATGATGACCGGCATGGAGCCCTTCTTCAACGATTTCCAGAACCTGCCGCGGGTCGAGGAGCACCTCAAGGGCCATCCGCGCGCCCTGCTCGGCCTGCTCAAGGTCATCGGCCGCGCCCGCAAGGCAGCCCAGTGGGCAAGGGAATGGGCCATCTATCGCCACGATCTCGATGTCGACGAAATCAGCGTGGCCACCCTGCTCTACGATTTCCCGGAAATCTTGATGTGGTGCTTTGCGCCCGGTCTGGCGCTACAGGTCACTGACCGGCAAAGGGCGGACCGCAGCCTCCGTTCGGTCGCCATCCAGACCGAGATCTTCGGCGTGCCGCTCTACCAGATCAAGCAGGCGCTCGCCGAAGCCTGGCATCTACCGCAACTGTTGATGACGCTGATGGACCCGCAGAACGCCGAGCATCCCCGCGTCAGGAACGTCAAGTTGGCCATCGACCTCGCACGCCATTCCGCCAACGGCTGGGACGATGCCGCCCTGCCCGATGATTACCAGGCCATCGAAGACCTGATCCACATGAGCCATGAGACGTTGATGCACCGCTTGGGACTCGACCAGCCGGTGCCAGCGGCGGACAGCGCAGGCAGTAATGGCTAGAATTCGCGGGTTCGCCCTTGTAGCTCAGTGGATAGAGCGACCGCCTCCTAAGCGGTAGGTCTCAGGTTCGATTCCTGACTTGGGCGCCAGCGCCAATCCCGCGCGGTGCCAGCCGTATGAGGTTATTTGACGAGCGTCAGGTGGCCACTCCGCCGGGCAGCCGATTCAGACGCGCTATCTTCAGCGACTTCAGCTTGGTCTGATGCCGTCTCGCCCGCGCTGACTTCCGCAGTGTCGCCCGCTGCCGGGGCTGGGGTGGGTTCGAAGGCCATGCCCTGGCCGTTCTCGCGTGCGTAAATCGCCACGACCGCATCGACCGGCACGACCACCGGAAACGAAGCACCGTTGAAGCGGGTCTGGAAGGTGATTTCCTCGTTGCCCATCATCAACTGGTGGGTCGCTTCGGCGCTGACGTTGAGGACGATCTGACCATCGCGCACGAACTCGCGGGGCACGCGGGTACGCGCGTCGACCTGCACGGCGAGGTACGGGGTAAAGCCCTCATCCGCGCACCACTCGTGGATGGCGCGGATGAGATAAGGCTTGGTCGAGAACATGGGCAGAAGCCGAACTGCTCGGATGCTGCGGCAATACGCCGGTTAGCGGCGCATCACCTTTTCCGACGGCGTCAGCGCGTCGATGAAGCCCTGCCGGGCGAAAATCCGCTCCGCAAACTTCATCACTGGTGCAGCCGACTTCGGCAGTTCGATGCCGTAATGGTCGAGGCGCCACAGCAGCGGCGCGATGGCCACGTCGAGCATCGAGAAATCGTCGCCGAGGAGGAACTTCTGCTTGCCGAACAGCGGCGTCAGCTCGACCAGGCGGTCGCGGATGTGCGCCCGCGACTTGTCGGCCGTCTTGAGATTGCGCTCGAGCGCATCGATGTGGCTGAACAGTTCGTGCTCCATCGTGTGCAGCAACTGACGCGCCTTGGCACGCGTTTGCGGATCAGGCGGCATCAGCTGCGGATGCGGAAAGCGCTCGTCGATGTACTCGTTGATGATGTTCGACTCATACAGCACGAGGTCGCGATCCACCAGTACCGGTACGCGGTTGTAGGGGTTGATGACGGCGATGTCTTCAGGCTTGTTGAAGAGATCGACATCGATCACTTGGAAATCCATCTGCTTCTCGTAAAGAACAATACGGCAGCGATGGCTGAACGGACAGGTGGTGCCCGAGTACAGATTCATCATGGCACTCGTTCCCCATGAATAGTCGGAATCACGCACCACGCGACGCACGGGTGGATTCATATCTCGATGTCCCATGGCAAGTTAGTTGTTAGGTTAATGAATGTCGCGCCAGTACTCACGCTTGAGCGCATAGGCAAAAACAAACAGGATGGCGAGCGCGATCAGTACGATAACGCCCAGTTCCTTGCGGAAGTTCTGCACCGGCTCGCCCATGTAGTTCAGGAAACCGACCAGATCGGCAACCATCGCATCGTACTCCTTGGGCTGCAGCAGGCCAGGCTTGGCAAGCTTCAGCTTGTGGTCGGCGCCCATGACCTGCTCGCCCTGCAGTTCCCACAGCACGTGCGGCATGCCGACGTTGGCGAACACCGTATTGTTCCAGCCGGTCGGCCGGCTGTCGTCACGGTAGAAACCGCGCAGATAGGTGTAGAGCCAGTCGGAACCCGAACCGAACTCTGAGGATCGCGCGCGCGCGATCACGGTGAGATCGGGGGGGGCAGCGCCAAACCATTGCTTCGATTCGGAACGGCGCATCGCGATGGTCATCAGTTCGCCGACCTTGTCCTGGGTGAACAGCAGGTTGTCCTTGATTTGTTGCTCGGACAGGCCGATATCCTGCAGGCGGTTATAGCGCATGTAGGACGCCGAATGGCAGTTCAGGCAGTAGTTGATGAAAACCTTTGCCCCATTCTGCAGAGCAGGAAGATCACGGCCACGATCGGGCGCCTTGTCGAGATGGAGCTCTGCCCCGGCGGCGAAGGCCAACAGTGGCGCCCACAGCAATGCAATCAACAGCTTTTTCATTATTCCGTCACCCTTTCCGGTTCAGCCTTGCACTTGTCCAGCGATGTATAGATGGGCATCAGCAGGAAGAAGGCGAAATAAAGGATCGTGCAGATCTGCGAAACCAGCGTACGCCCGTCGGTCGGCGCCAGCATGCCGAGATAGCCGAGGATGAAGAAGCTGACCACGAAGATCGCCAGCGCACCCTTATAGAGCGGACCGCGGTAGCGGATTGACTTGACCGGACTACGATCCAGCCAAGGCAGGAAGAAGAACACCATCACGCCCAGACCCATGAAGATCACACCCCAGAGCTTGGCGTCGATCCAGAAGAAGTTGACCGTATTGGCGCGCAGGATCGAATAGAAGGGCGTGAAGTACCAGACCGGAGCGATATGCGGCGGGGTCACCAGCGGATCGGCCGGGAAGAAGTTGTTGAACTCCAGGAAATAGCCGCCGCCCTCGGGCATGAAGAACAAGATGACCGAGAACACCATCAGGAAGACCACCACCCCAACGATGTCCTTCACCGTGTAATACGGGTGGAAGGGGATGCCGTCGAGCGGGATACCGTTGGCATTTTTTTTCTTCTTGATTTCGACGCCGTCCGGGTTGTTCGAGCCGACCTCATGCAGCGCCATGACGTGTGCCGCCACGAGACCGATCAGGATCAATGGCACCGCAATGACGTGCAGCGAGAACATCCGGTTCAGCGTAGCGTCGCCGATCACATAGTCGCCGCGGATCCACAGCGTCAGCTCATTGCCGATCAACGGGATGGCTGAGAACAGGTTGAGAATCACTTGCGCGCCCCAGTAAGACATCTGGCCCCAGGGCAGCAGATAGCCCATGAATGCCTCGGCCATCAGGCACAGGAAGATCAGCACGCCGAAGATCCAGATCAGCTCGCGGGGCTTGCGGTAGGAACCGTACAGCATGCCGCGGAACATGTGCAGATAGACAACAATGAAGAAGGCCGAAGCGCCGGTGGAATGCATATAGCGGATCAGCCAGCCCCACGGCACATCGCGCATGATGTACTCGACGCTGGCGAAAGCCACCGGGACGCCGGAAGCGTTCAGCGAGGCATCCGGCTTGTAGTGCATGACCAGGAAGATCCCGGTGACGATCTGCAACACGAGCACTAGCAGTGCAAGCGAGCCGAAGAAGTACCAGAAATTGAAGTTTTTCGGCGCGTAATACTTGGCCAGATGGTCGTTCCACAGGGCCATCAAGGGGAAGCGAGCATCGACCCACTCCAGCAGATTGCCGGAGGTCGTGCCGTCGGACTTGTATTTTTCGACGTTGGCGGCACCCATGGCTTAGGCTCCCTTCTTGTCTTCGCCAATCAGGATCTTGGCGTCGGACAGGTAAAAATGCGGTGGAACTTCCAGATTGTCCGGCGCCGGCTTGCTTTTATAGACACGGCCAGCCAAATCGAAGGTCGAACCGTGGCAGGGACAGAGGAATCCACCGGGCCAGTCGGCCTCGATGCCGGATTCGGCACCGGTCTTGAACTTTTCGGACGGCGAGCAACCCAGATGGGTGCAGATGCCGATGGCCACCATGAATTCCGGTTTGATCGAGCGGTACTCATTCTTGGCATAGCCCGGCTGCATGTTGCGGTCCGATTTAGGGTCCGCCAACTTGTCACCCAGCTTGGCCATGGCATCAAGCATTTCCTTGGTGCGGTGGATGATCCAGACCGGCTTGCCACGCCATTCGACGGTCATCATCTCGCCCGGGGCGAGTTTGCTGATATCGACCTCCACCGGCGCACCGGCCGACTTGGCACGCTCGGAAGGCGCAAAGGTGCTGACAAACGGAATAATCGCCGCAACACCCGCCACACCGCCGGCAACCGATGTCGCGACCAGCAGGCGACGCCGGCCACAATCCATATTATCGTCACAACTCATGGTGATTTCCTGGAAAGTAAGAATGCGAATGCAAAAAACCCGATGATTGTACTCAAGCGTGCAAGGGAATTAAACCCCCATTTAGCTAACCTGATGATTACGCTTCAGTAATCGCGCCTTTCGAGCAGTGCCTGGGCTACGCTGGCGGCATCGGAATACTCGAGTTCACTGCCCAGCGGCAGGCCGCGCGCGATGCGGCTGACCTTGATTCCGCGCGCGTGGAGCATTTCCGAGAGGTAATGGGCCGTCGCCTCCCCTTCGTGGGTCAGGTTGGTGGCAAGTATGACTTCCTTCACGACCCCGTCACTGGCACGGGTAAGTAACCGGTCGAAGGCCAGTTCGCGCGGCCCGACGCCGTCAAGCGGGCTCAAGCGCCCCATCAGGACGTAGTAAAGGCCGCTGTAGGCATGCGTCTGCTCCATCGTGTTGAGATCGGCCGGCATTTCGACAACGCACAGCTGGGAAGGATCGCGCTTCGGCGACAGACAGCGTTCGCACACCTCGGCCTCGGTGAAATTGTTGCAGCGGGCACAGCGGTGCAGATTTTTCAGCGCCTGGTCGAGCGCGACCGACAGGCGCTCGGCACCGCGCGGGTCGTGCTGCAACAGGTGGTAGGCCATGCGCTGCGCGGATTTCGGCCCGACACCCGGCAGGCAACGCAGGGCCGCAATCAGCTCGTCGAGCGTCGACGGTATTGCCATCGCTGCGACTAGTGCAGGTGACGCGGCATGGCTTCCTCTTCCTGCTCGGGCAACTCGGCATGGACCGGTTCGCCCTCAGGGTTCGGATACAACGGCGCGCCGCAATCATCGCAGTATTCGAGCGGGAAGCGATGATCGAGCACCAGTACCTCGCGCATGCCCGCCTCGCGCAACACAGCTTCGATCTGGCCGGGCAACTCGGCAGCCTCGTCTTCGTTTTCGAGCAGTGGCCAAACGACGCCATGCACCACCTCGGCGGCCTCGCCGAGGGTGAAGCCGATGCGAAACTCCTCGAGCTGGCGATCGTAGTATGGCGCCACGACCGCCCGCAGGTTGGCGGCCGGCACGTTCAGCGACGTCTGCAGGAAGGCGACGGCGGAACGCAGCGAATACGGTCGGGACGCGCGGTCGGCTTCGCGGATCGCCGCGTGGAAGGACTGCGGAAGCAGCGGTTCGATGGCGCAGGCCGGCAAGAGCGTGCGCAGGACTTCACCACCCTGGGCGCGCCACTGCTTGAGCGCCTCCGTGCGGCTGCCGTCCTCTTCCTGCCAGCGGAACAGCGGCGCACCCGCCGGTGCGCAGACCGCGCCGATCAGGTAGCGGGTATCCGACAGGAAATTCATCGTTTCGGCCATTTGCGCGGCGTCGAGCTTGAGATCGCGCCCGTGCAATGACGCCTTGCCGAGCTTTTCGGCCAGCGTCGCCGTCTCGGAATAGCTCTGCGGCAACTGGTCCGGGCTGAAAAAGAAATCGGCCAGGCCGAAGCGGACGTCGGCGGCGAACACGTGCGCCTGCAACTGGACGCGCAAATTGGCCAGCAATTCCGGTGCAATCGGGCCGGAGGGAATGGCGAAGCGCGACCACGCCAGCACCGGCGCGGCGAACAGCAGCACATCCTGCCCGGCACCCGCCCCGGCCAAGGCGTGATGGCGCGACTCGGCACAGTTCTCGACCATGTCGGCAAGTTCGTCATAAGCCCGTCCGCCGGCACCGTAGAGGTGGTCCAGCGCGGCATTCAGGGCCGCCTCGTCCTGAGCACGCAGAAGACGATCGATCGTCGTCGACAAGCGGCGCTCCCAGAACACATCCTCCAGCCGGCTGCCCGACAGGCTCAACTGGGTGGCGAGGCGGATCAGTTCCTCGGTATCGGGCGTTTGCTTGGTGCGACGGGAAAAACGGGAGCGTTTCATGGCAATCCGGGAAAAAGTCATCAAAGGGCAGTCGGGCTGCCCGGCAAATTTTAACAGTTCGGGGAATCCGCCCGGTGCGGGCGGAAAGTCAGCGCTGGCGGGACGGCACCTGCAGCCGCCTGCGGCCGTTCAACAGGTCGCGAGACCGCGCAGCAGATCAGCCTCGATGTCGTCGATCGCCTCCAGGCCCACGGCGATACGCACCAGGTTCTCGGTGATGCCCGCCTCGGCACGCGCCTCGGGCGCGACGCGGCCGTGCGTCGTGGTCGCCGGATGCGTGATCGTCGTCTTGACGTCGCCCAGGTTGGAGGTAATCGACAGCAACTGGCAGTTGTCGACGACACGCCAGGCGGCGTCCCTGCCCCCGCGGACCTCGAAGGACACGATGGCGCCGCCTGCCGATTGCTGGCGCTGGGCCAGCGCATGCTGTGGATGGGACGGCAGGCCGGGATAGAACACGCGCTCGATCGCCGGATGCTTTTCGAGACGGCGCGCCAGTTCCAGGGCATTCACCGAGTGCGCCTGCATGCGGAGATTCAGTGTTTCCAGTCCCTTCAGCAGCACCCAGGCATTGAAGGGCGACAGGCTGGGACCGGCAGTGCGCATGAACTTGAAGACCTCTTCCACGGGCGCCTTCGCGCCGCAGACCGCGCCGCCCATCACGCGGCCCTGGCCATCGAGATGCTTGGTCGCGGAATGGATGATGAGATCGGCACCGAACTCGATCGGTCGCTGCAGCGCCGGTGTGCAAAAGCAGTTATCCACCACCAGCAGCGCACCGACGCCATGGGCCAGTTCCGCCAGCGCAGCGATGTCATGCACTTCGGTGAGCGGATTGGAGGGCGTCTCGATGAACACGAGTTTCGTGTTCGGCTGGATCGCCGCCTTGAAGCCGGCCGGATCGCAACCGACGACGAAAGTCGTATGAATCCCGAACTTCGGCAGGATCGTGCCGAACAGGGCCTGGCTCGCACCGAAGATGCCCCGCGCGGAAACGATGTGATCGCCCGATTGCAGGAGGGCCAATGCCGTGGCGAGGATCGCCGACATGCCGCTCGCCGTGGCGATGCAGGACTCGGCACCCTCCAGCGCGGCAAGGCGGTCCTGGAACAGCGTGACCGTGGGATTGGTGAAACGCGAATAGGTGAAGCCTTCCACCTCGCCGGCGAACAGCGCGGCGGCCTGCGCCGCACTGGGAAAGACGAAGCTCGACGTCAGGTAAAGCGCCTCGGAGTGCTCGCCGAACTGGCTGCGTTCCTGGCCGGCGCGGATTGCCAGCGTGTCGAATTGATATTGTGCGTTTTCGTTCATTCGTTGGTGACCAGGTTGAGGTCGAGCTGACCACCCTCGCCGTCATCGCGGGAGGGCCTCGAACGGGCCTCCTCGATGCTCGACAGATAGTCGGCGCTGACGTCGCCGGTAATGTAGTGGCCGTCGAAGCAGGACGTGTCGAACTGCGTCAATGCCGGGTTGATCTCGCGCACGGCATTCTTCATCGCTTCGAGGTCCTGGTAGATCAGCGCGTCGGCACCGATTTCCTGGCGGATTTCCTCGTCGTTGCGGAAGGCGGCAATCAACTCGGTGCGCGAGGGCATGTCGATGCCATAGACGTTGGCATGGCGCACCGGCGGACTGGCCGAGGCGAAATAAACCTTCTTCGCGCCCGCCTCGCGCGCCATCATGATGATCTCGCGGCTGGTGGTGCCGCGCACGATCGAGTCGTCCACGAGCAGCACGTTCTTGCCGCGGAACTCCGAGGTAATGGCGTTGAGTTTTTGGCGCACCGATTTCCTGCGTGACGCCTGGCCGGGCATGATGAAGGTGCGGCCGATGTAGCGGTTCTTCACGAAGCCCTCGCGGTAGGGCACGCCGAGGCGCGTCGCCAGTTCGAGCGCGGCCGGTCGGCTCGAATCCGGGATCGGAATCACCGTGTCGATGGCCAAATGCGGCATCGTGTGGCGGATCTTGTCGGCAAGCGACACGCCCATGCGCACGCGCGACTCATACACCGAGACGCCATCGATCAGCGAATCGGGGCGTGCGAGGTAGACGTACTCGAACATGCAGGGCGCATGCATGGTCTTCTCGGCGCACTGGCGGCTGATGAACTGACCGCGCGTGTCGATCAGCACGGCCTCGCCGGGCTCGACGTCGCGCAGGAACTTGAAGCCGAGTGTGTCGATGGCGACGCTCTCGGAGGAGACCATGTATTCCGTGCCTTCGGGTGTTTCGTTCTTGCCGATCACCAGCGGCCGGATGCCGTAGGG
>CAZTWA010000071.1:0-11752 GCA_964617225.1 uncultured Methyloversatilis sp.
TTCGGTGCCCTTGATCAGGTTGTTCAGGTTGGTGACGTAGGCCTGGTGGTGCTTGGCATAGTGGTAGTCGAAGGTCTCTTCCGACATGTGCGGTACCAGGGCGTTCTTGGCATAGGGCAGGGGGGGCAGGGTATGTTCCATGGTGTTCTCCTCAGTCTCGGGTCAAAGTTGCGTGCAGTATCTGGGGCCTTCCCCCGATATTACAAGCTGTCTCCGGGTTCTACCGAATCGACGGTCGCTGTGGCGGCTCCAGCCGCGAACTGTAACTGCAGTCGCGCGCCGACTTCGACCTGCTGCGCGTTGCGAATGATCGCGCCATTCCCGCCGCGGACGATGCTGTAACCGCGTTCGAGGGTGGCCAGGGGCGACAGGGCGCCGAGTGCGCCCTGGCAGTGCGACAGGCGTTGATGCTTGCGGGCCAGTTGGCTGGCCAGGCTCTGGCGCAGCCGGTGTTCCATGCGGGCCAGGCGCGGTTGCTGCGACAGGCCCTGCTGCATGGCTCCGTGCAGGCGGCGCGCGAGCAGTTCGAGGCGTTGGCGATGGGCGGCGAGCCGCTGGGCAGGATGGACGAGGCGCAGCGCCAGTCGGTCGAGCGCCTGCATGCGCGTTTCGAGCGAAGCGAGCATCGCACGCCGCAAAGCGTCGTCGAGTGCGTCGATTTCGGCGGCGGCGTCGAACCAGCCGGCGCTGGCGATTTCCGCTGCGGCGGTTGGCGTGGCGGCGCGGCGGTCGGCAACATAGTCGGCGATGGTCGTGTCGGTCTCGTGGCCGACACCGCAAATCGTCGGCGCTGGCGAGACGGCAATCTTGCGCGCGACGGCCTCGTCGTTGAAGGCCCAGAGATCCTCGAGGCTGCCGCCGCCGCGTACGACGAGCAGCAGGTCGCATTCATTTCTCGCGTAGGCCTTCTCCAGCGCGGTGACGATCGCGGCGGGCGCCTCGGCACCCTGCACCAGCGTGGGGTAGATGATGAGTTCCAGATGCGGGGCACGCCTGAAGAACGCGACGAGGACGTCGCGCAGCGCGGCGGCCTGGGGCGAGGTGACGATGCCGATGCGGCGCGGGTAGCGCGGGGTCGCGCGTTTTCGTTCCTGGGCAAACAATCCTTCACCCGCAAGCTGCTCGCGCAGTTTGAGGAAGCGTTCGTACAGCCGGCCCATGCCGGCACGGCGCATGCCCTCGACGTTGAGCTGGAAGTCGCCGCGGGCCTCGTACAGGGTCACCAGCGCCTGCACCTCGACCTGCTGGCCGTTATCAAGTTTCCACGGCAGCAATTGCGCGCGCGAACGGAACATCACACAACGCACTTGCGCCTGGGCGTCCTTCAGGGTGAAGTACACATGCCCGGAAGTCGCGCGCGTCAGGTTCGAGATTTCGCCGGCCACCCAGAGCAGCGGAAACTGCTGTTCCAGCAGCCGGCGGGCCTGTCGGTTCAACTCGGCGACTGTGAGGATTTCTGCGTTCAAATGAGGTTTAAAAGTGCTTAAAAATACGACCGGAAGCGGCATTTCGATGTTACCTCATCCACAACCACCGTCCGCCCTGGCCACCCCGTCAGAATTATGACAGGTATCGCGGTGCAAACCTGATAGCCAAGTGTAACATCATGATAATAAACGAAAACATAATTGGACAGTTTTGCGACGAAGTAACAAAAGTCCTTTGCCGATGACCACTTAGCGTGTTCTTGTGCAAAGGATTCACAGACTTTTCCACAGTTTTTGTGGATAAGACCCAAGGGCAGGCCAACGTATGCTTTGACCTCACCAATTGGGGGCAATCCGCATGCAATTGATTCCACTGGGCGCGCCGGCCCTGATGGGCCTGTTCCGCGAGGTGCTGGAAAGCAGCCTCGTCGAGCGCGGCGCGGTGGAAGGCATGGAATTGCTCGGCCATGCCGATGCATTTTGGCCCAACGTGGCGCTGGCGGAACTGCAGCGCATGGCGCAGGGCGGCAATCCTCATGCGCAGGCGGAATTCGCCTGGCGGTCTGTCGTTGGCGAGGGACTGCCAAAATCGGCGAACGATGCAGTGCAGTGGTCGACGCGGAGCGCCGAGCAGGGTTGTCCGGCCGGTGAGGCAGTCCTGGGCTGGCTGCTTTATCAAGGTATCGGCCTGCCGCGCGATTATGCCGAGGCGGTACGCCTCTTCGAGCGCGCTGCGGCGCATCGCGACAGTCGCGGCATGGCTTGGCTCGCACTCTGCTTGCTGCGTGGCCATGGCATCATCGCGGACGCTACACGCGGTGGTGAACTTCTCCATACGGCGGCGGAAAGCGGCAGCCCGCTTGCGCAATACTGGCTCGGGCGCCTGCTGTATGTCGGCCAGCATTTGCCGCGTGATTTCGAACGAGCCGCCGACTGGCTGGGACGCGCCAGTGCGCAGGGCCACCCGCAGGCGAACGACCTGCTGGCGCGCTGTTACTTCTTCGGACGCGGCGTGGCGCAGGATCGGGCGGAAGCCGCGCGCCGCTGGCGTGCCGCGGCAACGGCTGCCGTGGAACCGGTGCCGGCCGCCATGTTCAGCCTCGGCTTGTGCCTCTATGCCGGCGAAGGCGTGGCCACCGACTATGCGGAAGCGGTTGAGTGGTTCCGCGCCGCCGCGCGCCTGGGCATGGCCGAGGCGATGGTCATGCTCGGCCAATGCAGCACTTTCGGTTTTGGCGTTACGCCCGATCCGGAACTCGGCCTGGCCTGGTATCGCCGTGCTGCCGAACTAGGCAGTCGCGAAGCAGAATTCGAACTTGGCGAAGCCTGTGCGAGTGGACGGGGGCACCTGCAGCGCGATCTGGCCGAGGCGGTCAAATGGTGGCGGCAGGCTGCCGCACAAGGCCATGCCCGCGCCCAACTCAAACTCGGCCATTGCTATCGTTGGGGGGAGGGTATCGAGGAGAACAAGAGCCTCGCCCTGGCCTGGTACCGGCGTGCCGCGGAAGGCGGCGAAACCTCTGCGCATATCTGGCTCGGTGAATGCCATGAGCATGGCGAGGGGACCGCGGGTAACCGGGCCGATGCGGTCGCGGCGCGACGCCATTACCTCGCCGCCGCCGAAGCGGGCCTGGCGCATGGCCTGGCCGAGCTCGGCCGCTGCCTGCTTTACGGCATCGGCGGGCAGGCCGATATCGAGCGCGGCGAGGCCAACCTGCTGCAGGCGACAGAGCTGGGGTGGCAACCGGCGCTCGACGAACTCGAACGCTACTGGTTCGCCGAGGGCGAGCGACATTTCCATGGCCGTGGCGCGGTCGCCGATGCGGCACGTGCGCGCCAGTGCTACCGCAAGGCGGGCGAACTCGGCCATCGACGCGCCGCCTACATGTTGGCCGAATGCCTGCGCCATGGCTACGGTGGTCCGGTCGACGCCATGCAGGCCGTGACCTGGTTTCACCGCGCCGCAACGCTGTTCGATGCCAAACTGGCGCTCGCCGATCTCTACTTTCACGGCGAGGGCGTGACGCGGAACTACCGCGAAGCCTTCCGCTGGTTCGAGCAGGCGGCGGAACAACACGAGGATGCCTACGCGCTCTACAGCCTAGGCTACATGCTGCTGCACGGGCAGGGCGTGCGCCGCGATGCAAAACTGGGGCTGAAACATCTGCGCCGCGCGGCGCTCCTGGGCGACGCGCATGCCCAGTACGAGATCGGCTGCGCCTACTACCGGGGCAGGGGCGTAACGAAGAATCTGAAACTGGCGATGCGCTGGTTGCGCATGGCGGCCGAGATTGGGCAGGACGAAGCCCGCGCGTTTCTCGAACGCATCGAGCGCGGCTCCAAGCTGAACTAGCTCAACTGACGGGCAGGACGATGCGTGCGGCCAGCCCGCCGCCGGTGCGCGGCAGGAGTTCGAGCCGGCCACGATGCGCACTCGCGATGCGCTCGACGATGGACAGGCCGAGCCCTGCCCCGCCCGCGCCGGTGCGTGCCGCCTCGCCGCGCATGAATGGCTGCTTGAGGCGGTCCACTTCGTGCGGTGCGATGCCGGGACCGCGGTCGAGGACGGCGATGACGGCGTTGCCGTCCTCGCGAATCAGTTCTACTTCAACCGGGGATGCATGGCCGGCGTGGCGCAGGGCATTCTCGATCAAGTTGACGACAGCGCGTCGCAACGGTTCGGGATGCACGGGGAGCCGAAAGTCAGCGCCGGCGAGACGGCATACCTTGTCGCCATAGCGTCCCGCGATCTCGTCGAGCATCACGGCGAGATCGGTGGGTTCCGGCGTCTTGCCTTCCAATGACTGTGGCCGCGCGAAGTCGAGGAACTGGCCGATGGTGCGGTCCATTTCGGCAATGTCGGCTTCCATGCCCGCGCGCGCCTCGGCATCGCTGACCGACAATTCGGTCTCCATGCGCAGGCGCGTTAGCGGCGTGCGCAAGTCGTGGGAGATGCCGGCGAGGAGAAGCTGCCGGTCCGCCTCGAGCTGCTTGAGGTTGGTGCTCATCTGGTTGAAGGCGTGCGTCACGGCGACGAGTTCTTCCGGCCCGCGGGCGGGCAGGGTCGGGGGCGTTTCTCCGGCACCCAACTGGCGGGCGGCGGATTCCAGCGCCTTGAGCGGGCGCGTGATGCGGAAAACGATCAGCCAGGCGCCGGCGAGCGCCAGCAGCAGGACGGCCGCGCCCCAGCCGAGCCAGTAGAGTGGCAGGCGCCGTTCGAGCCGCTCGCGCGGCAGGGCGAGCCAGAAGTCCCCCTCGTGGCCGGAAAAGATCTTGAAGCTGACGAACAGGCCGGGCTCGTCGTTGAGCATGAAGGCGAGGCGGGTGTCCGGCCCGAGCCGCTCACGCAGCTCGTTTTCGAGGTGGCGAGAAAGCGCTGTCGGCGGCAAAGGGGCGACCCGGTCCTCGGGGTAGGCGGGATAGACATGGACCCCTTCGGTATCCGACAACTCGGCGAGCAGGTCGATCCGGTTTTCCGGGCGGGACGCGAGGAGCGCGGAGCGCGTGAGGTTGCTAACGCTGGCAATCGTCTGCGCCAGCATCCGCGCACGGGGTTCGACTTCGGCCTCGCGAAACATTGCCAGCCAGGCCGCCACCGCCACCAGCATCAGCGTGGCGATCAGCAGGAAGGCGCGCCACAGCAGGCTGCTGGGCAGGAGGGAGAAACGCTTACGCGGCATCCTTGCCGTCGGGAACAAACACGTAGCCGAAGCCCCATACGGTCTGGATGTGGCGCGGCTTGGCCGGATCGATCTCGACGAGCTTGCGCAGGCGCGAGATCTGCACGTCGATGGCGCGGTCGAACACGCCATGCTCGCGGCCACGTGCAAGCTCCATCAGCTTGTCGCGCGACAGCGGTTGGCGCGGGTGCTTGAGCAGGACCTGCAGCAGGCCGAACTCGCCGGTGGTGAGCATGGTCGTCTCACCCTCGCGGACCAATTCGCGCGTGGCGAGATTGATTTCAACAGGCCCGAAACGCACGATCTCCTGTGCGGGGGCGGGCGCGCCCGCGGGTGACGGCGCGGCGCGCCGGCGCAGCACGGCATGGATGCGCGCGACGAGTTCGCGCGGGTTGAAGGGCTTGGGCAGGTAGTCGTCGGCGCCGATTTCCAGGCCGACGATGCGGTCGATGTCGTCACCCTTGGCGGTGAGCATGAGGATGGCGATGTCGCTGCCATTGCCGTTCCCGCGCAGCCGGCGGCAGATCGACAGGCCGTCTTCGCCCGGCAACATCAGGTCCAGCACGATCAGGTCGTAGAGCTCGCGCTCCAGTGCGCGATCCATGCCGGATGCATCCGGCACGGCCTTGACGGCGAAGCCCTGTTCGACGAGATAGCGCTCGAGCTGGCTGCGCAGCCGCAGGTCGTCATCGACGACGAGGATTTTCGGTTTCCGTGGCTCGTTCATGGCACGAAGGATACTGCCGTTTTCCCGCGCAAGGCGTTGCGAGATGTTGCCGTGCCGGGGTTCCGCAACGGTTTGTTACAAAGGCGGCCCGCCCATGATTTCATGCCGACCTACAATGCAGGCATGAAAAAGTCTGCCCGCATCTTTACCCTGCTTGCCCTCGCCGTCGCGGCATTTTCCGCGGCTGCGCAAGGTGAGCCGCCCCCGCCGCCGCCGGGAGGGCAGGGCTATGGCTATCCGGGACAGATGCAGCGCCCCTTCCGCGATTGGCGCGATGCGTCGCCGGAACAGCGCGAACAATGGCGTGCGGAGCGTCGCCAGCATCGCCGCGAGCAATGGCGCGACATGAGCCCGGAGGATCGCCAGCAATTGCGGAGCGACATCCGCGATGCCGGCCGGATGTATCGGCGCGGGCGGGGGCGCGACTGAACCTGATTTAATTCCCTTGACTTTCTCCTTGCACCGTACTTAACTTAATACCGTAGTAAATAAGTCGGAAATAGGTTCATCCCCAAGGAGAGTGCCATGTACGACATCAACAAGTTCATTCTCGATCAGCGGCTGGAAAGCCGCGACCCCGATGGCCACTGGGCAAGCCTGCCGCACTGGTCCCCCCGTACCGCAAACCGCATGGCCCAGGAGGCGGGCTTGACTCTCGAGGAAGATCACTGGGAAGTGATCTACTGCCTGCGCGAACGCTTCCGTAAGCTGGGGCCCGACTGGACCGCGCGTCAGATGACGCGGGAACTCGAAAAGGATTTTGCCGCCGCTGGTGGTCGTCGTTTCCTCTATGCGCTATTCCCGGGCGGGCCGTTGGCGCAGGGGTGCAAGCTGGCCGGATTGCCCCTGCCGCAAGGCACCCTGAATCGATCGTTCGGCAGCGTGCATTGAGTCGTTCGCTTGCATTGACGTGATCTTTTTCGCAGGCGTATGATGATTAGCATTGGTCGTCATACATCTCGGGAGGTTCATGTCGATGGAAGCCGCGCTGCCCAATGACCTGGTTGCCTTGGGACTGGTGGTCTTCTTGCTGGGGCTCAAGCATGGGTTTGACGCCGACCACCTCGCGACGATCGATGGCCTGACGCGCTTCAACGCACAGCAACGTCCCCGGCTCGCACGTTATTGCGGCGCGTTGTTTTCGCTGGGGCATGGCGTGATCGTCATCGCCACCGCCCTGCTGGTCAGCACGCTGGCGCGGCAGTGGCAGACCCCGGAATGGCTCGAAACCTTTGGCGTCTGGGTATCTCTCGGCTTTCTCTTTGCGCTGGGCCTGCTCAATGTACGGGCGGTGCTGGTTGCCCCGCCGCATGAGGTCGTTCGACCCATTGGCTTGAAGGGACGCTTTCTCGGGCGTCTGGCCGAAGCGGCACACCCCGGCCTGATCGCCCTCGTCGGTGCGCTGTTCGCCTTGTCGTTCGACACCATCAGCCAGGCCGCCCTGTTCGCCCTGACGGCGACCCAGTTCGGTGGCTGGCAGGAAGCCCTGATGCTGGGCTTGCTGTTCATGCTCGGGATGCTCGTGACGGACGGGATCAACGGCTTCTGGATTTCGCGCCTGATCGTCCGGGCCGACCGCATGGCGCGCATCGCCTCGCGCGTCATGAGCCTCGTGGTGGCCGGCGTCAGTTTGCTGGTCGGCGTCTTCGGCGTGATGAAGCTGTCCATGCCGGGCATCGATGCCTGGAGTGAAGGCAAGGAACTATTGCTGGGCGGCGGCGTGGTTGCCGTCATCGCAACAAGCTTCCTGCTGGCCCTGCGCCTGTCACGTACCCCCTGTCTGCGGGTTTGATCCTTGTGGGATGCTCGCCGCACGGGCGAGCAATAGCGATGGGTTAATATAAAACCCATGCAACCTTGCCTTTACTTCGCTTCATGAGCCCTTCGGTCCTGTCCCTGTCCTCACGGTCGGACCCGCGCCGCAGGCGCTGGGGAGCCGGGCTCGCGCGCAGCCTGCGCCGCGAATGGCAACTGGTCCAGTTCGCAGCCGTGACGCTTGCCGCCGCAGTGTCCCCCTCGACCTACACACCCGCCGTGCGGCGGGCCGCGGCGCAAGTAATCTGCTCTGCCTCCTGGCAGGCCTTTCCCGGGTATGCCCTGCTGAGCATCCTCGCCGGCGCGGTACTGACGCACATCGTCGCCGTATCCGCCGCGTCCTATGGCCTGTCGCATCTTGCGCTCGAAGCCGTGGTGCGCGTGTATGTCGTCGAACTGATCCCGCTGGCGGCGGCACTGTTCGTCGCGCTGCGCTCGGGGCTGGAACGCCTCGACAAGCTGGCGACGCTGCGCGCGCAGGGCGCGGACTTCGATGATCCTGCATTGTTCGGCCTGCATGTCGTGCCGGCGGTCGTCGCCAACCTGCTGGCCGTCGTGGTGCTGACCCTCAGCAGCGGATTGCTGGTGCTCGTCGTTGCGTACCTGGTTGTGTATGGGGTCACCCCATGGGGCCTCGCCGACTACACACGCCTTGTCGGACAAGTGTTCGATCCGGTGACGGCGCCCGGCCTGCTGCTGAAGATCGTCCTGTTCGGCGTCGCGGTGGCCATCGCCCCTGCGTCGGTGGTGACGGATCCGCCACGCCGCGCCGCGGTCGGCAGCGAGATGCGCATCATGGCGCGCCTGCTCCTTTCGCTGGTACTCATCGAGGGCGCGGCCCTCGTCCTGCTGCATTTCTGATCGTCATGGCCCAGAACGAAATCGATCCTACACCCACGCCGATCCCGAACGCCGAAGCCAAGACGTTCGCGATGATCGTCCTGACGGTGCTGCTGCTGTGCGGCTTCGTGCTGTACGTGATGGCGGCGCGCGGCGTGTTCGAGGAAACCCAGCGGCTGGTGCTGGTCGCGGAGAATTCCGAGGGCGTGACGATCGGCATGGACCTGACCTTTTCCGGGTTTGCCATCGGGCGCGTCAAGCGCATCGAACTGGGCGAAGACGGCAAGGCGCATATCCATGTCGAGGTGCCGACCAGGGATGCGCGCTGGCTGCGCAGCTCGTCCGTGTTTACGCTCGAGCGCGGCGTGGTCGGCGGCGCCAAGCTGCGTGCCTTCACCGGCTTGCTCGAGGATCCACCCCTGGCCGATGGCGCGCGGCGCGACGTCCTGATCGGCGACGCGACGGCCGGCATCCCGCTGCTGGTCAGCACCCTCCGCGAGCTGGCAGGGAACCTCGAGCGCATGACGGCGGCGGATGCGCCGCTCAACGAAAGCCTTGGCAACGTGCGGACGATCACCGGTACGATGACCGGGAAGCAGGGTGCGCTGCCGGGTATCGTCGGCGCGGCAGGCGCGCAGCAGATCCTCGCGTCGATCGAACGCACCAACCGCCTGCTGGCGCAGGCCGATGCGCGGCTCTTCGGCAAGGATGGCCTGATGGACGATGCGCAGCGGGTCAGTGGCGAGGTGCATGCCATGCTGGTCGAGGCGCGTGCCAGTCTCAAGAAGGCCGACGCCGCACTCGATGAGGCGCGCGCCGTCGCGGTGAATGCGCGCGTTGCCACGGAAGACCTGGACGTGTTACGCAGCGAGGTCGAGGCCAGCCTGCGCCGGGTCTCCGGGCTGATCGAGGAAGTGAACCGCAAGTGGCCCTTCGCACGCGACCGGGAGATCAAGCTGCCATGATGCGCGGGATGCTGCTTGGCATGGTGTTCCTGGTGGGCTGTGCTGGCGGACCGCCACCGCCCGACTGGCAGGCCAACGCCCATACTGCGCTGAACGCACACACCGCCGCCTGGCTGGCGGGGCGTGACCGGGTGGCGACGCAGGAACTCGCGATCGCGCGGCGCGAAATCAGCCGCACCGGTGATGCGGTACTGGTTGCCCGCGTCGAACTGACGGCCTGTGCCGTCCGGCTCGCCAGCCTGGCGGCGGGTGACTGTCCAGCCTTCCAGCCGCTGGCGCAGGATGCCGGACCGGCTGCGCAGGCCTATGCCGACTACCTTGCCGGCCGCTGGCAGGGTTTGAATGCGGCGCTGCTGCCACCGGCCCAGCAAGCAGTGCCGGGTTGTCGCGACGGCTTGGCGGCACTGCAGGGCATCGAGGACCCGCTGTCCCGGCTGGTCGCTGCGGCCGCGCTGCTGCGGGCAGGGTACCTGTCGCCCGCAGGCATTGCGCTGGCCATCGACACCGCGTCCCGGCAGGGCTGGCGTCGTCCGCTGCTGGCCTGGCTGGGCTTTGATCGCGATCGGCTGGCGGCTGCGGGCGATGCCGCGGGTGCGGCCGAGCGTCAGCGTCGCATGGATCTCGTTACCGCCACCACCGGGCGCTAGGCCGGTCGGGTCGTTCATCCCCTGGCCCGGCTAGAATCCGGGCCGTGAAACTCCTCGCCTTCGAAGCCTCCACCGCGCATCTTTCCGTCGCCCTCGCCTGCGATGGGCAACTGACGGAAAAATCGGCCCTCGTCCCGAACGGCGGGTCGGAGCGATTGCTGCCCTGGGCAAGCGAACTCCTCGCCGATGCCGGCCTGACGCTACGCCAACTCGATGGCATCGCCTTCGGTGCGGGCCCCGGCGGTTTCACCGGATTGCGGCTGGCCTGCGGTGTTGCACAAGGACTCGCCTTCGGCCTCGACCTGCCCGTCGTGCCGGTCGGCACGCTGGCGGCGCTGGCCCTCGCCAGCGGCGACGGCAAGGTAATCGCCTGCCTCGATGCGCGCATGAACGAGCTCTACGTCGCGGCCTATGCGGTTGAAGGCGATGGGGTCGAGGAACACATGCCGCCGAAAGTCAGCGCTGGCGAGACGGCACCCTTACCCGAGGGCGCCGGGTGGCGCGGCGTGGGCGACGGTTTTGCCGTGCAGGGCGACGTGCTGCGGCAGCGCATGGGCGCGCGCCTGATCGGCGTGGATGTCAATGCCGTTCCAACCGCAACGGCGGTGCTTCGCCTGGCTGCGCCCGTGTTCGCCCGTGGCGAGGGTGTCGCGGCAGCCCGGGCGCAACCGCTCTACGTGCGTGAAAAGGTGGCATTCACCACCGTCGAACGGCTGGCGCGCGGCGGCACGAAATGAATGTCGTGCCGATGGGGGCGGCCGACATCGACGGGGTGCTCGGCATCGAAACGCGCATCCAGCAGTTTCCCTGGACGCAGGGGAATTTCGTCGATGCGCTGTCTGCCGGCTACGACTGCTGGCTGGCGCGCGAAGACGACAGGCTGATCGGTTTCGCCGTGCTGATGCGCGCGGTGGATGAGATCCACCTGCTTGTGATCGGCATTACGCCGGAATATCAACGCGGCGGCCGCGGGCGCGCACTGCTCGATTTCGTGACCGTGCAGGCCCGCGCGGCGGGCATGGTGCGCATGCTGCTCGAGGTGCGACCGTCGAACGGGCCGGCCATCGCGTTCTACCGAAATGCGGGATTTGTCGAGATTGGCCGCCGGCGCGGGTACTATCCCGCATCGGCAGGACGTGAGGATGCCATCGTGATGGCGAAGGATTTATGAGTCGAGAACAGATGCTGAAGGAAATGGGCCTCGGGCCGATCTGGAAATTGCGCCAGCCGCCGAAGAAAAAGCGCGGTGCGCAGAGTGAAGCCGAACCTGCCGTGCCGGTCGATGCCCGCACACTAGACGCTCGAACTGAGGCCATCGCCGCAATGGGCTGGGACGAACTGAAACAGGCCGTGGCCGACTGCACGGCCTGCGCACTCTGCCAGACGCGCAAGCAGGCGGTGCTCGGCGTCGGCGACGTGAATGCCGACTGGCTGTTCATCGGCGAGGGACCGGGCGCGGAGGAAGACGAACGTGGCGAACCTTTCGTCGGCCAGGCCGGCAAGCTGCTCGATGCGATGCTCGCGGCCATCGACCTCAAGCGCGGCAACCAGGTCTACATCGCGAATGCCGTGAAATGCCGCCCGCCCGGCAACCGTACTCCGGAGCCGGGCGAGACGGCGGCCTGCTGGCCCTTCCTCGCGCGGCAGATCG
>CAZTWA010000072.1:0-11643 GCA_964617225.1 uncultured Methyloversatilis sp.
TGGCCATCCTCACCGACGGCCAGAAGAACACCATGGAGATCAGCGGCAAGCTCAATCGCACCGCTGAGCGCTACCTTGAAATTCAGCGCTATCACGGCATCGAACTCTCCGAGGCGGAACGGCAATGCATCGCCCATATCTGCAACATCGGCTTCATGTCGCCGCTGGAGATCCGCGAACTCGCTTTCGAGGTTACGCTAACCCGTTTCGAATGCGACGGCCTGGACAAGGCTGTGCTGGCAGGAAAACTGGAAACAGCGAGCTTCGCCGATCTGGTGGCCGTCGTCGAGTCGCTGGGCTTCTGATCAGGGAACACTATGCCGAACCGGGTGACATGGGATCCGCGCTTCAATGTGGGTAACGAAACCCTCGATGTGCAGCACAAGCACTTCTTCGACCAATGCAATGCGTTGGCAGACTGCCTGGATGAAGCCAGTGAAGCGGGAGATCGGAAGTTTGATCAGCTTTTCGCCGGGCTGATGGCCAACGCGCGTGAGCATTTCGCCATTGAGGAGGCACTGTTGGTGGAACGTGGTTACCCTGATCTGGAGGACCACAGAAGCGAGCAGGAGGAGTACGAGTTTCTGGCAGCCGAAATCGTTACTACGGATAACTTCGACAAGGACGAACTCCAGACCTTTCTGGCCCTCTGGTGGGCCGGGCATGTCATGGGCGCGGCACGAAACTATCGAGCCTATCTCGGGTAGCGCACGCCCGGCTTATCCGGAATTCCACTGCGCCGTGGCGATGCCTTCACCCAGATCGGCTGCCACCAACTGACGGCGCACCTCCAGCAACTGTTCGAGCAGCGCCGGTTCGGCCGCGGCATAGGCTTCCGCGTCCGGCTGGCGTTTCACCACCACGCCCAGCAGTTCAGTGATCGCATTGCCGACCGAGTTCTGGCTGATCGTCACGATCAGCTTGCCGGCGTCGTTGCGATAAATCAGTTGCTTGAACGCTGGCTGCCAGCGGATCAGGTTCGCGTATTTCGCGTCCTTGATGCACTGGTCGCGTACCATCTTTGCAGCCGTGAGGAAATCGTTATCGAACAACAGCTTTTCCTCGACGAGTATGGGGAAGTTGATGTCACGCGGCAGTGATGAATTGCGCGTCGACACCTGACCGAAGAAGGTCCGGTAGAAGTCGATGAAGCCCTTCAGGATGATGTCGTACTCCTTCCAGAACCTGACTTCCTTGAGTGCCGCCGCGCCGCCCCGGATTTCCCAGCTCGGCAGGCCCTGCGGGTAGCCGGTGAGGGCAAGACGGGCGTCCTCGGTCGGACAGGGAATCAGCATCTCGAGATCGAGGGCGTCGAAGAAGGCCTGATAGACGTCGTGCATGGTGGACTGGAACAGCGAATGCTGGCCACCGTCGGTGAGGTTCGGGTTGTTCGCGTCGGCCAGCGGCGCGGCCGCGAGCGCCTGCTTGTCGAAGACGATGAAATGGTTGTGCAGCATGCGGATCGACGGCACGCCCGGCGCGGTGAGCGGCCAGGTGGCGTCGAGACTGGCTTCGCCGGCCAGTACCAGATGGGCTTCCGGGTCCGGGTAGCGCTCCAGCATGAAAGCGATGAGGATCTGGTTCATGCGATTCCAGACGTTGCGCACCGCTTCAGGCACCTGTGTGCGGCGCACCGGCCGGCCGAGCGGGTCAAGGATGCGCTGTGAGGTGTCGTAGATGATCGAGCAGTCGAACAGGTTGCTGTGGCCGAGGGCCTTGCGATAGAGCAGCAGGCCCTCGGGATTGCGCAGCAGGCCGTTGTTGTGCGTCAGGTCGGCAAGGTTCTCCGCGCTGTTGAAGAACTCGTTGGGCTTCATCCCCTCAGGCACGGCGAGCGGGATAGGACGGAAGGGATTGACGATTTCACGGGGTCCGGAAGACATGGGCGGTCTCAATGACGAATTGATCGAAGCCGACATTGTGCATGCAATCGGGGAATGAACTGCTATTCTTGAATCACCGCATTGCGAGGTGATGGCCATGAAATTCAAATTCCTGTCCTTGCTCGTGTCCTTCCTGTCATTGGCCGCGGGGGCGCTCGCCCAGCCTGCCTCTCCCCCGGTCGAAAAGCGCGAACTGATCTATTGCGCCGACCGCATGACCCATGAGGAACGCGAGGCCTACCGCGCGAAGATGCGCGCGGCGCGGACCCTCGAAGAGCGGCAGGCGATTCGTGCCGCCCATCGTGCCGAGATGCAGGCGCGCGCGGCCGGCCAGCCGGGGGTGAGCTGCGATCCGCCGGGCAGGCAGTGGCATGGGGGCCGCGAAAAGTGAAAACCGCCCTGATGCTTGCGGCGCTGATCATTGCACTGGGTGCCTGCAGCGAAGCACCCAAGGGCGACCCGGCGCGTGGCGCCGAGTTGCACAAAATCTGCCTCGATTGCCATGGGACGCAACCCTACGTCCGGCCCGACCGCAAGGTGAAATCACGCGATGACTTGCGCAAGGAGTTGATGCGTTGGGGCGACTATTACAACCCGGCGCTGACCGAGCAGGATCTCGACGATCTCTACGCCTACCTGAACAAGGAGTTCTACAAATTCTAGGGCAGGGTATGCGGCGCATCGTCACCGCGCTTTTCTTCTGCTTGCCCACGCTGGTCGGGGCCGCCGATAGCGTTCTCGTCGTTTCCATCGATGCGCTGCACCCCGCCGCCCTGAGCGCCAAAACGAGTCCGACGCTGCACGCGCTGATGCAGGCGGGGCATTACACGCTGCAAGGGCGCAGCGTCGATCCGCCGAAGACGCTGATTGCGCATACGGCGATGATGACCGGTCTGCCGCCAGCGCAAAATGGCAAGCGCGACAACGAGTGGCAGCCGGACGAACCGCAAGTCTCGAAACCGACACTGTTCGACGACGCGAAGCGTGCGGGCTACCGCACCGCCTACTATTTCTCCAAACCCAAGCTCGGTTATCTGGTCAGCGCATCAGTCGATGAGCATGGCCTCGATCCGGCCGGGGGCGTGGCGCAGGTGCGCGACTTCTTCCGCGGCGAAGGCAAACGTTTTGCCTTCCTGCACGTGAGCGGCCTCGAATGGGCGGGTGGAGATTCCGGCTGGCTTTCGCAAGCATATCTCGACGAGTTGTCGGATATCGATGCCGCACTCGCACCCCTGTTTGACAAGATCAGCCGGCGGGGGGGTTACGCGATCGTGGTGACGAGCGACCATGCGGGCCACGACAAGCTGCACGGTACTGCTCATCCGGAAGACTACAAGCTGCCGCTGATCTTCACGGGCAATCTTGCCCGCATGCCACGGCTGACAAAGGGAACCTGGTCAATCACCGGACTGCGCGCGCTGGTGCGAGAATTGATTCAGTAAGCCAACGGTGCCGTCCCGCCCGCGCTGACTTTCAAATCCATGGAGAAATCATCATGAGCGATCCCCAATTCACCTTCACCCTCGAGCAGCAAGAGGACTATGCCTTCCTTGTGCGCTTCGACAACGACCTGCCGGCTTTGCTGACCGACGAGCCACCCCCGCTGGGCAAGAACGCGGGGCCGAATCCCTCGCGCCTCATCGCGGCGGGCGTGGCGAACTGCCTCGGTGCCAGCCTGCTGTTCGCCCTGCGCAAGTTCAAGAATGAGCCGGGCAAGGTCACCGTGACCGTGACCGCGCAGATGGGGCGCAACGAGCAGAAGCGCCTGCGCATCGCGCGCATGGACGTGGATATTCGCATCTCCGCGGCGGCGGCCGACATGGCGCAGCTCGACCGCATCCTGGCGACGTTCGAGGAGTACTGCGTCGTGACGCAGAGCGTGCAGAGCGGCTTTCCGGTTGGGGTGACGGTGCATGACGGCAGCGGGGCACAACTGAAATAAAAACCTAATTCAAAGGTAATATTCGTGGCGCCAGCAGGAGACGCCAAACAATGAAGCAAAACATCACGCCGACCGCCTTCGAGAAGCAACTCGGGGACGACGATTTCATCGTCACCAAGACCGATCCGAAGGGGCGCATCCTCTACGCGAACCGGGTCTTCATCACCCTCGCGGGCTATGCGGAATCCGAGTTGCTGGGCAGCCAGCACAACATCATCCGCCATCCGGACATGCCCCGCAGCGTCTTCAAGCTGCTGTGGGACACCATTGGTGCCGGCCAGGAGTTCGTCGGTTATGTGAAGAATATGGCCAAGGACGGCAGCTTCTACTGGGTGTTGGCGACCGTTACGCCGGACCGCGATTCAAATCGCAACATCATGGGTTACTCCTCGGTGCGGCGCAAACCCCACCCCGAGGCTGTGCGCGCAGCCGATGCCCTCTACAAGGCCATGCTCGCTGCAGAGCAGCAGGCCGGCACGCGCGATGCCTTTGCCGCCGGGACGGCGGTGCTGCAACAGGCCATGAATGGAAAGAGCTATGAACAATTCGTCCTTGCACTCTAAGTTCTCCGCCCTGTGCTGGGCGCAGTCGGGGCTGCTGTTCGTCGCCCTGCTGACGATGGGCCTCTTGAGCGGCTTTCATCCTGGGTTGGTAGTATTTCTGTTCCTCGGCATCGGCCTGGCATTTTGGGGCCAGCACCATCTGCGCCGCATCCTCGCGCCTGTGCAGCCTGCCTGTGAACTGGCCGAAAAGATCAGCCAGGGCGATTTCAGCAGTCGCATTACCGGGGTGGCCACCGACAACGAGATCGGGCGCCTGATCTGGGCGCTGAACGACATGCTGGACCAACTCGAGGCCTACTTCCGCGAAGCGGAAAATTCGTTCCGGGCCCAGATGGATGGTCGCTACGAGCGCGTTGCCCAGACGCAGGGCCTCCACGGGGGCTTTCGTCTGGCCGCCGAATCGCACAATACCCTGCTGTCCAGCATGGCGGGCCATACACGGTCGCAGATGAAGAACATGTTGTTGACGCGTGCCGGGCAGCTGAATGCGACCAACCTGATCGAGAACCTGACCGGTGCGCAGGCCGACATGGTCGGCTTCACGGCGCAGATGCGCAATGCAGCCAGCTCGGCGACGCAAACGGCTGCCGAAGCCGACCGCAACCGGTCTTCGGTCGGCGAGGTGGTGGCCCACTTGGCGGGCATCGACGAGCGCGTGCGCCAGGTGGCC
Organism: uncultured Methyloversatilis sp.; assembly: GCA_964617225.1. GTDB lineage: Bacteria > Pseudomonadota > Gammaproteobacteria > Burkholderiales > Rhodocyclaceae > Sulfuricystis. The sequence continues at coordinate 5,059 of CAZTWA010000072.1, forward strand.
GATGCCATTACCGTACTCAACACGCGCAGCCAGGAGATCAGCGCGGCGGTGGCGCTGATCACCGAGATTTCCGACCAGACCAACCTGCTGGCGCTCAATGCCGCGATCGAGGCCGCACGGGCGGGCGAATCGGGCCGCGGTTTCGCTGTCGTGGCGGATGAGGTGCGCAAGCTGGCCGAAAAAACGCGCGCCGCCTCGCTGTCGATCGGCGAAATCATGCGCGCGTTGGCCCGTGACGGCACGGTGATGCAGACAAATGCCCAGCAGATGCAGGAAATGACCGCGAGCTCGGCCACCGTGGTCAATTCCCTCGCCGATACCTTCGGGCGCTTCGCGCAAGCTGCGGGTGCTACAGAGCGCGAGGCCGTCATCGCGCACGACAAGAGTTTCACGACGCTGGTGAAGATGGACCATATGATCTACAAGCAGCGCACCTATCTTTCGCTCAACAGCAGCGGTGACAGCCAATATACGCAGGCCGTGGCCGTCGATCACCAGCATTGCCGGCTCGGCAAGTGGTATCTCGCCGAGGGCAAGGAACTCTTCGGCCGGTTCCCGTCCTACCAGGCACTCGATACGCCGCATGCAAAGGTGCACAACGGGGCGCACCGTGTGCTCGAGCAGCTCCAGTTCGACTGGGAAAACGATACCGGCGTGCAGCTGGCTATCGTCGGCGGACTGGAAGAGATGGAAGCCGGCAGCAGCGGCGTCATGAGCCTGCTCGACCGCATGGTGGCCGAGAAGCACCCGGCGTAAGCCGTTTCGGTTCGCGGGTGCCGTCCCGCCGGCGCTGACTTTCACGGGCGACGGGTAGAATCCGGCCCATGACAACGCTGTATTGCGGCACCTATCGGTTAGCGCTCGACCGCCCGCGCATCATGGGCATCGTCAACCTCACGTCTGACTCGTTTTCGGGCGACGGGGTGGGGGACGACGCGCGTGCCGCCATCGCGCAGGCCGAGATCCAGCACAAGGCGGGCGCGGACATCCTCGACCTGGGCGCCGAGTCCTCACGACCCGGCGCGGCACCGGTGCCGGTCGAGCTCGAGGTGGGTCGCCTGTTGCCGGTGCTGCGGGCAGTGCGTGACTGGGGCGTGCCAGTCTCGGTGGATACGACCAAGCCGGAGGTGATGCGCATCGCGATCGCGGAAGGCGCGGCGCTGATCAACGATATTGCGGCCCTGCAGGCGCCCGGCGCACTGGGCGCTGTCGCAGCGAGCGGTGTGGGCATCTGTCTGATGCACATGCAGGGCGAACCGCGCACGATGCAGGCGAGCCCGCATTACGATGACGTCGTCGTCGAGGTGCGCGACTTTCTTGCGGCGCGCGTTGCAGCCTGTGAAGCGGCAGGTATCGCGAAGGAACGGCTGCTGGTCGATCCGGGCTTCGGCTTCGGCAAGACGGTGGATCACAACTACACGCTGCTGCGCGAGCTGCGGCGCTTTGAAGAATTGGGCGTGCCGGTGCTGGCCGGGCTGTCGCGCAAGTCGATGCTCGGCGCGGTGACGGGTCAGCCGAATGGCGCGGCACGCCTCCCGGCCAGCGTGGCGGCGGCCGTGCTGGCCGTCGAGCGTGGTGCGCGCATCGTGCGCGTGCATGACGTCGCGGCAACAAAGGATGCGCTGGCGGTGCTGGCAGCAACGGAAGGGAGAAAACAATAATGGCAAGACAATACTTTGGCACCGACGGGGTGCGCGGGCGCGTGGGCAAGTTTCCGATCACGCCGGATTTCGCCTTGCGGCTCGGGTACGCCGCCGGCGAGACGCTGGTCGCACATGCGCGGGCGCAGGGCTTGAGCAAGGACGGCGAACGGCCGGCCGTGCTGATCGGCAAGGACACGCGCATCTCCGGCTACATGCTCGAAGCGGCGCTGGAATCGGGCTTTGCCGCCGCCGGCGTCGACGTGATGCTGTGCGGGCCGCTGCCGACACCGGCCGTGGCCTACCTCACGCGCGCGCTGCGGCTTGCCGCCGGCGTGGTGATCTCGGCCTCGCACAATCCCTACGACGACAACGGCATCAAGTTCTTCGCCGCGGGCGGCTACAAGCTGCCCGATGCGGTGGAAGAGGAGATCGAGGTGCGCCTCGCCGCGCCGATGGGCTGCCACGATTCCGCGCAACTCGGCAAGGCACGGCGCGTCGACGATGCAGCGGGCCGCTATATCGAATTCTGCAAGAGCACTTTCCCCAACGACCTCGACCTGCGCGGCCTCAAGCTGGTCGTCGATTGCGCCCACGGGGCGGCTTACCACGTCGCGCCCAAGGTGTTCCACGAGCTCGGCGCCGAGGTCATCGCGGTGGGGGCTGCTCCGGACGGCCTCAACATCAACGCGGGCGTCGGTGCGACGATACCGAAATTCCTGCAGGAACAGGTGATCCAGCACGGTGCAGAACTCGGCCTGGCGCTCGATGGCGATGCCGACCGATTGATGATGGTGGATGCTTCTGGCCGCCTGTACGACGGCGACGAACTGCTCTACGTCATTGCGCGGCGCCAGCAGGCCACCAGGGGGCTGCCGGGCATCGTCGGCACGCTGATGAGCAACCTCGGCTTCGAGCAGGCGCTGGGCCGGCTCGACATCGGCTTTGCGCGCGCGAAGGTGGGCGACCGCTACGTGCTCGAGTTGATGCAGGAAAAGGGCTGGACGCTCGGCGGCGAAAACTCCGGCCATATCATTTGCCTCGACCGCCACACCACCGGCGACGGCATCGTTGCCGCCCTGCAGGTGCTGGCGGCCCTGCGCGAGCGCAAGGAAACGCTGGCGCAGGCCTGCGCCGACCTGACGATGTTCCCGCAGAAGCTGATCAACGTGAAATTTGCCAAGGCCTTCGACTGGCGTGGCGATGCGGGCATTCAGGCCGCTTCGGCGCAGGCGGAGAAAATCCTGAACGGCAAGGGGCGCGTCCTGCTGCGGCCGTCAGGCACCGAGCCGTTGTTGCGCGTGATGGTCGAGGGCGAGGACGAAACGCTGGTGCTGGCGCAGGCTGAAGCCATCGCTGCGGCCGTGCGGACCGCGGCAGCACAGGCTTGAATCGCGTGAAACGCCTTGCTTGCCGACCGTTATCCCCAACGTTCAATTGACCGCGGGTGGCCCAAGATCGGTGATGCGGCGTTAGAGCGTCGCGTTGACGACTTCTTCCGCGTCGGTCGCGAGTTCGGCCAGTTCCTTGGGTGGAATCCGCAGCAGGCTCAGGCTGGCGGGCCCCAGCTTGTGCCATTCCTGGTCGGGGTAGAGGTCGGAGTAGCGCTGGATCAGGTGCTGGGCCACCATCGTCAAAGCGATGAAATGGCTGGCGTTGGGCGGGATGATGCCGGCCACGTCGCCGTTGATCGCCGGCCCGTAGTGGTGATAGCGGATGCCCTCGCAGATGTCCGCCGGCAGCATCCAGTCCTCGGCCAGTTCGGCGCCCACGATGGCATGGTTGATCGACAGTTGCTCGTCCTCGATGGCCGTGAACAGGCGTTCATGGTCGCTTTCGGCCGCGTGCAGGATCTGCCGGTATTCCGGGAACGGGATCATCAGGACCGGCATGCCGCAGTCGCGGAACAGGCCGAAGGTGTAGGCGTCCTCCGAACGGAAGCCGACGCGCCCCTTGAGGCGCTGGGCGAGCCAGCCGGAGACGCGCGCCATGCGCGACGAAGCTTCCCAGAAGCGGTCGAGATTCGGAACATTCGGGAACGCGCGTTGCAGGGCGATGCCGGCGATGGTGGTGACCGTCAGCTTCAGGCCAAGGATCAGCAGCGCCTCGAGGATCGTGCGCACGCGGCGCCCGACGCCAAAGTAGGCGGAGTTGGATACCTTGATGACGCTGGCCGCGAGGCCCATGTCGCTGCTGATGATGTCGGCGAGCAGCTTGAAATCCGGCTCGTCCTTGCGCATCTCGGTTTCGATGCGCGCGAGGATCGTCGGACGCGGCGGGATGCCGATATCGCGCAGTTCGGCACCGATCCGAGATTCGATATCCTGATGTTGGGTTTGCCCGCTGGCGGGTGGGGTGATTTTGATTTCCATGGTCCGGATACCGCGCAGGGCGCGGTCGCAGTACATGGAAGGCTATAACGAACGAACTAGCGGAATCTTTAGCACTTTAGACGGGTATCGTGCCGGCCTGCCACGACTGACTTTCGTTGGTCAGCCGAACAGTACCAACCCCCAGGTCACCACGACGTTGATCAATGCGAGCAGCACGGCGGCGCTGCCAATGTCCTTGGCCCGCTTGGCGAGGTGATGGCGTTCGAGCGAAACGCGGTCGACCACCGCTTCCACGGCCGAATTCAGCAGTTCGACGATCAGCACCAGCAGGACGCTGGCGATCATCAGCGCCTTGCCAATGCCGCTGGCTGGCAGGAATAGCGCGAGCGGAATCAGCAGCGCGGCGAGTAACGCTTCCTGCCGGAAGGCATCCTCGTGGCGGTAGGCGGCTGCGAAGCCGTCGAGCGAGTAGCGGAAGGCGTTGATCAGGCGGGTGAAGCCGGTCTTGCCCTTGAAGGGGCTCTCGCTGGCCTGGCCGGGCGTCGTGTTATTGCTGTCTTTCGTTTCCATGGGCGCGAAAGATAGCAGTTTTGCCCGACAGGAAAGTTACATGATCTTCGTGCCGATCCACCAGAACAGGGCGGCGATCAGCCCGCTGGCCGGGATGGTGAGCACCCAGGCGACGGCGAGGTTGATCGAGATGTCCCAGCGCACGCGCTTCATGTTGTGGGCGGCGCCGGCACCGGCGATCGCGCCGGTAATGGTGTGCGTGGTCGAGACCGGGATGCCGCCGAGCGTGGCGAGGCCGAGGCTGATCGCGCCGCCCATCGAGGCGCAGGAGCCGCTCACCGAATTGAGCTTGGTGATCTTGGTACCCATCGTCTTGACGATGCGCCAGCCGCCCAGATAGGTGCCCCAGGCGATCGCGAAATAGCAGGAGTAGATCACCCAGTTCGGCAGGGTTTCGACGTCCGTGGTGGCCGCGCCAGCGGTGATCAGCAGCAGCCAGATGATGCCGATGGTTTTCTGGGCGTCATTGCCGCCATGCGCAAGGCTGTAGGCGCCCGACGCGAAAATCTGGGCGTAGTTGAACCATCGTCGCACCTGGCCTGGCGTGTTCTTGCGGAAGATCCAGGCGACCAGCACCATCAGCAGGCCGCCGACAAGGAAGCCGACGAAGGGTGAGACGATGATGAACACGAGGATCTTGCCGAAGCCGCTCCAGACGATCGGCGCCATGCCGCCCACCTTGATCAGAGTGGCGCCAACCAGCCCGCCGATCAGTGCGTGGGAAGACGAGGAGGGGATGCCGTAATACCAGGTGATGATGTTCCAGATCAGCGCGCCGCAGAGTGCGCCGAAGATCACGTAGTAATCGACGAAGCTGGGGTCGACGGTGCCCTTGCCGATCGTGGCGGCGACCTTGAGCTGGAAGACCCAGAGGGCCGCGAAGTTGAAGAATGCCGCGAACAGCACCGCCTGCTTCGGGGTGAGGACGCCGGTGGCGACGATGGTGGAAATCGAGTTGGCGCCGTCGTGAAAGCCATTCATGAAATCGAAGGCGAGGGCGACGAAGATCAGGACCGCGAGGATCCCGACGCTGATGCTCAAACCTTCCATGATTGCGGGCCTTTCAGGCGTTCTCGATGAGGATTTCCTCGATGATGCGGGACGTGTATTGGCACTGGTCCAGCACATGCTCTTGCAGGAAATAGAACTCGCGCAGGCGGATCGCCGTCCACATCTGGCTTTCGTCGGCGAACAGGCGGGTGATGGCCTTTTTCAGCAGCTTGTCGGCCTTCGACTCGATTTCGTCGATCTCATGGCACAGATTGACGGCTTCCTTGGCGCGCGACTTGTCGCCCAGCACGATCACCGCGCGGTTGAGGCGCAGGCAGGCATCGGAGGTGAGCGCGGCAAGCTCGCGTGATTCGGGCGTCGAGTCGGTGATGTGGTACATCCCGACGGCGTTGGCGACGTCCTGCAGCTTGCCGAGAATCTGGTCGAGTGCCAGCGTCAGGGAATGGATCTCGTCGCGGCTGAAGGGAGTGATGAAGGATTTATGCAGCAGGCCGATCATCTCCAGCTTGATCTTGTCGCCGCTGCGCTCGTTCATCACGATTTCCTTGACCAGCGCATCGAGTTCGCTCGAATTGGTGCCGAGCGAGTTGATCAGGCGGAGGGTGGCGTTGGCAGACGCAACCACACGGTCTGCATGGGCGTTGAGGAGCTCGAAGAACTCCTTGCGGTGGGGCATCATGCCGCTGAACATGCCGGTTCCTTTGTAAGCTGGAAATATCTATTTCGGCATGCATGTTACAGAAATGTGACGCCGGATGCTTGTCCCGGCCGATGCAAAAACCTTATGCACCGGTTTCGATTGACCGGGGCAGGGCGCCTCAGTAGAATGCGCGCTCCTCGGGGTGTAGCGCAGCCCGGTAGCGCGCTTGCTTTGGGAGCAAGATGTCGGGGGTTCGAATCCCTCCACCCCGACCAGGCGCCTGCACTCCCGACCGCCTACATCCGCTGAGTGACCGCCCGTAGCTCAACCGGATAGAGCACCGGCCTTCTAAGCCGGGGGTTGTGAGTTCGAGTCTCGCCGGGCGGACCAG
>CAZTWA010000073.1:0-6131 GCA_964617225.1 uncultured Methyloversatilis sp.
GGCTCCGAGATGGCCTACTATCGCCTCAGCAAGATCGGCGATACCCTGAAGGGCATGGGTCTCGAACCGGAGCGGATGCAGACGTACGAAATTGCCATTACCGATGGCGCACGCGTCGCCAAGCTGATCAACGAGTATGTCGAGCAGCTCAACGCGCTCGGCCCGTCACCCATGAAGGGCTTCGGCTAAAAGGAGAGAGGGACCATGAGCGAAGCAAACAATCAAGCCATCGCCCGCTACAAGAACAACTTCCTCAAGGAAGTCGAAGAGCGTGTCGAGGACGGCCAGTGGGTCAAGATGTGCATGCAGTGCGGCGTCTGCGCGGGTTCCTGCCCGTTCGGCCCGCACTGGGAACACTCGCCCCAGAAACTGTTCATGATGATCCGCGCCGGCAAGCGCGAGGAAGTGCTGACCACCGACTCGATGTGGCTGTGCACCTCCTGCTACAACTGTCTCGTGCGCTGCCCGCGCAAGCTGCCGATCACGCACATCATGCACGGACTCGCCAACTATGCGCACCGTCTCAACATGGTGCGGCCGGACCAGCCAGGGCGCGCCATTGCCGTGCTGTTCTGGAAGAACGTGGTCAAGAACGGTCGGCTCAACGAGTTGACCTTCTCGCTGGCGATGTACTTCCGTGACGGCTTCGGGCAAGGCATCAAGAATGCGATGGCGATGCAGGGGATCGGCCTGGGGCTGGTGAAGACCAAGCGCCTCAACCCGATGGAAATCCTCGGCGGCCACACGTGCAAGGACAAGAGCGGCATCCAGCGGATGGTGGCCAAGGCGCGCGAAATCGAAGACCGTCGCCGCGGTCTCGCCTGACAGGAGATCGAGAAACATGGCAAAGAAACAATATGCGTTCTACCCCGGCTGCTCCTCGCAAAAGGGCGCTTCGGCCTCGAACTACCTCAACTCCTTCGGCCTGATGTGCGAGAAGCTCGACATCCAGCTCAACGAAGTGCCCGACTGGAACTGCTGCGGTGCTTCGATCGCCTATGCCGAAGGCGGGGAACTGCCGCGTCTGGTCCTCAATGCCCGGAACATGGCCATCGTGGAGCAGGAGATGCCCGGGCAGGACATGGTGACCGGCTGCCCCGCCTGCTGGCTGGCCTTGCGCGACGCCAAGGGGCGTTTCGAAGAGCACGGCAGCATGAAGGCCGAAGCCAATGAGGCACTGCAGGAAGTCAATCTGACTTATGAGGGCAAGGTCAAGCCGCGTCACATGACCGAAGTGCTGATCGAAGACATCGGCTACGACGCCATGAAGGCGCAGGTCGTACGACCCCTCGACGGTGTCAAGATCGCGGGCTATGTCGGTTGCCAGACCAACCGGCCCTTCGGCATCAATGGCGAATCCTTTGAAAATCCGCTGTATCTCGACAAGATGATCGAAACCGTTGGCGCCGAGGCCGTGCCTTACGACCAGAAGGTCACCTGTTGCGGCGGTGCGCTGGCTTTCTCCGAGCCCGACAAGGCCTACAAGCAGATTCGCGACATCGTCGAATCTGCCTACGACCACGGCGCGCAAGTGATCGCCACACCTTGCCAGCTCTGCCAGGCCAACGTCGAGCTTTACCAGTCCGAAATCAACAAGAAGCAGGGCACCAAGTTCAACATGCCGGTCGTCTTCTACTCCCAGTTGCTGGGCGTCGCCTATGGCGGCAACCTGCAGCAGACGGGTCTGGACGGGCAGGTGATCCGTGCCGAAGTGCTGGAGAAGTTCTTCAAGTAATCAGGAACGCATCAAAGGGGATTTACGGCCGGTTGGCCTAGCTAGCCGGCCGTTTTTCTTGGTATACTGCGCGGCTTTCGTGGGCCGATAGCTCAGCTGGGAGAGCGCCGCGTTCGCAATGCGGAGGTCGTGAGTTCGATCCTCATTCGGTCCACCAGTTTGAAGTATTGCAGTTGTAGCATGTGCGGGCTGTTAGCTCAGTTGGTAGAGCAGCGGACTCTTAATCCGTAGGTCGAGTGTTCGAGTCACTCACAGCCCACCAGAATATCGTCGTACGACGATAGTGGGTGGTTAGCTCAGTCGGTAGAGCAGTTGGCTTTTAACCAATTGGTCACAGGTTCGAATCCTGTACCACCCACCACCCCCTCAAAAAATAATATCCAATACTATTGGATTTGCTTCTTCATTCCCCAAATCACTACTGGATGGAATGCAAGCGGCTCACCTGTGGCGCGATCAAAGACCCACGCGCCATCTCTAGCCCGACCCTGAACAGGCAATAGACCCAATTCGGATTCTGGCCGGCCAAGTTTGGCAATTGAACCCTGATAGTCGGCTTCACTCAGGCCATGACTGCCAAGCAGCGCTCTGGGCGATATATAACGCACCTGCATTGCGTGAGCAGCATCCTTGAAGGGACGAAAGTACTGCGGCATGGATACGACATCAGGGCCACCCCAAATCGCCTTGGCGATAATGTTATCCCGTTCTTCTGGGTCATCCGGGAGGGGAGCCCAAATCCACTGGGGCAATGACGTCCAACTTGGCATGATGGGGGCCTTGAGTTGGCGTGCCTGTTCCAGAGCCTGTTCATCGAATGATGCTGCTGGCACGACTTCGATCCTGTCCAGCGAAAATGCATAGTACAGAGGCCTGCCACTCCAGAGCGTTCCTACCCCGTACCCCAGCGCGACCACCTGGATCAATACGATCATGGCGATATCGCGCTGCAACTCCTTGCGCGGCTTGTCTGGGCTGCTGACCACGAGGGTGGCCAGCGGCCCCAATCCCACATCGACCAACACAAGAATCCCGACGAGCCTGTCTGCGCCTAGCAAGTACCAGCTTGGCCATTCATACCAGCCAATATAAAACCCGCCAATGACCAAGGTCAGCGTGCATACGCTCGCAAGAAGATGTAGTCCCGAGACCTTGAAACGGAATGCAGGCACGTTGTTAACCCGATATCAAACGACGACCTATTTTGACAAAAAAACGGGCCGCTTGCGCGGCCCGTTCGATCTTGCTAGGAGTACTGCTTGATTGAATCAACGGCACTCGTTCGGCGCATACTTGGCGAGCAGCGTACCAGCGGTAACCGGCAGGCCACGGGCGGAAGCAACCGTAGTCTGTGTAGAACCGCAGGACCAGTCCACCGCACCGACAGAGTTGGCAGCCAGGGCAACACCACCAACAGAAGGCGTGAAGATGAGAGTATGACCGTTCTCTGTGGCGGGAATACCGTTGTTTGCATTACCAGCATACGTCACAGTGACGGCACCGGTACCGGCAGTAATCGTAACCTGCTGGACATACTTGGTAGCCGTACCAGCCACATCCCAAGCAGCGGCAGCAGCGGCCACACCAGCGAGGTTGTCAGACTGGAAGGCTTCAGAAACGGTCATCTTCGCGGAACTCGCGGCGATCATGCCTTCTGAAATCTTGGCGCGAACCGTGTAGTCCTGATAAGCAGGCAGCGCGATGGCGGCCAGAATGCCGATGATGGCGACGACGATCATCAGTTCGATGAGGGTAAAGCCTTGTTGAATCTTGCGCATGTTTTCTCTCCTTAGGTAAAGCACCCGAATCGTGCTGTCAAGGATTATGCAATGGGCGTGCCAGCCCATTAAGCCCGATTTCGCCGGAGAAATGGCCGGATATTGACTACAACAAACATCGCTAACGACACAATGTGACAATTTTCGTCAGTCAAGCGTCTTATGCCGTCTCGCCAGCGCTGACTTTCGCCGCTCTCAGCCCTGATCAATCTGTTCCGGGTCGAGAAATACCTCAGCGTAACGTCGAAACACCCCCTGCTGTACGAATGCAGCAAAAACGTCCGGGTCGATATGGCCGTTGCCGGCGAAGCGGTGCATGATGTTGAGGGCTTCGGAGAGCTTCATGCCCGCTTTGTAGGGCCGATCACGCGCGGTGAGCGCCTCGAAAATGTCGGCAATGGCCATCATGCGTGCCGGCACAGACATCTGTTCGCGCGTGAGTCCCCGAGGATAGCCTTTGCCGTCCATGCGCTCATGATGGCCGCCGGCGTACTCCGGCACCTTCTCGAGGTGCTTCGGCCACGGCAGGGCTTCGAGCATCCGGATCGTCGCGACGATGTGATGATTGATGATTTCGCGCTCCCGGGCAGTGAGCGTGCCGGAGCGGATGGTCAGGTTTTCGATTTCATCTGCGCTCAGAAAGTCGGCATCGACACCTTCCGGGTTGCGCCAGGATCGGGCTTCCCCGATTTCCCGCACGCGCTGCTGATCGTCCTTGCTCATGGCTTCGCTGCCGACATTCACCTGGCGCAGAAACGCTCGCTCGTCGTCCAATTGTTTCAGGTCATCGCGATAGCCGTCCCAGCATTCCGTTTCGGCTGCCGCATCCTGTTGCGTGCGTAGTTCAAGCAGCTTGCGCAACATGGCAATCTGCGCATCGCGCTTCAGCACCTCGAAGCGGGTATCGATGAGTTCGATGCGGTCGAAGATCGTTTGCAGCTTGGTCGACTTGTCAACCACATGAACGGGGGTAGTCACCTTGCCGCAATCGTGCAGCAGGCCGGCGATCTTCAGCTCGTAGAGATCCGCCCCGGACATCGAGAAACCTGCCAGCGGTCCATCCCGGGTGGCATTCACGGCCTCGGCGATCATCATGGTCAGGGCGGGGACTCGCTGGCAGTGGCCACTGGTATAGGGCGACTTTTCGTCGATGGCCAGGTTGATCAGCTTGATGAAGGACTCGAAGAGCGCTTCCAACTGGCTGATCAGCAGCCGGTTGGTCAGTGCGATAGCGGCCTGCGAAGCCAGCGACTCGGCCAACCGCTCTTCGGCAAGAGAAAAGGCTTGTACTTCGTGAGTTAGAGGGTGCTTCGAATTGATCAGCTGGAGCACGCCGATGATTGCACCTTCGTGATTTTTCATCGGCACCGTCAGAAAGGATTGCGATCGATAGCCGGTCCGCGCATCGAAATTGCGCGTGCCCGAAAAGTCGAAGCCAGCCGCACTGTAGGCATCGGCAATATTGACCGTGCGGCCATGGATGGCAGCATAGGCGGCCACCATTGAGGTGTTTGGTTCGCCTTGTGCGTTTTTCAGTGGCAGGTCGGGGAAATCGATCCGGTTCCCCGAGGTGCCACCCAGTGCAATCCCCAGGGAATCGTTATGAACGATTTCGAAACGCAGAGCCTGTCGTTCCTTGCTCACCTGGTAGAGCGTTCCACCATCGGCGTGGGTGATCGTCTTGGCGGCGAGGAGGATCTTCTCTAAAAGTCGCCCGATATCGCGCTCGCTCGACAGTGCCGCACCGATATCGTTGAGTTGCTCAAGCCGCCTGAACAGGTCTTCCATCGAGTTCATGCGCGACTCCGTGAAGCGGTTTACTTGATGCAGACTGCGCGAACCTGCTTCATGTTGGTAATGCCCTGCAGCACCTTTTCCATGCCATCCTGCTTGAGCGTACGCATGCCATCTTCCAATGCCTGCGCCAGAAGCTGTGCGACACGTGCATGTTCCTGAATGAGCTTTTTCACCGCATCGGTACCAACCATCAGTTCATGCAGGCCCACGCGCCCCTTGTAGCCGGTGCCTCCGCAAACATCGCAATCGCCGTCTTCCCTGGCACGATAGAGCGTGAATTGACCCTTTTCGTTGGCGTAGCGCTTCACCCACTCCTGATAGATGGCTTCCTGGGCAGCCTTGCCGTCGCGCTTGAAGCTCTCGGAAAACATGAGCTCCTCGCAATACTCGGTGAGGAAGTGCTTCATCTCGGCGCTCTCCGGCACGTAGGCTTCCCGACACTTGCTGCAAAGTCTCTTGGCCAGACGCTGGGCGAGAATGCCGAGCAGGGCGTCAGAGAAGTTGAATGGATCCATGCCCATGTCGAGCAGCCGGATGATGGATTCTGGCGCGCTGTTGGTATGCAAGGTCGCGAAGACCAGGTGACCCGTCAGTGAAGCTTCGATGCCGATGCCCGTGGTTTCGGCATCGCGCATTTCACCCACCATGATGATGTCCGGATCGGCTCGCAAGAAGGCGCGCATGATGACGGCAAAATCAAGCCCTGCCTTCTTGTTGATCTGCACCTGGCGCAGGCCTTTCTGCGTGATTTCGACCGGGTCTTCTGCCGTCCAGATCTTGGTGTCCTGCGTATTGAGCGTTTTCAGTACCGAGTGCAAGGT
>CAZTWA010000073.1:6231-9761 GCA_964617225.1 uncultured Methyloversatilis sp.
TCCTGCGGCCGGCGCTTCTCGGAGATATCCAGATCACACATGATCTTGATGCGCGCGACGATGGCACTGCGGAAGCTGTAGGGTATCTCGATGTATTTCTGCAGTGAGCCATCACGGCGGAAACGGATCACGACCCGGTCCTTGCCCATGCCAGGTTCGATATGAATATCGGACGCCCCCTGCTGATAGGCGTCGATGATGACCTTGTTGACCAGCTTGACGAGTTCGTTGTCAGCAGCCGCGGAAACCTCGTCACCACTGTCGCTTTCGACTTCCCCCTCGTCCATCGCCGAGAGCAGATCCCCCACATCGGTGTCATCGCTGAAGCTGCCACCGAAGAACTGATCCACCGTCTGCCGGAACTCGCGTACCGTTGTGACTCGATAGGCAATCTTGTTGCGTGGAAAGATGTTATTGACGACACGCGAGCTTTTGAGCTGCTCAGGATCGAGCGTCAGGATGATGATGCCTTCCCTGCTATCCTCGATCGGCAACCACTGGTTCTGTTCAACATACTCGCGGCGCAGATTCTTCATCAGGTCGATCGGCTTGATGCGATCCGGCTTGAAAGGCTCGTAAGGCACCCCGAAGAACTTGGCGAGCGCCGTGCCGATCACCGATAGTTTGACCTGGAACTCTGTGATGAGCGCTTCTTCGACATCCACGTTTTTGCGCCGCGCCGACTTGCTGGCCAACTCCATTTCGTCGGCGGTAATCACGGCATCGAGGACGAGATGGTCGTACTTTGTCTTGATGACGTGATCAGGTCGCGCACGCAGCGAGAATGCGATGGCCAGCGTTTCGCACAGTCCCTTGATGCCCTCGTCCTGGAAGCTGGCGAACGGGGTTCCAGCCTTATTGTTAATGATCTGCACGACGCCGAGAAGATCATCGGTATGGTTGTCGATGATGGGGCTGACCAGCATCTGCTTGGTGCGATACCCGGTCCGACGATCCACTTCCTGCAGGAAGCGCAGGTTCGGGCTGATAGCCTTGAGCTCCGCTTCATCATAGACATCACGGATATTGACGACCTGACGCTGCAGGGCGACGTAACCCGCAATGCTCTGGTCGGAAATCGGCAGCTTGAGATCCTTGAACGAGTTCAATCCCGTCTTGACCTTGGAAACGATCGCGCTTCGATCTTCGCTGACTGCATAAATGGTCAGTCGATCGGCATTGAACAGGGCGCAGATATCCTGCGACAACTCGAGCATGATCTCCTCGATGTTCGACGTCGCATGAATCTTGTTGGTCACTGCCTGCAGGTTCTTGAAGAAGGACAGGCGACTGCCCAGTTCCCCGGCGCTCAGCGGATCGACGTTATGTCCCACGGACGCCGGGCTCAGGATCGCGCTCATGCCACCGCCCTTTCCATTCCGTCCAACTGCCTAAGCCCACCCTCGAGCAGGGTGGCGTGAAAGCCGCGCTGCGAGAGCAGGAAAGCCGCTGCCGAACTGCGTCGCCCGCTTTGGCAATACACGATGTACTCCCTGTCCTTGCGCAGGCTGGGCAAGGCATCCCGCAACTCGTTCAACGGAATATTGATCGCCCCGGGCAATCCGTCGGATTTGAATTCGGCAGGGAAGCGAACATCGAGCCATAGCCAGCCTCCACCGGTGATGAGCGCACGCGCCCGGTCGGCATCGATGCTGCGCAACAGCGGGGCACGCAACAAGCGGGCAAAGTCGGCCCCGTCAAGGCACAGCAACTCGCCATCCGTCTTCATGGTGACCGTGGCATTGCGCTGCGTTCCGGCAATGAGCGCTTCTTCTCCGAAGGCATCGCCACTATCCAGTTCCGCCAGTTCGATGCAGGCGCCGGATACCTCGCGCGTAACCTGGGCACGGCCCCGTTCGATCACGTAGTAACAGTTACCCGGTGCGTTCTGCCGTACGATCACCTCGCCTGCCTTGACGGGCTGGCGCCGGAAACAACTCAAGAGGCTTTCGATATGTGCCGGCGGCAGACTGGCGAAGGTTCCACGCGTCAATTGACGCGCATCGAAAAAACCCGACATGGAGCGCCAGTTGGCCTTGCTGACTTCAGTGACATGCTGACTCGACGACAAGGCCGGTGGTGCCACCTGGTCCCAGGTAAACAGGATATCGATGGCGTTTTCGTCGAACCAGAGCAGGTCCACATCAGTGATCGCCATCGCACTCAAGGGAGGACGGCCGCTACCGGTCAGAGGCAGCAAGGCCTCGTCGCATCCGCCGACGAACACCCGGATGCGGCCATCAGGGAAAACCACCTTAAGTTCGCCGTTCAGCAAATAAACAACCCTGTGCGCCCAGTCGAAATTAAGGGCATGCTTGTCCTGCTTGAATGTCTCAAGTTTCGCGAGGGAACCCGCTTGACTGAGACTTTCCGTTCCCAGTCGCGCCAGCGGCGAAAGGAGCGCGAGCATATCCGGCGTCACGACGCGCTCTGTCATAGCTCGAACACCTGGTTGTTCTGCAGCATGCGCGGACGGAATTCGCCGATGCTGTTTTCGATTTCCTCCATCGTCAGTTCGATCTGGCCGGGCTTGAGATGCGTGATGAACAAATCAGGTCGAGACTGCAGGCAGCGCAACTCTTCGACCAGCATGCTCGGGCAGAGGTGCAGGGAGGATTCGGCGAGTTTCCGCTCACGGTTCGAGAAGGCAGTTTCGATCAGCAGGGTATGCAGATTTGGGATCGCATTGACAGCATCCCAAAACGCGCGGCTGGGGCCGGTATCACCGGAGAAAACGATGCTGTTGACGCCGGAATCGACCTGGATCCCGACCGCAGGCACCGCATGATTTACCGGCAGGAATGCAACGCGCCGGTTCCCCTCAAGCAAGACGGAATCGCCGGCGGAAAGCCGATCGAAGCGCAGGCAGGGCTGCTCGGCGGAAGGAATCTCGGTGAAATCCGGCCAGATGGACCAGTTGAAAATATGATTTTGCAGGATTTCCGCAGTCGCCGGCAGGCAATGCACCGTCAGTGGGCGGTTCCGCATGTCACCCACCGTGTCGATCAGCAACGGCAGGCAGGCGATATGGTCCATGTGGCTATGCGTCAGGAACACATGGTCGATCTGCGACAACTCAGCAATCGACAAGTCAGCAACGCCCGTACCGCAATCGATCAGGACATCGTTATCCACCATCAGCGACGTCGTGCGCAGGTGACGGCCGCCGATGCCTCCGCTGCAACCAAGAATGCGTACTTTCATCTGCCCAGCCGCGGTAGGGTCGCCATCAGTCCTTGAGGAAAAACTCCATCTTCACGCCGGCCAGTTCGATGATGTCGTGATCTTTCAGGGGATGGGCCTGGATATCGATGGGTGATCCATTCACCTGCGGATAGCGTGGCCCTTCGACATGGGTCAGGAAGTAACCGTGGGGGCGGCGTGCGATCACCGCGACCTGCACGCCCGGCTTGCCGAGAGTGGTCAGGGACTTCACGAGGTCAAGCGTCCTGCCGGCATTGCTGCCGGTCAGCACCTGGATCGCGCCAAGGGGCAGCCCTGCCGGGGCCGCTGCAGGACTGGCTGAAGGC
>CAZTWA010000073.1:9861-11618 GCA_964617225.1 uncultured Methyloversatilis sp.
GCCTTGCGCATCATGTCAGGGCGCAGCACCATCGTCTTTTCGAACTCTTCCTGCGACACGTGCTGGGTCAATTCCTTGACGTACTTCAACCGGTACTTGCCGAGTTCGATGACGTCGTTGTTCTGCAGGAAGTGCTTCTTGATCTGCTGACCATTCACGAAGGTGCCGTTGGTGCTGTCCTGATCCTCGAGGAAGGAATCATGAAGAATCGTCACGACAACCGCATGCACACCCGAAATGGCCAGATTGTCGATCTGGATATCGTTTTGCGCCTTGCGACCAATGGTGATCCGCTCCTTGTCGAGAGGGATTTCCTTGAGCACCAGGTTGTCCATGCTGAGTATGAGCTTAGCCATCTTGAGCTTCCTTCAGGACGTCAATCGTTGCAAATGCGCCATGCCACAGGGTCCTCGTCCTAGTGGCTGATCGAGCGGGGAGCCGGATAAGGCTCCCTGATCCTGGCAAGAATAACCGAGACATTGTCCCGGCCGCCATGTTCATTTGCCATTTCTACCAGTTGTGTCGCGCAAAGTTGCAGATTTGCTGAAAATGCCGTCAGTATTGCCGCGATTTCCCTGTCTTCCGCCATGTCGTTCAGGCCATCGGAACACAGAAGGTAAATATCACCCGGCAGGGCCTCGTGCTCGCACATGTCGACGCTGACCGTGGGATCGACGCCAAGCGCGCGCGTCACCAGATTACGGTTCGGGGCGAAGCGCGCCTCATCAGGTGAAATAATGCCTTTGTCAATCTGTTCCTGCAACAGGGAGTGATCGCGCGTCAGCCGGGTCAGGAAATCGTCGCGCAAGCGGTAGAGCCGCGAATCCCCGACGTGGGCGACCACGAACTTGTTGTCGTAGAACTGCACGGCCACCAGGGTCGTGCCCATTCCGGAAAACTTCGAATAGCTGCGAGCCGCCAGATTTACGGCCGCATTCGTGCGCATGATGACATCCGACAGAAACTCATGCGCCACCGGTACCCCGCTTGCACCAACCAAATAGGGCGGCTGTTTCTTGAAGGCATGGCCAAGTTCGCTGCTGAGTGCCGTGATCGCCATGTTGCTGGCCACTTCACCCGCATTGTGTCCGCCCATGCCGTCCGCGAGCACGGCCAGGCCGAGCCGGCTGTCGGTAAATACCGCATCCTCGTTGTTCTGACGAACCCGCCCGGTATTCGTGCAACTGACCATATCGATCGCGTTGGACAGATCAAACGGACGCATCTCAGCAATCCCGCGCCAAAGCGCTACCCGGAAAACGGACAGCACTACTGGCGTGTCTCACCACAATGCACGGCCACACACATATAACTTGACGTATAAACAGCATGATAGGCTGCATTCTTGCAGTCAACCCTCAGGATAGTCAATGTTTTTTTGAGCGAAAAACCGCTCAAGGGTCAATTGCGTAGGGTAAATGCGTACCCAGGCCGTGCGACCGCGCCAGCGCCAGAAGCCGGGCGGCCACGGCCAGATCCTGAATCGCCATGCCTTGCGATTCGAAAAGTGTAATGTCCTGCGGCCCAGTACGACCGGGGCGAATGCCGGCGATTACCTCCCCCAGTTCGACGAGCTGCCGTTCGTGAATCCGGCCTTTTTCCAGTGCCGGCAGCAAATCGCCGGCCTCGCGCAAGGCGGTGTCCCGGCTGTCGACACAGATCCGGCTGGCGCGCGAGACGGACTTTTCGTCGATTTCCCGACGGATCAGGGCATTCGAGCCCGCGGCATTGATATGGGTGCCGGGCGCCAGCCAGTC
>CAZTWA010000074.1:0-11611 GCA_964617225.1 uncultured Methyloversatilis sp.
CGAAAACCGCTGGGTGCGCCTGCGCGTCTCGAACGCCGGCCTGCGCACCATCGACAAGAAAGGCATCGACGTCGTTCTCGCCGAATTGCGCGAACGCGGCGAAGCCGTTTGATACAGGAGTAAGCAAACATGGCATCCAAAGGCGGCCGCGAAAAAATCAAGCTCGAATCCACCGCGGGTACGGGGCACTTCTACACCACCAGCAAGAACAAGCGCACCACGCCGGAAAAGCTGGAGTTCATGAAGTACGATCCGAAGGCACGCAAGCACGTGCTCTACAAGGAAATCAAGCTGAAGTAACATCGCTCAGGCCATTCAAGGCCTGACACAGCCAACGCCAGCCCGAGGTCAATCCGGCTGGCGTTTTTGTTTTCTGCGGACGAAAAAAAAGAAGCGGTGCAGGTTGCCGATTTTTGTCTTGCCTTGCGAGCCTGAGGGAAGGTTTCTCGAAGGCAGACGGTGGAGGAGGTCATCTAGAACGACCAAGATCAGGGGGGACTTGGCACTCTATTTGTCAGCAACCCGATGCTAATGCACCGCTTCCTGCCTTATCTATATCAAGAGCCGTGCCAGACCCCGCTGATAAACCAACTATCCTTTATTTACATTGGGATAGGCTGAAGAACCGCGTCTGCGCAGGGTTTGAAGGTCGTCTGGAACCGCCGCTAGCCTGCCAGTGTGGCAGACTTTACTGCCACACTCTGCCACGATGGCATCAACCCCATCAGTCCCGGATGTTTCTCAGCTTCCGGTAGAGCGTCCGCTCGCTGATGCCCAGTTCGGCTGCCAGCGTCTTGCGATTGCCGCGATGGTTTGCCAGACGCTGCCGCAGCGCATCGTCCTCGAGTTCCGCCAGGGTTGGCGTCTGGACAGTCGGTGCAGAACGAAATGGGGATTCATTCGGGAACTCATCCGGCTGTGCCGTCTTGCCGGCGCTGACTTTCAGCGCCGGCGCCGCACCATCCGCATCACTGGCAGCCGCGACCACTTCGGTCGGCAAGTGTTCCGGCTGGATCATGTCACCGTCGCAAAGCAGGCTGGCCCGTTCCAGCACGTTGCGCAATTCGCGCACGTTGCCGGGATAGTCATAGGCCGTCAGACACTCGAGGGCCTTGGCGTCCAAACCCAATTCACGGCCCGGCGCAACGCGCGTAAGCAGCGCCTCGGCCAGCAGGGGAATATCCGAGCGTCGCTCGCGCAGCGCCGGCAATACGATCGGAAAGGTATTCAGGCGATAGTAAAGATCCTGCCGGAAACGCCCTTCGGCCACCATCGCGCGCAGGTTGCGGTGCGTCGCCGAAATCAGGCGGATGTCGGACTTGAGGAAATCGCTGGCGCCGACGCGCCGGAACGTCCCCGTCTCGAGCAGGCGCAACAGCTTGACCTGCATGCCCAAGGGGATATCGCCGAGCTCATCGAGGAACAGCGTGCCCCCGGACGCGGCCTCGACCAAGCCGATGCGCCGCGCCGAAGCGCCGGTGAAGGAACCCTTTTCGTGGCCAAACAACTCGCTCTCGAACAGCGTCTCGGTCAGTCCCGAGCAATCCACCGCCACGAAGGGACGGTCGGCCCGGCGGCTGGCGTCATGGATCGCTTTCGCCACCAGTTCCTTGCCGGTACCGGATTCGCCCTGCAGCATCACCGTCGCATCCGACGGGGCGACGCGCGCCATTAGTTCGAGCATGCGCCGGAAGGTGGGCGCCCGTCCAACCAGCGCCCGGGCATCGGGCAGGCCATGGGAGACGCCCAGCGGCTCCATCTTCTCGATGAAATAGGCCAGTTTGCCATCCACGCCATGCACCGGGGCCAGTTCGATATTCACGTAGGCCTCGCCATCCGGCGTATGGTGCAGGTGCAGGACGCGTTCGCGCTGTCCCGACAGCATGCTCTGCTTGAGGGGGCAGGTTTCCCCCGCCTTGTCGCAGGGCGCCGCATAACGATGCGACACGGCATAGCAGGTTTGCCCCACAATGGCATTGCCGCTGCCGTAATTGCGCCGGTAAGCCTTGTTCGCCGCGACGATGTGGTAATCCGAATCGCACAGGATATGCGGCTCCGGCAAGGTTTCCAGGTAGGAAATCAGTTCGGCCAGCGGATGGAGTGCCATGATTTGAATGCCAAGTTGTCAGCCAATTGACTGTTATTATGCCACTAATGTCAGCAACCTATGGCTAGTGCTTTGTTCCACTTGGTTTTTTCTCAAGGAACCCAATCTGATTTAGCGATTGCTAATATAATGGCCGAAACGACAAGGATCCCCAATGAACAATCCCGCCCCTGCTGCAGCACCCACTGCGCCTGCCGCCCCTCCGGCCCCCCATTCCCGTCTGGCCCACTATCCCATACCGCTGTTCGCGACCGTCATGGGTACCAGCGGCCTCGCCATCGCCTGGAAAAAGGCCGGTCACGTCCTCGGGCTGCCCGCCGAAATCGGCCTGGCCCTGCAGTGGTGGGCCCTGGCCCT
The DNA here is from genome assembly GCA_964617225.1 of uncultured Methyloversatilis sp. Taxonomy (GTDB): domain Bacteria; phylum Pseudomonadota; class Gammaproteobacteria; order Burkholderiales; family Rhodocyclaceae; genus Sulfuricystis. The sequence goes on from CAZTWA010000074.1 coordinate 2,465, forward strand.
CTTCGTCATGATCGCGCTGGGCTATCTCGCCAAGGTGATCTCGCACTGGGAGGCGGTCAAGAAGGAATTCGCCCACCCGGTCCGCCTCAACTTTTTCCCGGCGATCTCGATCTGCCTGTTGTTGCTCGCGGTTGCCTTCGCCGATACCCTGCCCGGCTTTGCGCAGGGACTCTGGATGGTCGGCGCAGCGCTGCACCTGTGCTTCACCGTCATCGTGATGAGCAGCTGGATCCACCACACACGCTACGACATCAAGCACGCCAACCCGGCCTGGTTCATCCCGGTCGTCGGCAACGTCATCGTGCCGGTCGCCGGCGTCGCCTTCGCGCCGATCGGCATCTCGTGGTTCTTCTTCAGCATCGGGCTGATCTTCTGGATCGTGCTGCTGACCATCGTCATGTATCGCCTGTTCTTCCATGAGCCCCTGCCCGAGCGCCTGACGCCGACGCTGTTCATCCTCATCGCACCGCCGGCCGTCGCTTTCATCGCCTGGCTCAAGCTGACTGGCGGTACCGTCGACGCCTTTGCGCAGATTCTCTACAACGTCGCGCTGTTCCTCACGCTGCTGCTGGCCGCCAATGCCATGCGCTTCTTCCGCCTGCGCTTCTTCCTCTCGACCTGGGCCTACTCGTTCCCGCTCGCGGCGATCACCATCGCGACACTGATCATGGCCGAGCACGGTGGCACCTTCTTCGTCGCCTTAAGCTGGCTGTTGCTGACCATCCTGAGCACCGTGCTGCTGCTGCTGACCCTGCGCACGCTCCAGGCCATGCTGCGCGGCGAGATCTGCGTACCGGAGTAGGCCCGCGCAATCGAAAAGCCACGCAGGGGGACAGGTCTCCCTGGCTTTTGCGATAATGCCGCGAGGGGGTGCAATGAAGCGGTTCCTCGCGTGGTTGATTCTGATCGGAGGGTGGGCGACGTCTGTCAGCGCGGCGGAGGTCAGCATCGGCGTACTTGCGCTGCGCGGATCGGAAAAGGCGCTGGCAACCTGGGCCGCCACCGCCCGTTACCTCGAAGACCGAATTCCCGGCCATCACTTCCGCATCGAGCCACTCGACTTCGAAGCGGTGCGCCTCGCGGTCCGGCAGGACCGCATCGACTTCGTCCTGACCAACCCGTCGTATTACATCGAGCTTGAATCGCTCTACGGTGTGAGCGCCATCGCCACGCTGAAAAGCCGGCTGATGGGCAATACCGGCCACAGCACCTTCGGCGGGGTGATCTTCGCGCGTGCCGACCGCAAGGACCTCCGGACGCTGGGCGACCTGCGCGGCAAGACCTTCGCCGCGACCGATCCGAGTTCGTTCGGCGGCTGGCACATCGGCTGGCGCGAACTCCTGCGGCAGGACATCGAGCCGCACGCCGACTTCGCCCGACTCGACTTCGGCGGCACCCATGATGACGTGGTTTACGCGGTGCGCGATGGCAAGGTCGATGCCGGCACGGTACGCACCGAAACCCTCGAGCAGATGGCGGCCGAGGGCAAGATCCGACTCGAGGATTACTACGTGCTCAACCGCCAGCGGGTGGAGGGATTCCCCTTCCTCCTCAGTACGGCGCTCTATCCCGAATGGCCGCTGGCGCGACTGCGGCATGTCCCGGACGAACTGGCTGTCAAGGTGGCCATCACCCTGATGCAAATGCCCGCAGACGATGCCGCGGCGATTGCCGGGAACGTTTCCGGCTGGACCCTCCCGCTCAACTACCAGCCCGTGCATGAGGCCCTGCGCACCCTGCGCATCGGCCCTTACGAACAGGCACTGAAACTGACGCCGACGGACCTGATGAAGGCTTACGGCGTCTGGATCGTGGCCGCGATGTTCCTACTGCTCGTAACCAGCCTGGCCTCCGTGTACATGGTGCGCATGAACCGGCGCCTGCGTGCCAGCCAGAGCGCCCTGTCCGATCTGAACACCTCACTGGAAGACCGCATCGGCCTGCGCACGCGTGAAACGGAAGGCCTGCTGGAGCGCGAGCGGTTCCTGCGCAACATCGTCAAGATGGTGGCGGACGTGAACCAGATCCTGATCACGTCCACGTCGATGGAGGACATGCTCAAGACCTGTTGCGACCGGCTGATCGCCGACACCGACTACGTGTTTGCCTGGGTGGGCCTGCTGCGGGAGGGCAGCCTCGACGTCGCCGCGAAATCGTACGGGCCCGCGGAGATCATGCGCAATTTCACCACCTGCCGCGACAAGGGCCCCAGCCACGAAGCCCTGGCCAGCAATCGCACCGTCGTGGAAAAGCAGCCGACGAAGATCGTCCCCGAACTCGCCCAGGCCGGCGTGCGCGCCGTTGTCGCCCTGCCACTGCGTCACGATGCCTACGCCCAGCCGATCGGCCATCTGTGCATCCTGAGCAGCCGCAGCGAGGGCTTCGACACCGAGGAAGTCGCGATGCTCGAACAGCTGGCCGGCGACATCGGCTTCGCCATCCACGCCTACACTCAGCAAGCCGAAGCGCGCCGCCTCGAGCAGGAACGCATCAACAACTACGAGGAAACCATCCTCTCGCTCGTCGACATGATCGAGAAGCGCGACACCTACACGGCCGGCCACACCCGGCGGGTCGCCCAGTACTGCGAACTGATCGCCGCCCGGCTCGGCCACAGCCCGGAAGAGATCGAGAAGCTCAAGCGCGCCGCGATCCTGCACGACATCGGCAAGATCGCGATCCCCGACGCCGTGCTGCTCAAGCCGGGCATCCTCACGCCGCTCGAATACGAACTGATCAAGCAGCACGCCGAGGAAGGTTACGAGACGCTCAATCGCATCGACATGTACAAGGAACTCGCCGAGATCATGCGCTCGCATCACGAGCGCGAGGACGGCTCGGGCTACCCGCGCGGTCTGACGAGTGGCGAGATCCCGCGCCTCGCGCAGATCATGGCCGTGGCCGACAGCTTCGACGCGATGGTCAGCAACCGCATCTACAAGGCCCGCAAGGAAGTGCCGGCCGCGCTCGAAGAACTGCGCCAGCAGAGCGGTACGCGCTTCGCCGCCGATGTCGTCGCCGCGGCCTGCACAGCCCTGCGCGACGTGGTGCCCCCGGCCCTCGTCGACCAGATGCCCCGGACTCCGCTCGAGCACCAGCGCTTCGCCTACTTCTTCGACGACCAGCTCACCGGCACGCACAACGCGAACTACCTGCAGATCATGCTGCGCCATGGCCTGCCGGATCACCTGACACATGCCTACATCGTGCTGCTGCACCACTTTTCCCACATCAACGCCGACAGCGGCTGGCTGGCCGGCAACCGCGCGCTGGCCGGCTTTTCCGCCACGCTGATCGCACGTTATCCCGATACGCTGGTGTTCCGGGTGATGGGCGACGACTTCGTACTGCTGTCGGCCAAGCCACTGGACATCGACGGCGCAACGCTCAAGGCACTGTCGCCGCTACAAGGGTCACAAGTGGAGATCGAAGTGCGGCCGCTCGATCCGCACGGCGCGGACCGGGACACCCTGCTGCAGCTGCTCTAGCCTGCCGTCCGAAAACGCTCAAAGCGGGCCGGCGATGCCGTCCCGCCAGCGCTGACTTTCACTGCAACAACCGCACCTCGCGCTGCGGGAAGGGAATCTGGATACCAGCGGCAGTGAAGGCATCCCAGATCGCGAGGTGGATATCCGACTTGATCTGCATGATGCCATTCTCGGGATCGCCGATCCAGAAGCGCAGTTCGAAGTCGACGCCGGAATCGGCGAAGGCCGCCACGTGCGCACGCGGGGGCGGTTCGGTCAGCACGCGGGGCTGGGACAGCGCGGCGTCGATCATGATGCGCTGCACCTGCCGCAGGTCGCTGCCATAGGCGACTTGTACCTGCAGGGGAACCCGTACCTGCGGGTCGGTATGCGTCTCGTTGGCGATCACCGAGCCGATGAGCATTTCGTTCGGCACGATCTTCTCGATGCCGTTGCGGGCGAGCAGCAGCGTGTAGCGTGTCGTGATGCGGGTGACGACCCCGCGTTCGGTGCCGACCGCGATCATGTTGCCGATGCGGATCGAACGGTCAAGCAGGATGATGAAGCCCGAGACATAGTTGGCCGCGATCTTCTGCAGGCCGAAGCCGAGACCGACGCCGAGCGCGCCGCCGAAGACGGACAACATGGTGAGGTCGATACCGACCAGCGGCAGGCCGATGAGCACCGCCAGCACGATCAGCACGGCGCGGGACAGCCGCGCGAAGACGACGCGCAGGTTGCCGTCGATGCGTTCGGCGGCCATCAGGCGCGCCTCGACCAGCCCGCCGAGCCACAGCGCAACGAGGAGCCCGGCCAGCACCATGCCGATACCCTGCATGAGCTTCCACAGCGTGAGTTGCTCCTTGCCGAGGCCGAAATGGATGCCGTCGAGCAGGTCGATGACTTCCGGCAGCAGGCCGCTGATGTGCAGCGCCACCACGCCCCAGGCGAAGGCAGCGAACACCTTCTCGAAACTGGCCAGCCAGTGCGCGTCCCCGGCACCCTGCCGCAGGGCGAAGAACACCATGCGGATCGCCGCCAGCGACATCAGCAGCGGGATCGCCAGCGACAGCAGGTTGACGCTGTGCCAGTGTGCGAGCAAGGGGCGCACCAGCCAGACCAGCCCCAGCGCCACCAGCGGGAAGATCAGGCGCTGCAGGCTGCGCTGGCCGAGGTTCAGCGCCCGGCTTTCCGGGGTGCCCGATTGCGTGCGTCGCTGGCGCAGCCAGCGATCCGCCAGCCAGGCCGCGCCCAGGCAGACCAACAGGACGCCAATTTGCCAGACGATCAGCGGTTGCTGCAGGTCCGCCCAGAGATCGCGCAACAGGATGCCCATCGGTGCCGGCTCGTTCATTGCCCCATCCCCGTTGCGTAGGGCGACGCCTCATCACGATGACGCTGCCAGTTGGCCAGGTAGGCTTGCGCCAGCGCCGGGTTGTCGCGCAGGATCAGCAGGTTCTCCGCATTGCGGGCCTGCGCGGAGAAGGTGAAGTTGTAGCTGCCGGTAATGACCACGGGATGATTGCCCTCGACGTCGATCAACAGGATTTTATTGTGCGCGGAAGCATACCGGGTTTCGAGGCGCACCTCGATGCCGGACGAATGCAGGTCGGGAATGCGCGAGTTTTCGCCCTTGGCCACCATCTCGCGATCGGCCAGCACGTCGACCCGCACGCCCCGGTCGTGGGCGGCAATCAGTGCGCGTGTGATGTTGCGGCTGGTGAGGAGGAAGGCCTGGGCGCGAATGCTGCGGCGGGCCTGGCCGATTTCGCGCAGCAGCGCGCCCTCGGCATCGTCCCACGGCGTGAACAGCACCTCGACCCGCCCCTTGGCCGGCAACTCGACGGCCAGCACCGCGGGCAACCACAACGCCAGCCAGGCCAGCAGCAGGAGCTTCACGCCTGGCGTTCCAGTACCGCCGCGTAGAACCCGTCCGTGCCATGCACCTGCGGCAGCAACTGCAGGTCGTCGCCCGGCAGGTCGAGCGCAATACCCTGCGCGGCAAGCACATCGCTCGCCCTGCGCCGTGCATAGGCCGGATGCGCCGCCAGGAAGGCATCGACGATCTGCGCATTCTCCTCGGGCAGCAGGCTGCAGGTCGCATAGACGAGCCGGCCGCCGGGCTTCAGGAGCTTCGCCGCCGCCGCAAGGATCGCGGCCTGCTTGACCGCCAGTTCGGCAACGCTTTGCGGCGTCTGCCGCCACTTGAGGTCCGGGTTGCGCCGCAGCGTGCCCAGGCCGGAACACGGTGCATCCACCAGTACACGATCGCACTTGCCGGCGAGCCGCTTCACGTGTGTGTCGTTTTCGTGGGCAATGACCATCGGATGCACGTTCGACAGGCCGGAGCGCGCGAGGCGCGGCTTGAGCTTGGCGAGCCGTTTTTCCGACACGTCGAGGGCATACAAGCGACCGGTCGAACGCATCAGCGCACCGAGCAACAGCGTCTTGCCGCCGGCGCCGGCACAAAAGTCGACAACCATCTCGCCGCGCTTCGGCGCGAGCAGGTGGCCCAGCAACTGGCTGCCCTCGTCCTGCACCTCGATGCTGCCATCGAGGAACAGGGGATGCTTCGCCAGGAAAGGCTTGCCAGCGAGGCGGATGCCTTCCGGCGCGTACGGACAGGCCGTCGCGGCGAGGCCCTCCTCCGCCAATTGCGCGAGGACCGCCGCGCGGTTCGTCTTCTGCGCATTCACGCGCAGGTCGAGCGGTGCCGGCTGGTTGAGCGTGCGCGCCAGCGCCTGCAATTCGGCTTCCGGCATCAGTGCGGACAGGCGCTCGATGAGCCAGTCGGGCAGGTCGGTCTGTTCGGCCAGGGTCAAGGCCGGTTCCGGTTTCGCCTTCAGTTCGGACAGCCAATCCGCATCGCGCTTGGACAGGGCGGCCTCGAGCATGCGCTGGCTCACTCCGCAGTGGCGCACCAGCGCGGCCAGCACGAGTTGCTTCACGGTGGCATCCGGCCCGATCCAGGCCGCGAGCGAGCGCTTGCGGCGCAACAGCGCATAGCCGGCCTCGGCGATGAAGGCGCGTTCGCGCGGGCCGCAGCGGTGCGCGCGAAAGAACGCGGACAGCACCGCATCCGCCGGCTGGCGAAAATGCAGCAGTTCGCTGGCGACGTTGATGGTTTGTTCGAACAGGGTGCGCGTCAGGGTATTCATTGTTGTGGTTCCACGTCGATGAGGATGGCGACCTGGTCGAAGATTTCGCCCTTGCGGTCGCGGTGTCGGATTTTCAGCGGCAGGCGGGTCGCCACGTCGAGCCAGATTTCGGTCGCGTCTTCCCGCGCATTGCCGGTGACCTTGAGATGGCGCACCTGGCGCGTGCCCTGTGGCGTATCGAGCGACATTTCCGCCCCCACCGCAATTGTATAGGTGGCGACCTTGCGCCCGGTGGCAACGGTAAGGGGATAGGTTGGGACATCGAAAGAAAGTGCTGCCAGTTGATAGAACAGCGAAAGCATGTCCTGGGCTGCCGTGACGAACGGTGCGGTCCCGCCACGGTCCAGGACGATCTGGCCCATCTCCGGATCGAAGCGCACGCTGTCCTTCGACTTGCCCTCGCGCTGCGTCTCGAACGCGTGCGGCCGCAAGCCGGCAGCATCGAAGCTGCCGCGGCTGTCCTGCACCACCTTCGCCGGCCGGATCAGGGCGGCAAGGCCGGTAGTCTCGGTTTCCGCATGGAGGCGATAACTGCTGCCGTCATGCTCCCAGCGCTGCTCGCTCTGGCCGACGATGAAACCGTCCTCGCCGCGCGATACCTGATAGACGATCCGTCCGGAACGCGGCCAGCGGCTGGCGAAAGTCGGCGCTGGCAGGACGGCAATAGGAGCGACAGGGGCAACCGGGGCGGCTGCGGGGACGTCCGGTTCTGCCACCGGCGCAACGGGCGGAATGAGAGGGGACGACTCGGACACGGCGGAACTCGCGGTGACGGGCTCGGCGGGCATCTCGGCTTGCGGTGCGGCAGGCGTGGGTGCCGGCGTGGGCTGAATGGGCCGTGGCGGCCGTTTCCTCACCACGGGCGCCGGCGTGGCCGGTTTGGGTTTGGCTACCGCAGCCGGCAGAGCGAGGGTCGCATCGAGCGTGGCCGCCTCGGATTCGTCGTCCAGGGGCAATTCCCAGCCGGGTGTCAGGAGCACGCCGATGTGCAGCACCATCGAGGCCGACAGGGCCAGCCAGAACGGCAGCAGCACGTCTATCCCGCGGGCACGCGCAGCGCGGCGGTTGGCGACGTGGCGTCGTCGTGCCAGATCACCCGGCCCGCCTCAAGCCGGCAGCGGCCTTCGAGGATGCCGCGTGCCGCCTGCGGATAGGCGAGGTGTTCCTGCGCCAGCACGCGCGCCGCGAGGGTACCGGCCGTGTCCTCGGGCAATACCGGCACGGCGGCCTGCACGATGATGGGACCGCAGTCGAGCGTCGGGGTGACGAAATGCACGGTGCAGCCATGCAGGCGTACACCCGCCTGCAGCGCGGCCTGATGCGTATGCAAACCGGGGAAGGCCGGCAGCAGCGACGGATGGATATTCACGAGCCGGCCGCTGAAACGTTCGACGAAGGCGTCGGTCAGCACGCGCATGAAGCCGGCGAGCAACACCAGGTCGGCACGGCCGCCAGCCGCGCGCTCGATGGCCTCGGCCAGCGCCGCATCGAAGGCCTCCCGCGAGGGATAGGCCTTGTGGTCGACCACGACGGTTGGCAGGCCGCGCGCCGTGGCCCAGGCCAGACCGGCCGCCTCGGGGCGGTTGCTGATCACCGCGGCGCAGGTGCCGGGCAGCTGGGCGTCGAGGAGCGACTGCATGTTGCTGCCGCGGCCGGAAATGAGGATGACGTAGTGCTTCATTTGATGGGCAGGAAAACGGCGGTGGCGAGATTGTGCACGACCTTGACGACGGTGCGGTTCGACTTGTCCGCGGCGATCTGCGACAGGAGTTCGAGGCTGCCGATCAGCCGGCCGAATTCGCGTTCGAAACTGAGGTTGTGCACGGGGGTCATTTCGTTGGACAGGAGGATCGGCATGCCCGCCGGAAGGTCCGCCTCGGGCTGCGTGCGACGCGCATGGGCGAGCTTCCAGGCGGCGATCTCGACATTGCGCGCCGCATTGTAGAGCTTCTGCGCATCGAGGTCGTCGAGCACGAAGAACTCCGGCTTGCCGTCGAAGGCATCGTAGATCATGTTGTTCAGCCCGCCGGCGAAGGCGGCGACGCGGTCCAGCGGATAGTCGTCGCGCAAGCCCGCCAGCAGCACGGCCGGGCCCCGTCGGCCTCCCGATACCATGGCCTCCGGCGAGAGCCCGGCACGCGCCGGATCGGTCAGTTGCGCCAGCGCCGCTTCGAGGCTGGCATGCCCGCCCTTTTTCCACTCGCGCGGATTGCGGCGATAGAGCTTTTCCGTGAGCCGCCTGAGGCTCGCGAAGGCCTCGCGCCGGTGCAGGTCGGCAATGCGGTCGATATCGGTCTTGGCCAGCTGGCCGGGGCTCGACAGGCAGCCGGTGAGGGGAAGGAAGATCGATGCCAGCAGGAAGCAGCGTCGGTTCATCAGCGCGCGGTTGCGAGACGCGAGCGCAGCCAGCCGATGGCCATCGGCAGGACCGAGACGACGACGATGCCGACGATGACCAGCGAGAGGTTGTTCTTCACCACCGGCAGGTTGCCGAACCAGTAGCCGGCCAGCGTCAGCGAGAA
>CAZTWA010000075.1:0-2413 GCA_964617225.1 uncultured Methyloversatilis sp.
CTGATGTGGATTACGATCCTGCAGCGATGTCCCAGTCTGCAGCGGCACAGAATGCCAGCTTTACTGTCAATGGCATTGCGATCACCAGCGCGACCAACACGATTACCGATGCCATTCAGGGCGTAACCCTGACGCTCAAGAGTGAAACCACGACGGCGACGACTCTGACAGTCGCGCGCGACACGAAGGCCATCGAGGCGGCGGCTGGCAAGTTTGTCGAGGCCTACAATGCCTTGGCCACCCAGCTGAAAACGGTCACTGCCTATGGCACCGACACCAAGAAAGCGGGAGTGTTGGCTGGCGACGGCGCGGCACGACAGATGCTTGACCAACTACGCAGCATTTTTTCGACACCGGCCAGTGGCGGTACCTTGAGCTATCTGGCGGAAGTCGGCATCACTACCCAGGCTGGCGGTAATCTGAAACTGGACAGCAGCAAGCTGAGCAGCGCACTGGCCGGTGATTTTGATGATGTCGTGAATCTCTTCAACGGCGCCACGGGCTTTGCGACCCGGCTGGGTGATTGGGCAAGCACAGTGACCCAGACGGGGGGGCTCATCTATGAGCGCACCCAGAACCTGAATTCTTCCATTGACAGCTACAACGACCAGATCGAACGTCTCGAACTGCAAATGGTCGCGTTGAAACAGCGCTATACGACGACTTACAGCAACCTGAACATCCTCTTGAGTCGCATGAGCGACACCAGCAACTACCTGACATCCCAGTACGACTAAGCCAAGGAAACATGATGAACACCTCCGTCGGAATCAAGGCATACAAGGATGTCGGACTGGAAACCAGCGTGATGGGCGCCGACCCGCACAAACTGATCGCCATGCTGTTTCAGGGCGCGCTCCTGGCGATCTCCGAAGCCAAGTACGAAATGCAGAACCGGCACATGGAAGCGAAGGGCAAAGCCATTTCCAAGGCTATCGCGATCATCGGCGAAGGTCTGCAGGCCAGTCTGGACATGAAGTCCGGCGGCGAGATCGCTCAAAACCTCTTCGGGCTGTACAGCTACATGAACAAGCGCCTGGTGGAAGCCAACCTGAACAACGACACCACGATGCTGGATGAAGTGACGAGGCTGCTGGCGGAATTGCAGGATGCCTGGAACACCATTCGTCCAAAGGTAATTCAACCGGCAGCCGCCTGACCCTCCCGCTAGCCGTAAGTGCCGCCATGAGCGCACTCCGAGTCATTGCGAATTACGAGGCGCTTTCGTCACTGACGGATCGAATGCGCGAAGCAGCTCAACGCAGTGAGTGGGAAACCTTGATCAACGTCGAGCAGCAACGCGGGGCTCTAGTTGCCGCCATGAAACCGCTCGATGCCGAGACCTTGCTCGACGATAGTGCTCGACAACGGAAGAACGCGTTGATCACGACCGTCCTGGCTCAGGATGCAGAAATTCGCACACTCGTTCAAGCCTGGATGAACGAATGCGAACTGAGCATGCAAAGCAACGCCCAAGAACTTCGTTTACTGAGGAAATATGGCGCCTGATCTGGCTCTTCGTCTGCCCGCAAGAAAAAGCCGGGCGAACCGGCCGCTGTTTCCGTCTGCAGATAATTCGCGTGAGGCTACCATGCTGCCGATGCCTGCCCAGATTGAAATCTATGAACAGATGTGCGCCCTTTCCTCCCGCATGGTGGAAGCCGCACGCGCAAACGACTGGAATCGGCTGATTGATCTTGAACACTCGGTCGAAGGGCTTCGAAATACGCTTTTGCAGGATGTCGACAGCGCTGCGAGCCCCTTCGAGGTGAAAAGAAAATACGACCTCATCCAGCGCATCCTGCGCGATGATGCCGAGGTACGCCGCCATACCGAGCCGTGGATGGAGCAGGTGCGGCGCTTCCTGACCGGCACCCTGCGCAAGCGGCCGGCCGACTCGATCTACGGCGCCGGCCACTGATTAGCTGAGCAGTTTTCTGCCAGCCGCGCCAGCGTCTTCGGCCTGAACTACCATGGTGCTGATCCCGCCTGATGCCGCCATCCGCATGCGGATGCAAACCGAGACAAACCTGCTCGAACAGGTTCAGCCGGTACGTGCCATCCCGTCGGACCTACCGGAACTGCAGCCGGGCCAGACTTTTTCCGCGCGCATCCAGCAGGCGTTGCCCGACAACACCTACCGCGCGTTGGTCGCCGGCAAGCAACTGACGCTGCAATTGCCCGAAGGCGCCAAGGCGGGCGACGAACTCGAACTGGTCGTCCTCGACCGCTCGGCCCGCGTGATCATCGCCCGGCAGGTCGACGCAAAAGCCACGACGGCCGAAACAGGCAATGTTGCCCCCTATGCCTACGCCAAATTCAGCCCGGCCGCGCGCCTGATCGGCCAGTTGCTACCGGCCGAAGGCGAAGCCGCACCGCCGGCGCAGTTGAACCGCGGCCAGCCACTGTTGGC
>CAZTWA010000075.1:2513-11581 GCA_964617225.1 uncultured Methyloversatilis sp.
GTGTTCTGGCACGGCGAAGTCTGGCCGCGCCAGGCAATGGACTGGGAGATCGAGTGGGATGGCGAACGCGAGGCAGATGGCCGCAGCGACGAGGAAGCCCACTGGCGTACCGCGCTCTCGTTGACGACGCCGCGGCTCGGCCGCATCGAGGCCAGCCTGCAACTCTCGGCCAAGGGCGTCAGCATCGCGCTCGCCACGCCGGACGGCACCAGCGCAACCGATCTGCGCGAGGCGGCACCCGAACTTGCGGCAGCACTCACCGCCGCCGGCGTGCCGCTGCTGGGCTTCAATGTCAGGTCCGAAGATGAATACCCCACCAAGCAAGGCTGAGGCCGACCGCGCGCTCGCCGTCGCGCTGAAATATGCGCCGGGTGATGCCGCGCCGCGCGTCGTCGCCAAGGGGCGCGGCCTGGTCGCCGACGAAATAATCGCGCGCGCAAAAGCGCATGGGGTGTTTGTGCACGAATCACCGGAACTGGTCACCCTGCTGTCGCAGGTCGACCTCGACGACCATATTCCGCCAATGCTCTACATCGCCGTTGCTGAACTGCTGGCCTGGCTGTACCGCGTGGAGCAGCAAGGCAGCGCCGAAGCCGCGCCACCGCCACTCAGCCTGCCGTAATGTCTTAAAATCGGGTCTCGACTCGCGAGACCATGACAGACATTACCGCCCCCACCGCAACGCCCACCGGCCAGGCGCCCGCCGCCCAGACCCTGCCGATCCTCGAACCGGGCGAATACGACAAGTACATGTTGCGCACCCTGGCCGAGGTGCAGATGGTGCTGCGCGGCCTGCGCGACCACAAGTCGCAGATCACCGTCTTCTTCAATGAAGGTCAGGACCTGCTGCTGACGATGCTGGTGACGTTCGGGGACGACCACCTGATTTTCGATGTCGGCGCGGACGAAGAGATCAACCGCAAGGCGGTGGCCGCCGGCCGCCACTACTGCGTCGCGCTGCTCGACAAGGTGCGCATCCAGTTCCTGCTCGGCGACTTCACGCCCGTGACGCACGAGGGCCGCCCCGCTTTCCTCAGCGCCCTGCCCAAGGAATTGCTGCGCCTGCAGCGGCGCGAGTTCTATCGCCTCACCACGCCGATCGCCCGCCCCTTGAAATGCCGCATGTCCCTGCCGCAGGCACCGGGCGGCGAATTCCTGCACGAAGCGACCATCTTCGACATCAGCGGCGGCGGCATCGGCATCTCGGCGCCCCCGGACAACGTGCCTTTCGAGACGCAACAGCAAGTGCCGAACTGCCGCATCGAATTGCCCGAAGTCGGCATCGTGACGTGCACCATCAAGGTGTGCAGCATTTTCGAGATCACGCTCAAAAGTGGTGCCCGCGTCAAGCGCGCGGGCTGTGAATTCGTCAAGCTGCCGGGACCGATGGCAACGCTGATCCAGCGTTACATCATCAAGGTGGAGCGCGAACGAAAGGCGCGGGAATCCGGCCTCGGCTTCTAGAAGCCCGTCAGATTCAGACCGGCATGTTCATCACGTCCTGATAGGCCGTGACGAGCTTGTTCCTCACCTGCACCATTTGCTGGAACGACAGGCTGGCTTTCTGCAGGTTGATCATCACGTCCTGCAGATTGACGTTGCTGTCGCCGCTGGCGAATTCCTGGGTGAGTTGCTGCGCCTGTTGCTGGGCGGCATTCACCTGGTCGATCGCGGTCTTGAGCGCCTGGCCGAAATCGGCGCCGCCGGCGGCCTGTGTTGCGGACGGCGACTTGCCCTGTGCGACCGCGCTGGCAGCGCGCAGGTCGGTGAGCATCTGTTCGAGGTTGCGGGTGTCGATAGCCATGCGGTGTTTATAGCAAAGCCTGTGCCGGGTTTCCAGTCCTGTTATTTTTCCCCAGGCTCGCTGTCGTCTTTTAGATAGCCTTCCTCGCGGTATTGGGCCAGCTTGTAACGCAGGGTGCGCTCCGAGATGCCCAGCAGTTCGATCGCCTTCTTGCGCGATCCGCCCACCTTGGCCAGCGTATCGAGGATGTGCTGGCGCTCCAGATCCTTCATGTTGGCGGGTGTCGTTCCTGCGGAAACAATGACTTGTGCAGGCGGCACGCTGAAAGTCAGCGCTGCCGGGACGGCACTCGCGGCCACCGGAGCGGCGGGGATATCGGCCGCCAGCGTCGGCGACATGCCGGCGTTGGAGAGCAGGAGGTGCTCCGAGCCGACGACATCGCCAGGGGCGAGGATTAACGCGCGCTGCATGACGTTTTCGAGTTCGCGCACGTTGCCCGGCCACGGATGGGCGGCAAGTTTTGCCGCCGCGTCCGGCGCGATGCGGGCCACCCGCCCGAGGCGCGTGCCATGCATGGCGAGGAAATGCTCGGCCAGCGGCACGATGTCGCCCGGCCGCTCGCGCAGCGCGGGAATCAGGAGCGGAAACACGTTGAGGCGGTAGTAGAGGTCTTCACGGAAGCGGCCGGCCGCGACTTCGGCCGCCATGTCCCGGTTCGAGGTCGCCAGCACGCGGATATCGACCGCCACCGGCTTCTTGCCGCCGACGCGCTCGACCTCGCGCTCTTGCAACACGCGCAGCAGCTTGGCCTGCAGGCCGAGCGGCATTTCCGAGATCTCGTCGAGCAGCAGCGTGCCGCCGCTGGCCTGCTCGAACTTGCCGGCCTGCGCGTTTTGCGCGCCGGTGAAGGCGCCTTTTTCGTAGCCGAACAGCGTCGCCTCGAGCAGGTTGTCAGGAATCGCCGCGCAGTTGATCGCGACGAAGGGGCCCTTGCTGCGTTGCGACTGATCATGGATGTAGCGCGCGAAGACTTCCTTGCCCGTTCCCGATTCGCCGGTGAGCAGCACGGTCGCGTCGGTCTTGGCCACGCGCGCGGCGAGCAGCAGTATTTCACGCGTGCGCGGGTCTTCTGCGATCACGCCTTCCGCGACCGGCGGGATCGCATAGCGGGCGATCTGCTCGAGCAGCGCCTTGGGCTCGAAGGGCTTGAGCATGAAGTCGCAGGCACCGCCGCGCATCGCGGCCACCGCCTTGTCGACGTCGCCGAAGGCGGTCATCAGCAGCACAGGCAGGCCGGGCTTGCGCTGGCGGATTTCGCCGAGCAGCTGCAGGCCATCCATGGGACTCATGCGCAGGTCGGAGATCACCATGTGGAACGACTGGCGCTCGATCAGCGCCAGCGCCGCCGGGCCGCCATCCGCCCCGCTCGGCTGGTGGCCGGCCGCTTCGAGCGTGATCAGCAGCGCGTCGCGCAGCGCCTCGTCATCCTCGACGACCAGAATGTGCATTGCGGTGTTTGCCATCAGGCGGGCTCCAGGGAAGGGATTTCCGCCATGCCACGGCTGACGGTGAGGATGAATTCGGTGCCCACGCCCGGTTCGGACGCCACGTCGATGCCACCGCCGTGGGCGCGCGCGACGCCGCGCGCGATCGCGAGTCCGAGGCCCGTGCCGTCCGCACGCGTGGTGAAAAAGGGTTCGAACAGCCGCGTAACGACGTCGGGGGCCATGCCGCGCCCGTTGTCGCGCACGGTGAAGGCCAGCAGGTCCGTCGATGCCGTCACGCCAAGGCTGACTTTCGCGGCGGGGTGGTCCGCCACGGCCTGCAGCGCGTTTTCGAGCAGGTTGGTCAGCGCACCGGCCAGCGCCTTGCGGTTGCCGGTGAGCGCCAGCCCCTCAGTCACGCCGCCGAGTTCAAAGGTGACGCCGCGCGGGCGCGCCAGCGGCTCGAAGGTGTGCGCCAGTTCGCGCAGCAGGTCGGCCACCTCGAAGGGTTCGCGCCCCAGCACTTCGCCACGGGCGAACAACAGCATGTCCTGAATCAGGCGCTCGAGATGCTTGAGCCGGCCCACCGTCTTCTGCGCAATGCTGACGCGGCTGGCCTCGGGCAGGTCGGGATTTTCGAGGTTGCCGGCATAGAGCAGCGCGGCGGCCAGCGGCGTGCGCAACTGATGGGCGAGCTGCGCGGCCATCTCGCCCATCGCCGCCAGCCGGGCATTGCGCTCGGCCTGCTCCCGGAGCCGCTGCGTTTCGGCGTTGGCGGCGGCGAGCTCGGCGGTCAGGGCCTCGACCTGGCGCTCCAGGGCGCCGTAGGCGGTCGACAACTCTTCCGAGACCTGGTTGAACAGGCGGAAGGCTTCGGCAAGCCGCGCGGGATCGACGGGGATTTCAGTCACGACAGGAGGGGCGGCGTTCATGCGGAAGGATGTTCGCAAAAAGTCGGCGCCGGCAATACGTGGAATAGGACCAGAACAATAACCGAATTGGCGGCAATTTTTGCCGTTGCTTGCGGGAACCCGTCTTGCTTGGTCAGGCAAGAATCCTTCAGCACGCATTGGAGACCTTTTAGCGCATATGGCAGACCAGGCAACGACCGCACCGGCCACTCCCTTTGGCCTGGGCGCCCTGTCCCAACTCAATGCCCGCCAGAAACTGACGGCGATGGCCACGGTCGCGCTCGCCATCGCCCTGCTGGTCGGTGCCTGGCTCTGGACCAAGGAACCGCCCTACGGCGTGCTGTTCTCGAACCTGACGGACCAGGACGGCGGCCAGATCGTCGCTTCGCTGCAGCAACAGAACGTCCCCTACAAGTATTCGGAAGGTGGCGGCGCGATCATGGTGCCGGTCAATCAGGTCCATGATGTCCGCCTCAAGCTGGCCTCGCAGGGGTTGCCCAAGGGCGGGCTGGTCGGCTTCGAGCTGATGGAGAACCAGAAGCTCGGCACCAGCCAGTTCGCCGAGCAGATCAATTACCAGCGCGGCCTCGAAGGCGAACTCGCCCGCTCGATCCAGGCGCTCGGCGCCGTGCGCGCGGCGCGCGTGCATCTCGCCATCCCGAAGCAGACCGCCTTCCTGCGCGACGACCTCAAGCCTTCGGCCTCGGTACTGGTCAGCCTCCAACCGGGGCGCGCGCTGGAGCCCGCGCAGATCGCCGGCATCGTGCATCTGGTGTCGTCCTCGGTGCCGCAGCTTGCGCCCAACAACGTCAGCGTGATCGACCAGGACGGCAAGCTGGTATCGCAGCGCCAGGACGGGTTCAAGACCGACGGGATGAACCCCAGCCAGATCGGCTACGTCAAGGAAGTCGAGGCGCAGTACGCCCGCCGCATCGAAACGATCCTCGAGCCGCTGCTCGGCAAGGGCAACTTCCGCACGCAGGTCGCCGCCGAAATCGATTTCAACCAGATCGACCAGGTCGAGGAAAGTTATCTGCCGAACCCGGCCCCGGATACCGCCATCCGCAGCCAGCAGACCGCCGAAACCGGTGCCGGCAGCCCGCCGGCGGTCGGTGTTCCCGGCGCGCTCACGAATCAGCCGCCCGTTCCGGCCACCGCTCCGATCACCAATCCACAGGTCGGCGGCGCGGCGGCCGGCGCGGGACAGGCCGGCAACTACACGCGCAACGCGACGATCAACTACGAGCTCGACAAGACCGTGCGCCACACGCGGGGTACCGCGGGCGGCGTGAAGCGCCTGTCGGTGGCCGTCGCCGTGAATCACAAGCGACCCATCGGCAGCGACGGCAAACCAGGCAAGGCGACCCCACCGACCGCCGAAGAACTGAAGCGCGTGAATGACCTCGTGAAGGAGTCCGTCGGCTTCAACGACAAGCGCGGCGACACGATCAACGTCGCGGCCGCCAGCTTCGTGCAGAGCGAGGCCGAGGCGCTGCCCGATATCCCGCTGTGGAAGGATCCGGAGATCATCGCCCTCGCAAAGGTAGCGGCGCAGTACCTCATCTTCGCCGTGATCGCCTGGCTGGTCTGGACCAAGCTGCTCAAGCCGGTGTTCGAAATGCTGGCCTCTGCGGCCCAGCGTGCCGAGGCCGCGCGCAGGGCGGCCGCCGAAGCGGCGGGCGTCAGTGAAATCGCGCATGTCGGCGTACAACATAACCGCAATTTCGACGACAAACTCAAGCACGCCCGCGACACCGCGCATCAGGAACCGAAGCTCATCGCCGATTTGATCAAGGAGTGGATGGGTGCCGGGACCTGAGGAAGGGCTTGAAAAGAGCGCCATGCTGTTGCTCTCGCTGGGCGAGGATGCTGCGGCGGAAGTGCTCAAGCACCTCGGCCCCAAGGAGGTGCAGAAACTCGGCCATGCCATGGCCGCCGTCAAGTCGGTGCCGCGCGAAAAGATCGAGCAACTGATCGACGAAGTCGGAGCGCATACGGCCAAAGGGGCATCCCTGTCGGCGGACCAGGACATGATCCGTTCCATGCTCACCAAGGCGCTCGGTGACGACAAGGCCGCCAACCTGATCGGCCGCATCCTCCAGGGGGGCGACACCGCCGGCATCGAAAGCCTGAAGTGGATGGATGCTGCGACCGTGGCCGACCTGATCAAGAACGAGCACCCGCAGATCATCGCGACCATTCTCGTCCATCTGGAATACGACCACGCCGGCGAGATTCTCAAGCTGTTCACCGAGCGCCTGCGCAACGACGTGCTGCTGCGCATCGCCACGCTCGACGGCGTGCAGCCGGTGGCCCTGCGCGAACTCAACGAGGCGATGACGCGCCTCATGGCCGGGGCCTCGGCCAACGTCAAGAAGGCGGCGATGGGTGGCATCCGCCATGCGGCGGAAATCCTCAACTTCGTCGGCCAGGCCGCCGAGACGTCCATCGTCGACAACGTGCGCGAATACGACCCCGACCTCGCGCAGAAGATCCTCGACGAAATGTTCGTCTTCGAGAACCTGATGGAAGTCGATGATCGCGGCATCCAGCTCCTGCTGCGCGAAATCCAGTCCGACTCACTCATTCTCGCGCTCAAGGGTGCTTCACCAGAACTGCGCGAGAAGATTTTCAAGAACATGTCGCAGCGCGCCGCCGAAATGCTCAAGGAAGACCTCGAGTCGAAAGGCCCGGTCCGCCTGTCCGAGGTCGAAGCCGAGCAGAAGGAAATCATCAAGATCGCGCGCCGCCTCGCCGACGAAGGCCAGATCCAGCTCGGCGGCAAGGGCGCGGATGACCAGATGATATGAGCGGACTCACGGCCTGGGAACGCTGGGAACTCGCCAGCTTTGACACGGAAACACCGGTCGCGGTGAATGACGCCATGGCCGGTTCCTCACATGGCGAAACCGCAGGCATAACCCCGCTCGACCGTGCCGAGATTGAGCGCCTTTGCGCGGAAGCGCGTGAGGATGGGTATCAGGCGGGTTACCAATCCGGTTTCCAGATCGGTAAGCGCGATGGCTATGCCGAAGGCCAGGGTAAAGCTCAGGCGGAAGCCAAGCGCATCGGCCAGGCTGCAGATGGACTCGAACAGGCGTTGCAGGAATTCGATCAGCAGGTCGCCGACGAATTGCTCGCCCTCGCCGTGGAAGTCGCCCGACAGGTCGTGCGACAGGAAATCACGGCACGTCCGGAAGCTCTGCTGACTGTGGTGAACGAAGCGCTTGCCTATCTGCCGCACCAACATGCCGCCATTTACCTGAATCCGGAAGACGCCTCGCTGGTAAGGTCATACCTTGGCGATGCACTAGCGCACGCGGGCCACCGGATTCTGGAAGAACTCACCCTCAAGCCTGGCGACTGCCTGCTCGAGGCGGGTGGCAGCCAGATCGATGCCTCGACGAGCACGCGCTGGCGGCGCGTCATCGAGAACCTTGGCGTGTCCACCGCCTGGGAAACAAAGGAATAACCGTGTCGCCCCACTGTACTGCGTGGCGCGACCTGCTCGCCAATACCCGCAAGCAACTCTCCGACGTCGTGCCCTTCCAGACCAGTGGCCGCCTGACCCGCATCAGCGGCCTGGTCATGGAGGCTTCAGGCCTCAAGTTGCCCCTCGGTTCAAGCTGCCGCATCCAGGTGCCAGGCGACGGCATGATCGAGGCGGAAGTGGTCGGCTTCGCCGGCGAGCGTCTGTACATGATGCCCACCGAGGATGTATATGGTTTGGCACCCGGTTCGCATGTCACACCATTGGAAATTCCCCCGCCGCCGCCGAAGATCGGACAGGGTGCGCAACCCTTCCGTCGCGCTTTCGACCGTGCCAAGCACCTTCCGGTCGGCGAGCAACTTTTGGGCCGCGTCGTCGACGGCAACGGCCGGCCGTTGGACAAACTGGGGCCGCTCGATAGCAAGCCCGCACGGTCGCTGATCAGCCGTCCCTTCAATCCCCTGCAGCGCGCCCCCATCGACCGGTCACTGGACGTCGGGATACGCAGTATCAACAGCCTGCTGACGGTCGGACGGGGACAACGATTGGGGCTGTTCGCCGGTTCCGGCGTGGGCAAGAGCGTCCTGCTGGGCATGATGGCGCGTTACACCGCGGCCGAGATCATCGTCGTCGGTCTGATCGGCGAGCGCGGCCGCGAAGTCAAGGAGTTCATCGAGCAGAATCTCGGCGGGGAAGGGCTCAAGCGTTCGGTCGTCGTCGCCGCGCCTGCCGACGTGAGCCCGCTGATGCGCCTGCAGGGCGCCTCCTATGCCACCTCGATCGCCGAGTATTTCCGCGATCAGGGCAGGCATGTCCTGCTCATCATGGATTCGCTGACGCGCTATGCCATGGCCCAGCGCGAGATTTCACTTGCGGTGGGCGAGCCCCCCGTTACTCGCGGATACCCGCCGAGCGTGTTCGCACGCCTGCCACAACTCGTCGAGCGCGCGGGCAACGGCCTGACCGGCGGCGGTTCGATCACCGCCTTCTATACCGTACTTGTGGAAGGCGATGACCAGCAGGACCCTATCGCGGACGCGGCGCGAGCGATTCTCGACGGTCATATCGTGCTCAATCGTTCGTTGGCAGACGCGGGACACTATCCTGCCATCGACATCGAGCAGTCGATCTCGCGCGCCATGACGAACCTCATCACCCCGGTGCATCTCGAGCGTGTGCGCCGTTTCAAGCAGTTGTATTCCCGTTACCAGAGGGCCCGCGACCTCATCGCCGTCGGCGCCTATGTCCCGGGTTCCGACCCCCTGCTTGATCGTGCGATCGAGGTGCATGCCCCGATGGATACCTTCCTGCAACAGGGTATCGAGGAACGTGCCGACGCGCCGCACAGCCTGGCCGCGTTGAATGCCTTGCTTCCCGAAGGCATCTAGGCCGATAAAAGGCTGTCTATACTGGACCCATGACCAAGCGCTTCAATCTGG
>CAZTWA010000076.1:0-11500 GCA_964617225.1 uncultured Methyloversatilis sp.
GTAGCGCACGATCCAGTCGGCGAGCGCACGGTTCGCCCCATCGGGTTCGGGCTGTGGCACCAACGCGACAGCGTAGAGCCCGTCCATTGCCGCGCCGCCCAGTTGCGGCACCTGCGCGGTGTAGCCCGAGGCGGTGACGAGCATCGGCACCTGCCAGCCGCCGCGCCGCGCTTCGGTGTAGGCGCCGATGGTTTCGCGCACCACGGTGCCTAGCACGACGAAATCGCAATCGGCGGCCTTGAGGCGCGCGATCTGCGCCGCGA
Organism: uncultured Methyloversatilis sp.; assembly: GCA_964617225.1. Taxonomy (GTDB): domain Bacteria; phylum Pseudomonadota; class Gammaproteobacteria; order Burkholderiales; family Rhodocyclaceae; genus Sulfuricystis. Next base: position 264 of record CAZTWA010000076.1, read on the forward strand.
AGTCGGTGGCGCCGCGCTTGTAGCTGGTCTGTTCGCACCACTTAAGGCCGAGTTCGCCGAGCAGGCCGTCGATGCCGCGCAGCACCTCGCGTCCCATGTCGTCGTCCTGATAGAGGATGCCGACGCGCTTGAAACCGTTTTCGCGAATCAGGTGACGTGCGCCGGGCGGCACCGACTGGGTATAGGACGGGCTCATGCCGAACTTGAGCGGATGCACCGGTTCATAGACGTCCTTCAGCGGCGCGCCGGGGAACAGGTGCAGCACGCCAGCGTCGAGAAAGCGCGGCATGGTCGCCATGACGACCGGCGAGCCGAGGTTGTGGATTACGGCGAAAACGCCGGTGCCGAGCAGTTTCTCGGTTGCCAGCACGGCGCGTTTCGGGTCGTAGCCGGTGTCCTCGACGAGCAGTTTCAGTTGCCGGCCATGCACGCCCCCTTTGGTGTTCTCCTCGTCGAAGCGCATCTGCGTGCCGTTGCGGAAATGCACGCCGAGCGAGGCGATCGGCCCGGACAGGTCCTGCAGGCTGCCGACGCGGATCTCCTTGGGCGTGATGCCCCCGGCCAGGGCGATGGATGACAGGCAGGCGAGGGCAAGGGTCAGCAAGAACGAGCGCATCGGTGTCTCCGGATCAAGAAACGAATGGGCGGCGATTATAGGGAAGCGGACTTGCCGAGCCCGCCCGCCAGTCCGGCGGGTGCGTAGCGCAGCACCAGCACCAGCACGAAGCCGAAGGCGAACAGTTCGATGCCGGCGGGCGGCGTGGTCCACCCCAGCGTGTCGCGCAGCAGCGCAATTGCCTGCGGCAGGGCGATGAGGAAGGCGGCGCCGAGCACGATGCCGGCGCGCGTGCCGAGGCCGCCGATCACCAGCATCATCAGCAACTCGATCGACATCACCCAGTCGAACTGTTCGGGACTGATGAACCGCAGTTGATGGGCGTAGAGCCCGCCAGCCAGGCCGCCCAGTGCGGCCGCGAGCGCAAAGGCGACGACCTTGAGTTGCGGCACGGCGACGCCGAGGGTATTCGCCGCGGTCGGATCCTCGCGCAGCGACACGAGCGCACGGCCGAAGCGCGAGGCGTTCACCCGGCTGCTCAACCAAAGCGCCGCCAGCGCGCAGGCGAGCGCCAGCCCGTACTGCATTCCTGCGCCCAGCGTCGCCACGACAAGGCCGGCATTGCCGCCGGTGATCGACTCCCAGCGCACGAAGACTTCCTGGACGATGAAGCCGAAGGACAGCGTGGCGATGGCGAGGTAGATGCCCGCGAGCCGGCGTGCCGGCCAGGCGGCCAGCACGCCCGTGGCCGCCGCGAGCAGCGCGGCGGCGGGCAGCGAGAGGAACACGGGCCAGCCGTGCTGCTGGAGGATCGCTTCGACGTAGGCACCCACGCCGATGAAGGCGGCGTGGCACAGCGAGAGCTGGCCGGCCGTCCCCGCCAGCAGCATCAGGCCGGTGCCGGCGATGACGTAGATCGCGACGAAGGTCAGCTGCGACAATCCCCACGGCGACAGGAACGCCGGAGCGGTCAGCAGGGCGACCAGCACAGCAATCGAGAGGATCCGCCGCATCAGGTGTTCTCCTGCGGGCGGCCGAACAGGCCGGCCGGTCGCCACAGCAGCACCGCCAGCACCAGCAGGTGGGCCGCGATGTCCTTGATCCCGTCCGGCGCATAGAAACCGGCGAAGGCTTCGACCAGCCCGAGCAACAGGCCGCCCGCGACCGCGCCGGGGATGCTGCCAAAGCCCCCGATCACCGCGGCCGGCAGCGCCTTGAGGCCGATCAGCCCCATGTGGGCATGCACGAAGGTCACGGGTGCCAGCAGTACGCCGGCCACCGCAGCCAATCCGGCGGCGAGCGCCCAGACGAGGCCCTGCATCCGGGCGAGCGGGATGCCGACGAGGCGCGCACCGAGCGGATTCTGCGCCGTTGCCCGCAACGCCTTGCCGAGCGGAGCGAACTGGAAGAAGACGAACAGCGCCGCGCCCAGCAGCAGGGTGACGCCGATGACCAGCAGGTGGTCGGCGGCGACCGTCGCGCCGGCGAACGCGACCGATTGTCCGCCGAAGGGCGTCGGCAGCGCATGGGTTTCGGTGCCCGCGCCGGGGATCATGGTGACCGCGCCCTTGAGCATGAAGCCGAGTCCGAGCGTGGTCATCACGATGGGAATGTGCGGCTGGCCGAGCAGGGGACGCAGCACGATCCGCTCCGCCAGCAGGCCGAACAGGGCGCTGGCCAGGGCAGCGCCCGCCAGCGCCAGCGGCCAGGGCCAGCCCAGCGTCGCGAGGCCAAGTCCCGTGAAGCCGCCGAGCATCATCAGTTCGCCGTGGGCGAAATTCACCACTTCGGTGCATTTCCAGATCAGCACGAAGCCGAGCGCCACCAGCGCGTAGACACAGCCCGTGGCGGTGCCGGCGATGGCGAGGGCAATCAGCGTGTCCATGCGCTATTGAACCATGCCCGGCAGGCGCCGCCGTGCCGTCCCGCCAGCGCTGACTTTCGCGTGCCGGATACAAAGCCTTACAAATGCGCTGTCAGCGGCAGTCGGGAATGCGCGTTTTTTGGAGCAGGAGGTGTTCAACATGAAAAAGATTCTCGCCGGTTTGCTCGCTGCCACCCTGCTGGCCGGCTCCCTGCCCGCATTTGCCGGTCCGCACGGCCGCGACCGGCACTTCCGGCCGCATCATTACGGACCGCCTGTGGTGCGTCATCATCATCGCCATGGTGGCCCCGGTCCGCTGGCCTGGGGAGTCGCGGGACTGGCGCTCGGCACCGTGCTCTATTCGATCGCCACGCCGCCGGCCGTGGTCGTACCTGCCCCGCAACCGCCGGGACGCATGGCGTATTTCTGCGAAAGTTATCAGGCCTACTATCCGAACGTGCAGTACTGTCCCGAAGGCTGGCGCACGATCCCAGCCTATTGATCGATAGTCGGAGGTTGTGGGGCTGATGTGACACAATGCCTCCGGTCGGCGACTGAATTGCAGCCGACCGGAGGAGGAACAGGATGCGTCGTGTGGTGCTCGCCCTGCTGGGTGAGGCGGCCTTGTTCGCCGCGCTGATATTCTGGATGGGCTCCGGCGAAGCCGGTTTTGCCGCCGGGCGGGGCGCGCTGGGCGTGTTCGTCTGCGTCCTGATGGTGGGTTTTCCCTCGCTCTACTACTGTTGCAAGCGCGGCCTCTGGGAGGCGTGGCGCTTCGTGCTGCTTGGCGCCCTTGGTGGCCTGCTGTGCGTGCTGCCGCTGTATGGCGGCCCTTACCTGTTCGGTTTCCTGCTGCTGCTGTTCGTGGTGGCGGGCGCCACATTCGGATGGCTGTTCTGGTTCTCCGCCATCTGGCGCAACCAGGACCTGACCTGCCCGAAATCCTTCTGCCTGCCCTGCGGCGCGGTGTACAAGGTGGCCCGCAACGCCCTGAGCCGCCGCCGGAGCTAGCCGATCCGCCTAGTCGAAAACCGTCCGCGCTTCTTCGAACCGGGTGGCGAACCAACCGCGCGTGAGGTTGTCGGTGCGGACCTTGCCGTTGGTGCTGGGAGCATGGATGAAGCGGCCGTCGCCAATGTAGATGCCGACATGTGAGCGCGGCTTGTTGCGGGTGTTGAAGAACACCAGGTCGCCCGGGCGCAGGCCTTCGCCGTTCACCGGCCGGCTCTGTTGCGCCAGGTCGGCGGCGGAACCGCTCAGCCGCACGCCGGCCGCGTTCTCGAACACGTAGCTGACCATGCCGCTGCAATCGAGGCCGGCGTCAGGATTCTTGCCGCCGAAGCGATAGCCGGTGTCGATGAGGCCGAGGGAAAACAGCACGACTTCGTGGGCGCGCGGATCGATCGCACCGCCCGGATCGGCGGGGGCACGGGGCAGGTGGGCGGCTGTCGGTGCCGGCGCACTGGCGAAGTGGCCGCAGCCAGCGATCAACAGGAGCAACAGAAGAGGGGCGAGCGGAATCGGCAGGCGCATGCGTCAATCCTATTCCGGTAGACTCGGTCGAAACCCGACAAATAAAGGAAGAAAAGGAGCCAAGGCCATGCAATCAGTCCTCCCGTTGCGCGATCCCGGACTGTTCCGCGAGCAGGCATTCATCGACGGTGCCTGGTTGGCCGCCGACAGCGGCGCCACCGTGACGATCCGCAATCCGGCCACCGGGGCAGCGCTCGCGGCCGTGCCGGACCTGGGCGCGGCCGAAACGCGCCGGGCGATCGCGGCAGCCGACGCGGCGTGGCCGGCGTGGCGTGCGCTGACGGCCAAGCAGCGCGGCGCGATCCTGCGCCACTGGTTCGACCTGATCGTCGCCCATGCCGATGACCTTGCGCTGCTGATGACCAGCGAGCAGGGCAAGCCGCTCGCCGAGGCGCGCGGCGAGGCGCTGTATGCCGCCAGCTTCGTCGAGTGGTTCGCCGAGGAGGCGAAGCGCACCTACGGCGACGTGATTCCCCAGACCATCGCCGGCCAGCGGCTGGTCGTCCTCAAGCAGCCGATCGGCGTTTGCGCGGCGATCACGCCGTGGAACTTCCCGGCCGCGATGATCACGCGCAAGGTCGCGCCGGCGCTCGCCGCCGGCTGCCCGGTGGTGGTCAAGCCGGCCGAGCAGACCCCGCTGACCGCGCTGGCGCTGGCGGTACTGGCCGAACGCGCCGGCTTCCCGGCGGGGGTATTCAATCTCGTCACCGGCTCGGCCGCCAGTGCCCCGGCCATTGGTGCCGAGCTGACCGGCAACCCGACGGTGCGCAAGCTGTCCTTCACCGGTTCGACGGAAGTCGGCCGCCTGTTGATGGCGCAGTGCGCGCCGACGCTGAAGAAGGTCTCGCTGGAACTCGGCGGCAACGCGCCCTTCATCGTGTTCGACGATGCGGACGTCGATGCGGCGGTTGCCGGGGCGATCGCCTCGAAATACCGCAATGCCGGCCAGACCTGCGTGTGTGCCAACCGGTTGCTGGTGCAGGCCGGTGTGTATGAGGATTTTGCCCAAAAGCTGGCGGCGAAGGTGGGCGAACTCAAGGTGGGCACCGGCACCGAGGCTGGCGTGACACAGGGGCCGCTGATCGACGACCAGGCGCTGGCCAAGGTCGAGGCGCACGTCGCCGATGCGGTGGCTTTGGGCGCCCGGGTGCTGACGGGTGGCAAGCGGCATGCGCTGGGCGGCACCTTCTTCGAGCCGACCGTGCTGGCGGACGTGACGCCGGCGATGCGCTGCGCGCGCGAGGAAACCTTCGGGCCGGTCGCGCCGCTGTTCAAGTTTTCTGACGAAGCCGAGGTGATCGCGCTGGCCAACGCCACCGAGTACGGGTTGGCGAGTTATTTTTATGCACGCGACCTTGGACGCGTCTGGCGCGTCGCCGAGGCGCTCGAGTACGGCATGGTCGGCGTGAATGTCGGCCTGATCGCCAACGAAGTGGCGCCGTTCGGCGGCGTCAAGCAGTCGGGCATCGGCCGCGAAGGCTCGCGGTATGGCATCGAGGAGTACCTCGAAACCAAGTACGTCTGCATGGGCCTGTAGCCGCTAGGCTCAGGTTTCCGAGCGTTCGGTGGCGGGCAGGATCCAGAACAGTCGGCGCTGGCGGGACGGCACCGGCCCGGCCGGCAGTTCCTGTTCCAGGATCTGGAGCGTCGCGCGGCCGACGTATTCGCCGGTGGTGTCGTCGAGCTTGCTCGAATACTCGAGCGCGCGCAGGTAGGCGCGGCCGATCAGGCGGCCGAGGGGCTGCGGGTTGTAGAGCAGCTTCTTGATGATGAAGGGATTCAGCGTCAGCGGATCGTAGTGCTTCGGCAGGTAGCCGTCGGCGATGAGCCGCTTCTCGACCGGTGTATTGGGCTGGACGCCGACGAAGAAGATAAAGGGGAGGACCTTGTCGCGGCCGAACATCGTGTATAGCTCGTCGATGCGGGCCATGGTCGCGCGCAGGGTCTGCAGCGTTTCGCCCGGGGCATTGAGGGGCAGGTAGAGCTTGACCTTGAGGTCGGCGTGTTCGCCGGTCATCGCCTCCTTGAACTGGCGGAAGGCGCCCATCTGCTGCTCGAGTTCATAGCCGAGTGTCAGGCTCTCGATCATGTCCTGCGAACCGGTGAAGGACAGGTCGAGGCTTTCCAGACCGCTGTCCAGCATCTTGCGGGCGATCGCCGGGGTCAGGTAGTTGAGGCGCAGGTAGCCGGTCCAGCGCACCTTGACCTGCCGTGCAAGCATCTCGTCGAGGATGGCTTCGGCGTGCGTCATGCTGCGGCGGGTCGAACAGAACTGGGCGTCGGTAAACCAGATGTGCTTCACGCCGTACCGTTTGTTGAGCACCTCGACTTCTTTCGCCACTTCGGCCGGATCGCGGTAGCGCTGCTGGGCGCCCTCGATCTTGTTGTAGAGGCAGAAATGGCACTGGAAAGGGCAACCGCGCTTGGTATGGACGCCGATCGAGGCGTCGGGTACCTCCGGGCCGACATACTGCGGGAAGGCCGGAAAAATCGATTCGATGTAGGGGAAGTCGACAGCGGTGAGCTGGCCAAGGTCGAAGTTCTCCTCGGCCGGGTGGTGATGCACCTGCCCGCGGCCATCCTTGTAGAAGTGGTGGCCGGCCGGCGTGCCCTGTCCATCGACGATGGACAGCATCGCGTCCTCGCCCTCGCCGACGACGACGACGGTATCGGTCGGGCAGCGCTCGGCGACGTAGCGGCCGAAGATCGAGACGGCCGTGCCGCCGACGACCAGGCGGGTTTGGGGCAGCAACTGGCGGACCAGCTTGAGGTAGCCGAGGTTGCGCAGCCGCTGGCCGGCATAGTCGGCGATGATGCCGACGGCCTGCCAGGCGGACTTGAGTCGCTTCCAGAGGTTCGGCGAGTGGTCGAAGTTCATGACCACGTCGAGCGCGTCGTTCTCCGGATGCGGCCCGAAGGTCTGCATGTTGCGCCAGGAGAAGGCGACGACATCGGGCTGGAGTTCGCGCACGCGGGCGATCACCGTTTCCCGGCGCTGTTGCGGCGGGACGACGGCCAGATCGAGGATTTCCTGGCGGATATCGGGGCGCTGCTTGTGGATGAAATCGGCCAGATAGACGACGCCGCCTGGCCAGATCTTCCAGACCGGCATGCGCACGTAGAGTACCGAGCGGACTTGCGTCGTCATTGCAGCACAACCCCCTTATTTTTGTTCGAAGGCGAGGAAGGATATATCAATCCAGCCTTTGAGCGGATGCCCTTTGTTTATCGCGAATTCAGGCCGCCTGATGGTCGGGCGGGCATCTGTCTCCAGAATTCGCTTTCGCGCAGGAGCTGCCAGCCAATGAAGGCGCGCCGGCCCCAGCGCCAGAGAAAACGCCGCACGCCGGGGCGCGCGGCAGCGAGCAAGGCCACGCCGCCGGCGACGACTTCGGGATGGCGGCCGACCCAGCGCACGCCGTCATGCGCGCGGTCCACCACATGGAAAATGGGCTGCAACCCGGCCGCGTGGCGGGAGAGCTCTTCCCTTTGCCCGACTGCCTCGAGCAACAGCAGCTGCTTCTTCAACGCCAGTTCGATGGCATTCACGAGGGGGATTCCCCATCGTCCAGCGCACGCTCGTCACGCCGCAACTCCGCGAGGCTGGCAGCGAACAGTTGCGACTGCTGGCGCACGAGGCGCAGGGTGATGCCGAGCGCCACGGCGGCGCCGACAAGGAACAGGCCGGTAAACAGGCCGATCACAAGCAGGCGATGGGTGTCCCAGAACAGGACGGTCAGGAAGATAGCCAGGAAAAAGGCACCCGCCACCCCGAGGATCAGCGCAGCGATGCCCCAAAAGAATGCACCGCGGATGCGGACAATCTCTTCCTGTGCCTCGACCTTGAACAATTCCAGCCGCGTGCGCAGCAATGCGACGAACGTCTTCGCAAAGCCGCGCAGGGAGGAATAGAGGCCGCTCGCCCCGCTCATCTTGCCGTGAAACCGCAGGGTTTACCTGCGACCGATCAGGAGTCCGACGATGAACCCGAATCCGGCAGCGATCCCGACGGAGCGCCAGGGATTGTCATGCACATAGTTATCGGCAACCCGCCCGACCTGCTTGGCGCGGTCGACCACTGCCGCTTCCGCATCGGCCAGGCGAAGCTTGGCGTCGGCGAGGCGGTTTTGAATCTTGGCACGGAGTTCGGTGGCCTTGTCGCCGGCCTGACTCGCGGTTGCCTTCAGAAGTTCTTCGGCATCGGCAACCACCACCTTGAAATCGGCAATCAGCTTTTCTTTGCTGACATCGGTCATTTCGGTCATTTCAATGCTCCTTTTTCTTGATTTGGGTGTTCCGTCGTGCCATTGTCGCACAGCTCGGTCGACGTACGCCTCATTACTCACTATGGCCAGCGATATTCGATTGTCAAGGGCGCATGGTCGGAAAAGCGCGCGTCCTTGAAGACGTTCGCCGCGTGGGCGCGTGCGGCGAAGCCCGCCGTGGCAAGCTGGTAGTCGATGCGCCACCCGACGTTCTTCGCCCAGGCCTGGCCGCGATTCGACCACCAGGTGTAGGCCTCGCCCTCGGCGTCGGGATGCAACCGGCGATAGGGATCGACCCAGCCCAGCTCGCCGGTCACGCGGGCGATCCATTCCCGCTCTTCGGGCAGGAAGCCGGAATTCTTCTGGTTGGACTTCCAGTTTTTCAGGTCCTTGGCGGTCGGGGCGATGTTCCAGTCGCCGCAAATGACGATTTCTCGGCCGGTTTGCCGGGCTTCCTCATGCAAGGCCTGCAGGTGCGGATAGAACACGTCCATGAACCGGAACTTGGCGGCCTGGCGCTCGGGCGAGGAGGAGCCGGATGGAACGTAAAGCGAGATGACGGACAAGCCGGGCCAGTCGCAGCGCAGGTAACGCCCCTCGGCATCGAATTCGGCCACCCCGATGCCCTCGGCGACCCGGTCGGGGGGGCGCTTGGCATACAGGCCGACGCCGCTGTAGCCCTTTTTCTCGGCGTAGTGGAAGTAGCCGGTCATCGGGCTGCCATGCCCGCGCGTTGCTTCGTCGAGGTCGGCGGCCTGGGCCTTGAGTTCCTGCACGCAGACGATATCGGCCTGCTGCTGCGCAAGCCACTCCAGCCAGCCTTTCCGGACCGCGGAGCGAATGCCGTTGAGATTCAGTGTGATGATTTTGAGCATGTAGAATGGTCCGACCATGAATGCAGCGGATTTTAGACACGACTTCATCGCCTTCGCTTGCGACAAGGGCGTCCTGCGCTTCGGCGAATTCAAGACCAAGGCGGGACGGTTGTCCCCCTACTTTTTCAACGCCGGCCTGTTCAACGATGGCGCCGCGCTGGCGAAGCTGGCCGACTTCTACGCCCAGTCGATCCTCGCGTCCGGCATCGCCTTCGATATGCTGTTCGGCCCGGCCTACAAGGGCATCCCGCTGGTCGCCGCCATCTCGATGGCGCTGGCGGCACGCGGCCACAATTTCCCCTTCGCCTTCAACCGCAAGGAAGCCAAGGACCACGGCGAAGGCGGTTCCCTGATCGGTGCGCCGCTCGCCGGCCGCGTGCTGATCGTCGATGACGTGATTTCCGCCGGCACCTCGGTGCGCGAGTCGGTCGACATCATCCGGCAGGGTGGCGCAACGCCGGCCGGCGTCGCCATCGCCATCGATCGCCAGGAACGCGGCACGGGTGCGCTGTCCGCCGTGCAGGAAGTCGAGCAGTCGCTCGGCATGCCGGTGATCACGGTCGCGCGGCTCACCGACGTGATCGATTACCTCGCCGGCCAGCCGGCGCTCGAACAGAACCTCGCGGCCGTGCGCCGCTATCGGGAGACCTATGGTGTCGTCTAAGCCTTTCCTCCAGTCCCTTGCCCTGCTGACGTTCGGCCTCGCCTTCGCCTTGCCCGCCGCCGCGCGCATCACCTGTTGCGATGTTGATGGCAAGCGGACCTGCGGTGACCCAGCGCCGCAGCAATGCATCAATCGGGCCAAAACGGTGTTCAGCAAAGGCGGCGTGTCCAAGGATGTCGAGGCCCCCCTGACGGTCGAGCAGCGCGCGGCCCGCGAAGCCGAAGAAGCGCGCAAGAAGGAAGCGGAGCGTCAGGCGGCCGAGCAGGCGCGCAAGGACCGGGCGCTGCTTGACAGCTATACCAGCGAGCGCGAGATCGATGCGGCACGCGACCGCGCGATCGCCGATATCGAGAAGAACGCCGAGCAGGCAAAGAATCGCCTGGAAGCGGCGCAGGCCAAGCAGAAGAAGTTCGATCAGGAAAAGGAGTTCTACCTGAAGAAGCCGATGCCGGCCCATCTCAAGAAGCAGATCGAGGGCAACGAGGCCGAAATCGCCGCGCAACAGCAAGCGCTGACGGAGAAAGACGCCAACATCGCGGCGATCCGCGAACGCTACGAAGCCGACAAGCAACGCTTCCAGAAACTCAGCGGCAAGACGGCCGCGAAAAAATAGCGCCGTGCCGTCCCGCCAGGACTGACTTTCTACCCACCATCCCCCTGCCCCTTCCGCATGGAAGGGGAGACTTTGTGCGGGCTGCGCCCGAAAATTTCAGTTGGAGAGCTTCTTCCTGAGCAGGTCGTTGACCTGCTGCGGGTTGGCCTTGCCCTTGCTGGCCTTCATGACCTGACCCACCAGCGCGTTGAAGGCCTTCTCCTTGCCGGCGCGGAATTCCTCGACTGACTTCGGGTTGGCGGCGAGCACCTCATCGATAATCGGATCGATGGCCGAGGCATCCGAGACCTGCTTCAGGCCGCGTGCCGTGATGATCGCGTCGGCATCCTGCCCTTCACCGTTCCACAGCGCCTCGAACACTTCCTTGGCGAGCTTGCTTGAAAGCGTGCCGTCGGCGATACGCAGCACCATCCCAGCGAGTTGAGTGGCTGAAACCGGGCTGGCGGCGATGTCCTTTTCCTCCCGGTTCAGACGGGCGGAGAGTTCGCCCTGCATCCAGTTGGCGATGAGCTTGGCGTTGCCGGTGCCCGCGACGTTTACGGCCTGCTGGAAAAAATTGCCGGACTCGCGCTGTGCGGTGAGCGTGGCCGCGTCGTAGGCCGACAGGCCGCAGTCGGACTGGAAGCGCTGCTGCATCTGTTGCGGCAGTTCAGGAAGACCGGCCCTAACTTCGTCGATCCAGTCCGGCTTGATCTCCAGCGGCAGCAGGTCGGGATCGGGGAAGTAGCGGTAATCGTGCGCGTCTTCCTTGCTGCGCATCGCGCGTGTCTCGCCCGTGTCGGGGTTGAACAGCACCGTGGCCTGCTGGATCTTGCGTCCTTCCTCGATCTCGTTGATCTGCCACTGGATCTCGTAGTCGATCGCCTG
>CAZTWA010000077.1:0-11429 GCA_964617225.1 uncultured Methyloversatilis sp.
CCGGTCTGGGCCTTGGCTTCCTTGACCGAGGCGAAGATCGGCACATCAAAAATCTTCTCGCCGGCTTTTTTCGGATTGACACCAGCGACGAAGCAGTTCTTCCCGTTCGCGTACTCGATGCACTTCTCGGTATGGAACTGGCCGGTCTTGCCGGTGATCCCCTGGGTAATGACCTTGGTGTCCTTGTTGATCAGAATGGACATGATTTACCTCACTTGACTGCCGCGACGATCTTCGTCGCGGCTTCCGCCATGGTATCGGCGGCGATGATCGGCAGGCCGGAGTCGGCAAGGATCTTCTTGCCGATGTCCTCATTGGTGCCCTTCATGCGCACCACCAGCGGAACGGAGAGGTGGGTTTCCCTGGCCGCGGCAACAATCCCGGTAGCAATGGTGTCGCATTTCATGATGCCGCCGAAGATATTGACGAGGATGCCCTTGACCTTGGGGTTCTTGAGCATGATCTTGAACGCCTCGGTCACCTTCTCGGTCGTGGCGCCGCCGCCGACATCAAGGAAGTTGGCGGGCTCGGCACCGAACAGCTTGATGGTGTCCATCGTCGCCATCGCCAGGCCGGCACCGTTCACGAGGCAACCGATGTTGCCGTCGAGGCTAATGTAGGCGAGGTCGAACTTGGAGGCCTCGATTTCGTCGGCATCTTCCTCGTCGAGATCACGGTAGGCGACGATCTCGGGCTGGCGATACAGCGCGTTGGAATCGAAGTTGAACTTGGCGTCCAGCGCCTTGATGTTGCCGTTGCCTTCCAAAATCAGCGGGTTGATTTCCGCCAGCGAGGCATCGGTCTCCATGTAGCAGGTGTAGAGCTTCTTGAAGGTATCGATGGCCTGAGCCTGCGAAGCGGCGGGAACGCCGATGCCATCGGCCAGTTGCTTGGCCTGCGCATCGGTGAGTCCTACCAGCGGGTCAATGAAAACCTTGATGATCTTCTCTGGCGTCTTGTGCGCGACTACCTCGATGTCCATGCCGCCTTCGGAAGAGGCCATCATCGCGACGGTCTGCGTGGCGCGATCGGTCAGCGCGGCACAGTAATACTCATGCTTGATGTCAGCGCCGTCTTCGATCAGCAGGCGCCGCACCTTCTGGCCTGCCGGGCCGGTCTGGTGGGTCTTCAGCTGCATGCCGAGGATGGCACTGGCGTTGGCGCGTACTTCGTCGAGCGATTTCGCCAGCTTGACGCCGCCGCCCTTGCCACGGCCCCCCGCGTGAATCTGTGCCTTGACCACCCAGATGTGGCCACCCAAGGTTTCGGCCGCCTTGACGGCCTCATCGACGGAAAAACAGGGAAAGCCGCGCGGGGTCACCACGCCGAATTTCCTCAGGATTTCCTTGCCCTGATACTCATGGATCTTCATGGAGAATCATCCTTGCCGAGGATATTGATCGGAAATTCGTGGCTTGCGCCACGAGGCGGGAATAATAACATTTATGTTCCACTCAATTATTTTTATTCATGACTTCAGGCATGCTGGAACGCCTTCTACAAGCCATGCCGGCAGATTCTACCGTCCAGCGACATGATAAAGTCCCGACTTGTTTTGGACGATTGCGCCGGTAACGCCGGAAGAGCGCAAAGGGGAGAATTGCACATGACCAGCCACTGGGCGCTTGACGCCATCGAAACCGCCAGCCGCGACGAAATCGTCGCCCTGCAGACCGAGCGCCTGCGCTGGAGCCTGCAGCACGCCTACGACAACATCGCCCACATCCGCGCGAAGTTCGATGCGGCAGGCGTCAGGCCCGATGATTTCAGGCAGTTGTCCGACATCGCCAAATTCCCCTTCACCACCAAGCAGGATCTGCGCGACACCTACCCCTTCGGCATGTTCGCCGTGCCGCAAAACCAGGTGGTGCGCGTGCATGCCTCGTCCGGCACCACCGGCAAGCCCACCGTCGTCGGCTACACGCAACAGGACATCGACAACTGGGCCGGGCTGATGGCTCGTTCGATCCACGCGGCCGGCGGCCGGCCCGGCGACAAGGTGCATGTCTCCTACGGCTATGGTTTGTTTACCGGCGGCCTCGGTGCCCACTACGGCGCCGAGCGGCTCGGCTGCACGGTGATCCCCTTTGGGGGCGGCCAGACCGAGCGCCAGGTGCAGCTGATCCAGGATTTCCAGCCGAAGATCATCATGGTCACGCCATCCTACATGCTGGCGATCGCCGACGAATTCGACCGCCAGGGACTGAACCCGGCCAACTGCGCGCTGAAGATCGGCATCCATGGTGCCGAGCCCTGGACGCAGGAAATGCGCGCCGAGATCGAAAAGCGCTTCGCCATCGACGCCATCGACATCTACGGCCTGTCGGAAGTCATGGGCCCCGGCGTGGCACAGGAATGCATCGAGAGCAAGGACGGCCCGGTGATCTGGGAAGACCACTTCTACCCCGAGATCATCAACCCCGATACGGGTGAAGTGTTGCCCGATGGTGAACTGGGTGAACTCGTCTTCACCTCGCTGACCAAGGAAGCGCTGCCGATCATCCGCTACCGCACCCGCGACCTGACCCGCCTGCTGCCGCCCACCTCACGTTCGATGCGGCGCATCGCCAAAATCACCGGCCGCTCGGACGACATGCTGATCATCCGTGGCGTCAATGTCTTCCCCAGCCAGATCGAAGAACTGATCCTCAAGCAAGCGAAGCTCTCGCCGCACTACCAGCTCGAAGTCAGCCGCGAGGGTCATCTGGACGCGATGGTCGTCAATGTCGAGATCAAGCCCGAATTCGCCACCGCCACGGCGGCGGAAAAGGAATTCGTCGCTCACGACCTCCAGCACCACATCAAGTCCTATGTCGGCATCTCGACACGCATCGAGATCAAGGCGGTCGGCAGCGTCGAGCGCTCGATCGGCAAGGCAAAACGCGTCATCGATACCCGGCCCAAGTGAATGACTGACACCATAGGTGACATCACCAAGGCCAGCCGCGACGAAATCGCCGCGCTGCAGTTGCAACGCCTGCAGGCCACAGCGCGACGCGTCTATGCGCACGTGCCCCACTACCGACAGAAATTCGATGCCCAGGGCATCCATCCGGACGATCTGAAAACGCTGGACGATCTCGCGCTATTTCCCTTCACGTCGAAGGAAGACCTGCGCCAGACCTACCCCTACGGCATGTTCGCCGAACCGCTGGACAACATCGTCCGGTTGCATGCCTCCTCCGGCACCACCGGCAAGCCGACCGTCGTCGCCTACACGCAGAACGATATCGACACCTGGGCCGGGATCATGGCGCGGTCGATCGCCGCGGCAGGCGGTTCGCGCCGCGACATCATCCACGTCACCCACGGCTATGGCCTGTTCACCGGCGGCCTCGGCGTGCATTACGGGGCCGAGAAACTCGGCTGCACGGTGGTGCCGATCTCCGGCGGCCAGACCGAACGCCAGGTACAACTGATCCGCGACTTCGGCGCGACGATGGTCGTTGGCACGCCGTCCTACGTGCTCAACATCGTCGATGAATTCGAGCGGCAGGGATTCGATCCGCGCGCCTCGACGCTACAGCGCGGCATCTTCGGCGCCGAGCCCTGGGGCGAGAGCATGCGCATGGAACTCGAAACCCGGCTGGGCATCACCGCGATGGACCTCTATGGCCTGTCCGAACTCATCGGCCCGGGCGTCGCGGTCGAATGCATCGAATCACGCGACGGTCCGACAATCTGGGAAGATCACTTCTACCCCGAAGTCATCGACCCCGAAACTGGCAAGGTCTTGCCCGATGGCGAACCGGGCGAACTCGTCTTCACCTCGCTGACCAAGGAGGCGCTGCCGATCATCCGCTACCGCACGCGCGATCTGACCCGCCTGCTGCCACCCACCGCGCGCAGTTTCCGGCGCATCGGCAAGATTACCGGCCGCTCGGACGACATGCTGATCATCCGCGGGGTCAACCTCTTCCCCTCGCAGGTGGAGGAACTGATCCTCAAGACGGGCAAGCTGTCGCCCCATTACCAGCTCGAGGTTTCCCGCAAGGGCCACATGGACGACCTGACCGTGCGCGTCGAGATGAAACCGGAACTCGCCAGCGACAGCAGCCTGCGCGAGGTCGCCGCTGCCGAACTGCGCCATCACATCAAGGCGATGATCGGCATCAATACGAAGATCGAGGTGAGGGACGTCGGCGGCGTCGAGCGGTCCGCCGGCAAGGCCCGGCGCATTGTCGACCTGAGGAACCCATGAAGCCCCACCACTGGCCCTGGACATTCCTGTTTTTCAGCGCGCTCGGCATCCTGAGCCTGATTGCCGGCATTGCCGCCTTCGCCGGGCTGTTCAAGGACGTGCACCCCTTGCTGGCCGACGACCTGGCCGGCTGGGGGCTGGTCGTCTCGGCGATCGCCTTCTTTCTATCCGGCGCGTTTCCGCTCGTCCTGCGGCGCCTCGCCGAACATGAGGGGGCTTAGCGCATGGAAATTGCCACACTGGGCGGCGGCTGCTTCTGGTGCATCGAGGCGGCACTCGGGCTGCTCGATGGCGTAACCCTCGTCACTTCGGGGTATGCCGGCGGCAGGATCGAGCATCCGACCTACCACCAGATCTGTAATGGCGACACGGACCATGCCGAGGTGGTGCGCGTCGAATTCGATCCGGCAGTGATCGACTATCGCACCTTGCTGACGGCCTTCTTCGCCATCCACGATCCGACGACACGCAATCGCCAGGGGCATGACATCGGCACGCAATACCGCTCGGTAATTTTCACGCACTCGCCCGAGCAGGAGCGGATCGCCCGCGACCTGATCGCGGTACTCGATGCCGAACGCATCTGGCCCGCTCCCATCGTCACTGCCGTCCAGCCAGCGCCGACTTTCTGGCCAGCAGAGGATTATCACCAGGGCTATTTCGCACAGAACCCTGGCCAGCCCTACTGTCAGGCCGTCGTCGCGCCCAAGGTCGCCAAGCTGCGCGCGAAGTTCGCAAGCCGCCTCAAAACCGCCAAAAGCGCACTATAGGCGCCGCAATGCCCCTGTAATTAAGCGTTTGCCTTCGGCATGAGCCGGCAGAATTGCGCCATTCAGCAATCCTGCACGCGAACCGCCACCTTGAGCAAACGCCCACCGCAACTGCGCATGAAAGTTCTTGCCTGCCTCCTCATGGCGTGGCCGCTCTTCGCGCATGCGCAGCCCCCGCTGCAGGGCAAGCCGGTCAGCGGCGAGGCGGCACCGGTCCGGACCATTTCCGAAGAAGCCTTCCAGAAGTGGATCAAGGAAGACAACCAGCTCATCGACGGCATCATTCTGAGCCTGACACATATCGACACGCTCGTCACCGAAATCGAGCGCATGCTGAAACAGCTCCCCGATTTCGGCGCAGCGCCGGTTGCCGCAAAACCCGCGCCGCCACCCGCGCCCGTCGTGATCGAGAAAACCATCATCCAGGAAGTGCCGGGGCCTGCTGGTCCGCTGGGCGGTTGGACGCCAACACTCGCCGGTGGTGCGCTGCTCGCTTTGCTGGCCTTCTGGCTGGGACGCAAGCAGGCCGCTGCAGCACCCTCACCACAAGGGAAAGCGGCGACCCTCCCTGAGCCGTCCCCTGCCCCGCGGCCCCCGGAAAAAGTGGTCGCACCATCGATCGAGAAAAGCGCCAAGCTGCCAACCGCTTCACTCTCAACGCCAGTTGCGCCCCCCGCCGAGTCCATCGCCGAAGCGAAACCGGCGCTCGACTTCGGGTCGGCGCCCGAACTGTCCATTCCTGCAGAACCCGAGCGTCCGCTGCAGGCCACGCCCTCGATATCGATCGACCAGCCTTCGCTCGGCCAGGGCGACCAGGCGCTGGAACTCGCCGAAATCATGCTGTCGATGGGCCTCGGTCACGGCGCGACGCAGACGCTCACCGAACAGATCCGCAACGAGCCGAAGCAGGCGCTGCGGCACTGGCTGAAGCTGCTGGACATCTATCGGAAGAACGGCCAGCAGGAAGAATTCGAACGTTCCGCCGAGGAACTGCGCCTCCACTTCAACGTGCGGCCGGAAGACTGGCACGCACAAGCCGGCACGTCCCAGTCACTGGAAAGTTTCCCGCACATCGCCAAGCGGCTGACCGAACTCTGGGGCAAGCCCGATTGTCTCGTCTATATGCAAAACCTGCTCGACGACAACCGCGGCGGCGCCCGTTCCGGCTTCCCGCAGTCCGTCGCCGAGGAACTGCTGTTGCTGACGGCCGTGATGCGCGAAGCCTTCGGCTTCATCCTCCCCGGCTAGACCGGGTTGTCGATTTCCACGTAATCGCAGTCGAGCCCCCAGCGCTCGGCCAGGTGCGCGCACAGCGCCATCACGCCATAGCGCTCGGTGGCATGATGGCCCGCGGCCAGATAGGCCACCCCTGACTCGCGTGCCAGATGCGTCGTCCGCTCGGCCACTTCTCCGGACATGAAGAGGTCCGCACCCGCATCAATCGCCGCTTCGAACCAGTCCTGCGCCCCGCCGCTGCACCACGCCACGCGCCGCACCGGATGCCGGTCGTCGCCGATCAGCAGCGGCGGCCGGCCGAGAATGCGTTCGGCCTGGGTCGCGATGTCCTGCGCGAAAGTCAGTGCTGGCAGGACGGCTAGGCAACCCAGGTCATTGTCCCCGAAGCAGCGTTCGATCGTCCAGCCGAAGCGGGCCGCCAGTTGTGCGTTATTGCCGAATTCCGGATGCGCGTCGAGCGGCAGGTGGTAGGCGAACAGGTTGATGTCGTGCGCCAGCAACGCCTGCATCCGCTGCTTGCGGAATCCGGTGATGCGTCCATCCTCGCCTTTCCAGAACCAGCCGTGGTGCACCAGGAGCGCATCCGCCTCGCGCGCAATGGCCGCCTCGATCAGCGCCTGGCTGGCCGTGACGCCGCAGACGATGCGCTTAATCTCGGCGCGTCCTTCCACTTGCAGGCCGTTTGGGCAATAATCGCGAAAGCGCTCCGGCATCAGCATGCCGTTCAAATAAGACCCCAGTTCCTCACGCCGCATTTTCCGATTTCCTCACGTCAGCACACTTGCCATGAAACGATTGTGGCTCATTTTCGCCCAAACCGTCACGATCAGCGTCGCCGCGCTGTTCGTCGTGCAAACCCTCAAGCCCGAGTGGCTGGCCTGGCGCCAGCCCGCGCTTAACGGCCAGCCGCAGGTCGTCGCCATCCAGCAGGCGGCCCCCAGCCCCGAAGGTCGCAAGGTCGCCAGTTTCGCCGACGCCGCGCAAGCCGCGCTGCCGGCGGTCGTGCACATCTTCACCAGCCAGGAAGTGCGGCGCCACCCGTTTGCCAACGACCCGGTCTTCCGCCATTTTTTCGGCGACCGCTTCGGCAACGATACGCAGCGTCAATCGGGTCTCGGCAGCGGCGTCGTCGTTTCGGCCGATGGCCTGGTGCTGACCAACAACCATGTCGTCGAATCCGCCGACGAAATCGAAGTGGCCTTCCACGACGGGCGCAAGACCAAGGCCAAACTGGTCGGCGCCGACCCGGAATCGGACCTCGCCGTGCTGCGCATCATCAGCGACAAGCCCCTGACGCCGATCACTTTTGCAACCGCAGAATCGCTGCGCATCGGGGACGTCGTGCTGGCCATCGGCAATCCATTCGGCGTGGGCCAGACGGTTACCTCGGGCATTGTCTCCGCCCTCGGCCGCACCCATCTCGGCATCAACACCTTCGAGAACTTCATCCAGACGGACGCCGCGATCAACCCGGGCAATTCCGGCGGGGCGCTGGTCGACAGCAACGGCCACCTCGTCGGCATCAATACGGCGATCTACTCGCAAAGCGGCGGCTCGATGGGCATCGGTTTCGCCATTCCCGTCTCGCTGGCGAAGAACGTGATGGAGCAGATCATCAAGTCCGGAACGGTGACGCGTGGCTGGATCGGTGTCGAGGTGCAGGACATGACGCCCGAACTGGCCGAGTCCTTCGGCGTCAAGGCCGACGCAGGCGCCCTGATCGCCGGCGTGATGCGCGGCAGCCCGGCTGACAAGGCGGGTGTCAAGCCGGGCGACGTCCTGTTGAGTGTCAACCAACGTCCGGTCAAGGACGCCCAGGTGATGCTCGAACTGATCGCCGCGCTGGCACCGGGTGAAAAAGCGTTATTCGGACTGATGCGCGAAGGCAAAGCGCTCGACGTTCAGATCAGCGTCGGCAAGCGACCTCGACCGGGCCGCTGATCAGTCGCGGGCGCGATTGGCGGCGGAATCAGCTTCCGCCTTGTCGAGTTCAGCATCCATCGCCGCTTCGTCGGGTGCTTGGTAGGCCCCAGCCGCGGCACGTTCGGACTTGCCGATGACCTGCGCCATGAGGATGCCCAGTTCGTAGAGCAACCACATCGGGACGGCCAGCATGAACTGCGAAAGCACGTCTGGAGGCGTAAAGATTGCGCCGACGACGAAAGCCCCGACGATCATGTAGGGGCGGATTTCCTTGAGTTTTTCAATGCTGACCAGGCCGACGCGGACCAGCACGATCACGACCACCGGCACCTCGAAAGTCACGCCGAAGGCGAGGAAGGTGCTCATGACGAAGGACAGGTACTTGTCGATGTCCGTCATGACCGCCACGCCCTCCGGGGCGAAGGCGTTGATGAACTGGAAGACCGTCGGAAAAACGATGAAATAGGCGAAGCCCATGCCGATGAAAAACAGCAGCACGCTGGCGAACAGCAACGGCAGGGCCAGTTTCTTCTCGTGCTGGTAAAGGCCCGGCGCGACAAAGGCCCAGGCCTGGTAGAGCACGACCGGCAAGGCGAACAGGAAGGAGACCATCAGGGTCACCTTCATCGGAACGAAGAAGGCGCCAGCCACGTCGGTCGCGATCATCTGGCCGCCGGCCGGCAAGGCGGCGAGCATCGGCGCGGCCAGCAGCGTGTAGATATCGCGCGCCCAATTCACCAGCCCCAGAAAGATGATCAGAATGATCACCAGTGCGCGGATCAGGCGATCGCGCAATTCGACAAGGTGGGAAATGAAGCTTTCCTGGTTTTCTTCCATCAGGCAGCCGGCGGTGGGGGGGGGACAGGTGGAACAAAGGGCTTCGCCGCCTCGATCGACTCGTCCTGCTTGCTCTCCGCGGAGGCGAGAATCGACTGATTGAGTTCGGACTCGACCGTCTTCATCTGGTCATTCACCTGCTGCTCCAGATCACTGGCCTGCGCCTTCACCTGCTCCTGTAACTTCTTGAGATCCTCAATCTGCATCTCGCGGCTGATATCGCTTTTCACGTCGCTGACGTAGCGCTGCAGGCGACCCAGTAGATGGCCTGCCGTGCGCGCAACCTTGGGCATGCGTTCAGGCCCGATGACGATCAGCCCGACGAGGGCGATCAGCATCAATTCGGTAAACCCGATATCGAACACGGCGGGAGAGGGTTATCGGTGGAAAGTCAGCGCTGGCGCGACGGCATTCGGCGCTCAGGACTTGTTCTGTTCCTTGCGGGCCTCGCCCTCGATGGTATTGCCGGCCTGATCCTCGACCTTCTTGGTTGCTGCGGCTTCCTGTGTGCCTTCCTTGACACCGTCCTTGAAGCCCTTCACCGCACCGCCCAGGTCCTGGCCGATATTGCGCAGCTTCTTGGTGCCGAACACCAGCATGACGATGACCAGCACGATGAGCCAATGCCAAATACTCCAGGTTCCCATCAGTCTCTCCTCCGAAATTATTTGCGCGTCAGCATCGGGCCGAGACGGTCCGGACCGCCGACGACATGGACGTGAAGATGATACACCTCCTGCTGCCCCACCCTGCCCGTGTTGACGATGGTGCGGAAGCCGTCGGTCAGTCCCTCACCGCGCGCCATTTCGCCGAGCTTGCTGAACAATTTGCCGAGTACGGGCGCATGGCTCGCCTCGGCCGTGGCCAGCGAATCGATGTGCTGCTTCGGGATCACCATGAAATGCACGGGGGCAATCGGATTGATGTCGTGGAAGGCGAGGATATCCTCGTCTTCGTAGACTTTCTTGCAGGGGATTTCCCCGCGCACGATCTTGCAGAAGATGCAGTCGCTCATAACCCGCCCTCCCCCAACCCCTCCCGCCAGGGAAGGGAAAATTGTTGCTCGCTACGCGCGTAGTTCAGCGTACTCATTTTGACCGGCTGGCCTTCTCGTCGATGCCGGAAATGCCTTCGCGGCGGCGGAACTCCATCATGATGTCATCGACGCCGATGCCGAAATGCGTCAGCAGCACCATGCTGTGGAACCACAGGTCGCAGGTCTCGCGGACGAGGTGCAGGCGGTCGCCGTCCTTGGCCGCCATGATGGTTTCCGCGGCCTCTTCGGCAACTTTCTTGCAGATGGCGTCGGTGCCCTTGGCGTACAGGCTGGAGACGTAGGACGAATCGGGCGCGGCGCCCTTGCGTGCTTCCAGGGTTTCCTGGATGCGATGGATGACTTCGAGATCGATCATTTGTAGATTTCCTTTGGGTCCTTGATGACGGGATCAATCTCCTCCCAGCTTCCCGCGTCGAGCTTGTTATAAAAGCAACTGCGGCGCCCGGTGTGGCAGGCAATGCCGCCCGTTTGTTCGATCTTGAGAAGCACGACATCCTTGTCGCAGTCGGTGCGGATTTCCAGCACCTTCTGCGTGTGTCCGGATTCCTCGCCCTTGTGCCAGAGCTTTCGCCGCGAGCGCGACCAGTACACTGCCTCACCGAGTTGGGCGGTTTTTTCCAGTGCCTCGCGGTTCATGAAGGCGAACATCAGCACCGTGCCGGTCTGCGCGTCCTGTGCAATCGCCGGCACGAGCCCCTGCTCGTCCCACTTGATTTCGTTGAGCCACTTTTTCGTCACGGTCACAGCCTTACCTCGATTCCTTGTGCGCGCATGTGTTCCTTGGCCTGCCGCACGGTGTACTCGCCATAGTGAAAAATGCTCGCCGCCAGCACGGCATCCGCCCGCCCTTGGGTCACGCCATCGGCCAGGTGCTGGAGGTTGCCGACCCCACCGCTGGCGATGACGGGAATCGGCACCGCATCGGCCACGGCACGCGTCAGGCCAAGATCGAAGCCATTCTTGGTGCCGTCGCGGTCCATGCTGGTCAGCAGAATTTCTCCGGCACCGAGCGCAGCGACCTGCTTGGCCCATTCGATGGCGTCGATGTGCGTGTTGTTGCGCCCGCCGTGGGTGAACACTTCCCACTTGCCCGGCGATGTCTGCTTGGCATCGATCGCGACGACGATGCACTGGCTGCCGACCTTGCCGGCGGCATCCGCGACGAGTTGCGGATTCTGCACGGCGGCGGTGTTCATGCTCACCTTGTCGGCGCCGGCATTCAGCAACCGGCGCACATCCTCGACCTTGCGCACCCCACCACCCACGGTGAGCGGAATGAAGACCTGCTCGGCGCAGGCCTCGACAATATGCAGGATGATGTCGCGGTCGTCGGAACTGGCTGTGATGTCAAGGAAGGTGATCTCGTCGGCGCCCTGCTCGTCGTAGCGGCGCGCGATCTCGACCG
>CAZTWA010000078.1:0-11418 GCA_964617225.1 uncultured Methyloversatilis sp.
CCCTTCCCCGCTCCTCCTCAACGGCACCCCATAAGGGTGCCGTTGTTGTTTGCGCCATATCAAGGCAAAAGAGCATCACCTCCGGCTAATATGCCGACATACCCCATAAAAAATACACCTCAACTCAAGAATGGAAGCAATACATCCACACGAACCCCGCGACGCGGAGGGGCACAAGTACCACCCCTATCCTCCCGGCGACCTCGCCATCTGGGTCTTCATCCTCGCCGAGCTCGCCGCCTTCTTTGCTCTGTTCGCCACCTATGCGTTCACGCGACTCAATCATCTCGAGTTGTTCGCCGAGATGCAGCGTACGCTTGACAGCGATGCGGGCATGATCAATACCCTGCTGCTGATCACCGGCAGCTGGTGCGTCGCCCGCGCCGTTGCCGTGGTCAAGCGTAACCGCAGCCGCGAAAGCAGCTACTGGCTGTTGGCGGCGATCCTCACCGGCGTCGGCTTCCTGATCGTCAAGTATTTCGAATACGGCGCCAAGTTCTCCGCCGGCATCGACTTGACCACCAACCTGTTCTATACCTTCTACATCTCGCTCACCATGTTCCATGCGATGCACGTCGTGCTCGGCATGGCAATTCTCGGTTTCGTCTGGAAGAAGGCCTGGTCCGGCGGTTACTCGGCTCATGATCATCGCGGCATGGAAACCGGCGCCAGCTACTGGCACATGGTCGACCTGGTCTGGATCATTCTCTTTCCCCTCGTTTACATAATGCGATGAGCACCCACTTCCTCAATGTGATCTGGGTCGCCCTGATGGTGGCGACCGTGCTGACCTGGTTCATCGGCAAGGCCGGGGAATCTTCTGTACCGATGGTAGTGGCCGTGTTGCTGATTTCCGCGGTCAAGGGCTGGCTGATCATCTACGACTTCATGGCCCTGCGCCGCGTCCGGCTGCTTTGGCGCGGCATTGTGCTAGGCTGGCTGCTCCTGACGCTCGCCATCATCCTGCTCGCCTACTGGCTTGGACTCAAATGACCGCCCCGCAAGACGCCCTGCCTTTCTACCAAACCGCCGGTAACGAGATCGATCTCTTCGAACACGCACACCGTAACCATCTGCCCGTACTCATCAAGGGGCCGACCGGCGTCGGCAAGACGCGCTTTGTCGCCTACATGGCCGCGAAGCTGGGCCTGCCGCTCTACACCGTCGCCTGCCACGACGACCTGACCGCCGCCGACCTCGTCGGTCGCCACCTGATCGGCGACGGCGCCACCTACTGGTCGGACGGCCCACTGACGCGCGCGGTGCGCGAAGGCGGCATCTGCTATCTCGACGAGGTGGTCGAGGCGCGCAAGGACACCACCGTGGTGATTCACCCGCTCGCCGACCATCGTCGCGTGCTGCCGATCGACCGCACCGGCGAAGTGCTGCACGCGCCGGACAACTTCATGCTGGTCGTCAGCTACAACCCCGGCTACCAGAACTTCCTCAAGGGGATGAAGCCCTCGACGCGCCAGCGCTTCCTCGCCCTGCGTTTCGACTTTCCCGACGCCGCGCGCGAGGAGAGCATCCTGATCGGCGAGACCGGTTGCGATGAAATGACCGCGAAGCGGCTCGTCAATATTGGCAACTCACTGCGCGCACTCAAGGATGTCGATCTCGAGGAAGTCGCCAGCACGCGCCTGCTCGTCTATGCGGCGATCCTCATTCGCGACGGCATGGATCCGGTGGAAGCCTGCCGCGCCGCGCTGGTCGAGGCGCTCACCGACGACAGCGAAGTCGCCGCCGCGCTCGACGAAGTGGTGCTCGCCACCTTCGGAAAATGAGGGCAGACCAGGGAACATGACCACCGATCGCGATGTTCCCGGCCAATCGCTGGCCGTTGCTGCCGAAGCGCTCTACCTCATCAACCTGATGCTCGCACCGGGACTGGCTTTCCTGGGTATCGCCTGGCTGTGGCTGAAGCGCAGGAAGGATGCCCCGCCGCTGGCCCGCTGCCATATCGACCAGACCTTTTTCGTCAGCCTGTGGGGTGGCCTGCTGATCGTCGTCGCCAACGCCGCGCTGTTCCTGATCTTCGGCTGGAACTGGGAATGGACCTGGGTCTTCGTAATCATCTACTTCACCTGCGTACACTCCACGCTGATCCTGCTCGGCATTCTCGGGCTGGCCAAGGCGATGGCGGGCAAGCCCTATGTCTATCCCTACATCGGGCCTCGCTGCGCTTGAACCGGTCGCAGCGCCGGTCACGCCCCTTGTCTGGCTGTCTCTGCCAGCCCGCCAGCGCACTTCCCGCCAACAGCGCTTGCGCCGCCTGGCGCAAATCCTCTTCTTCAGCCTGTTCGTGCTTGCGCCCGTGTTCGATTTGCTGCGTTACGACCTCACCCGCGGCCACGCCTATGTGCTCGGGTTCGAGTGGCATCTCGGCCTTGACGATTATTTCGCCAAGCGCATCAGTGCCCGCGAAGTCGGCTGGAACATCTTCCTACGCCTGTTCCTGCCCGCCTTCGGTGCCAGCTTCATGCTCGTCGCGATCGCCTGGCGCTGGGGACGCATTTTCTGTGGCTGGGCCTGCCCACATTTTGCGGTCGTCGAGATGATCAACCCGCTGATGGCCCGCACCACCGGAAAACTTAGCCTGTGGGACCGAAAAGCCCTGCCCCGACTGGCGCCGAGCCGTCTGTGGTGGTGGCCGACTGCCTTTGCTGTTGTGGTGCTCTCCTGCATCTGGGCGGTCGCCCTGCTGACCTACGCCCTGCCCCCGGCCGAGGTGTATCCCCGCCTGCTCGAGTTCTCCCTCGCGCCCATACCGGCCCTGTTTGTCGCCATGGTTACCCTGATCCTGAGTCTCGAATTCCTGTTCGCTCGTCATCTGTTCTGCCGTTACGGCTGTTCGCTGGGCTTGTTCCAGAGCCTCGCCTGGATGATGAACCGGAATGCGCTGGTAGTCGGATTCGAACGCGTACGTGCTTCCGCGTGCGCTGCCTGCTATGCCCCCGACGGACCGGGCGATGCGGCGTGCGAAATCGCCTGCCCGATGCGCCTGCGCCCGCGCGTGACCAAGCAGCAGATGTTTTCCTGCACCCAATGCGGTCATTGCATCGATGCCTGCCCAACCGTGCAGCCAAAATCGTTGCTACGCTGGGTCCAGGGCAAGGCTGCACAGTGCAATGAGGCGCGCAGCGCCCTGATGGATCGGGTGATCTGATGGAAGAGTGGGTCGGCGCATTCTGGGACCGCTGGATCACGCAGACCGCGCGGCGTGATCATCCCGCGGCAGCCGTCGAACTGAAGGACATCGAGAAGACGCTTGGCGTGTTGTTCCGCGCGCTGGGGGGCGACCCCGGCCTGCGTGTCGCCACCGCTGCCGATAGCGTGCATGGCGCACGGCGCCGCTGGCTCCAGCGCATCGCCGGCGCGAACGAGCGCGTCGCGCATGCCGCGCTGGACCACGAAACGCTGCGCCTGCCGCCGCGGATTGCCGTCCTGCCAACGCCGACTTTGAATCGCGACCTCTACCTGTGGCTCGCCGCGCTGGCCGCGAGCGCCGGCCCGGCACTCGACAGGTTCACGAACGACTGGATCGTGCGTAATCAGTTCGCCGCCTGGGCAACACTACAGCGCTATCCCGGCCTCGCAGTACGCTACCAGCGGCTCGTCGCGGCCGTGCTCGCCGAGCGCATTCCGCCAGAGCAACTACCGGATGACGAAGCCGCGCAGGAGCGTGCGATTCGCGCGGCACTGCGCGAACCCGGCAGCGTCGCTGAAATGCCGCCATTGACGCGTGCCAAGGCCAAAGCCGTCCAGCCGGTGCCGCTGTGGCTCTATCCCGCGCCGGAGGTAGCCGCAGCCGCGCCGCGCCGCAGTGACCCGGCGAACCACGAAGCCGGCGGCGCGGAGCAAACCGCCGAAAACAAGCGCTATCAGGCCGAGCGTACCGAGACGCCGGAGAACGAAGCGCCGCTGATCCTGCTGTTCCGCGCCGAGAGCATCTTCTCCTGGGCCGAGTACCTGAAGGTGAACCGCGCCTTCGACGACGATCCGAATCCCGATGCCGGCCGTGCCGCCGAGTCGCTCGACAAGCTGACGCTCACGGACAGTGACCAGAGCGCGGCATCAAAGGTGCGCTTCGATCTCGACCTGCCAGCGGCAGCGGAAGACGACATCGTGCTCGGCCCCGGCATTCCGCTGCCGGAATGGGACTGGAAGAGCCGTCAGTTGAAAGCTGACTTTTGCCGCCTGCAGACGATGGTGGCGCGCGAAGCCGAGCCGCAGCCGTTGCCCGACCGCCTGCGCCGCCACGCGCGGAAACTCAAGAACCAGTTCGCCGCGCTGGCGCCGGTGCGGCGCTGGCAGAAGGCGCAGCCCGACGGCAGCGAACTCGACATCGACGCCTGCGTGCGCATCGCCGCCGACCGGCTGGCCGGCTGGCATTTCTCCGGTGCGGGGGCCTACCTCAACCACCGCCCGACCGAGCGCGACCTCGCCTGCCTCGTGCTCGCCGACCTCTCGCTCTCCACCGACGCGCACGCCAACGACACGCAGAAGGTCATCGACGTGATTCGCGACAGCCTGATGCTGTTCGGCGAAGCGCTCAACGCCACCGGCGACCAGTTCGCCTTCTACGGCTTCTCGTCGCTGAAAAGAAGTTTCGTGCGCTTCCACGAGATCAAGCGCTTCGACCGCCCGCTCGACGCCGTTGCGCGCGGGCGCATCGCCGCGCTCAAGCCCGGCTACTACACGCGCATGGGCGCCGCTGTGCGACGCGCGACACAACTGCTCGATCGGCAACCGGCCAACCGCCGCTTGCTGCTTATCCTCTCGGACGGCAAGCCGCACGACATCGACCGCTACGAGGGCCGCTACGGCATCGAGGACACGCGCATGGCACTGATCGAAGCGCGCGAGGCGGGCATCAAGCCCTTCTGCGTCACCATCGACCGGGAGGGCGCCAACTACCTGCCGCACCTGTTCGGCCCGGCCGGCTACACCGTCGTGCGCCGACCGGAGGATCTGCCCGACCGACTGCCTCACCTCTATTCACAACTGACCGGCAACCAATGAGCCCGCCCATGACAGCTTCCCCCATCCCGACGCAACTGCGCGGCATCGGCAAGAAAATCGCCCTCATCAGCGCCGCCGTGGTGCTCAACGCCATGAGCAAGCCGCAGTCACGATTGCCTCCGGAAGAAAACGCCTGAGACACCCATGTCCAGCCACCCTATATTCACCGCCGGCTTCCGTACCCTGTTCCCGCTTGCCTGCCTCGCGGGCCTCGCTCTGCCGCTGTTCTGGGTGCTGATCTTCACGGGTGCCGTCTCGACAGGGCTGACTTTTGCAATCCCGCCGCTGCACTGGCATGCGCACGAGATGTTTTTCGGCTTCGGCATGGCGGCGCTCGGCGGCTTCCTGCTCACGGCGACGAAGAACTGGGTCGGCGTGCGCGGCTGGCACGGCGGGCCCCTGGTGCTCCTCGCCGCCGCCTGGCTGCTCGACCGCTTCGCGCTCGGTATCGGCGCAGGCTGGCCGCCCGCCCTGTTCTGGCCTGCGACGCTGCTGTTCCAGGTCGCCATCGTCGCGATGTTGATGCACACGCTGCTGAAACAACGACTGGAAGGCAGCGACAACTTCTTCTTCTGGATCGCTCTGCCGTTGTTCGTGCTCGCGAAAGTGCTGCTCCTGCGCGAAGCGACCTATAGCGTCGGCTGGGCCATGGCCCTGGCGCTGTTCCGCTTCGCCTTCCTGATCATGCTGGAACGAACGCAGGTGCAGTTCATGCGCCACGCCTTCCGCGTCGATATCCGGCGCGACCCCGCGCTCGACATGCCGATCAAGTGGCTGGCGATCACCCTCGCCTTTGTCGAATGGCTGCCCGCGCCGCTGGGCGGACTCGGTGAACTGGTACTCGCCTTCCTGTTGCTGGAGCGCTTCTGCTACTGGCATCCGTTCAAGGCATTCACCCGACTCGATATCGGCATCATGTACTTCGGCTACCTGATGATCGTCGCGCAACTCATCGTCTCCGGCATCGGCCGCTTTACCGAGTTGCCCTGGGTCGGCACGGTCGGTGTGCATCTCTTCACCGTCGGCGTGATGGGCACGATCCTGCCGGCGATGATCGTGCGCATCTCGAAGGGCCACACCGGGCGCAATGTTGTCTTCGAGCATGTCGACAAGGCGGTGCTGTGGATCATGATCGCTGGCCTGATAGCGCGCGTCGTCGCCCCCCAGATCCATCCCGCCGGGTACATGATGTGGCTGCACCTCGCCGCCACCTGCTGGCTGCTGGGCTTCGTCATCCTTTTGTGGCGGTACCTGCCCTTCCTGTTCGCCCCGCGCGTGGATGGAAAGGCACATTGATCACCGGCCCGGAATCATGAATTCACTGTGCTCCCGTTTATTGCTGGCTTGCCTCGTCCTGGCCTCATTTTCAAATCTTGCCGCGGCAGATTCGCCACCGCGCAATGCCATTACGGAATACGTTCAGCGTGCCGCGCTAAACGGCGCTGCGCGCTGCGGTGCAGGTGAAGCCATCGCTCTCGATGTGCCGCTGACCGCCGAAACGATAGTCACCTACGATGCCGCGTCCGAACGCCTGCGCATCTTTTACCCGATGCAGTTCAACGAACTGACCGAGGGCTGGAACTGGCATCCGGAAGAGGTCGCCGCCGGCCGTGACTACTACACCTACAAGTACCTTCTCCTCGGTTCGACCCATGAGGCACGCGGCAGCTATCGCACGTCAGACCTTGCCGGACAGCCACTGGAGTATCCCATCCAGTGGCGCTACGACTACTTCTTCGCTTTCGACAATCCCTACGACTTCTACCCGCGGAATGCCGGCGATGACGCGGGGTTTTCTGCTGAAATCCCACTACCGCCCCACGAGGCGAAACGGCTCTTGGCGGGCGACCTGCGCATGGCGTTGCTTGTCCGCCTCCGCAATGACTGCCTCTCTGAAAGCACGACCTTCTGGAAAGCCACTGTTTCGGCACCCGTCGACTTCACACTGAAGAAGCGCTACCTGATCGGGAAGATCGACGAGATACGCTTCATTGATGCGGCATCACACCGGGTGATTACCCGCCTGCCTGCGCGTACAACACCACCGGCGGCCAAGCGCTAGGTGCGCTGAATCGGCAGACGGACGCGCGCGATCGTGCCGCCCCCCGGACGCGCATCGAGCATGACCTGCCAGCCGTTCGCATTGGCGATCTGACGCACGATGGCAAGTCCCAGCCCGCTGCCGCCGGTCTGGCTGCTGCGAGAGGAATCCAATCGACGAAACGGCTGGAACACCGCATCGCGCTCGGATTCTGGAATGCCTTGGCCGCGATCGAGAATGCGAATTTCCACCGAGTCCTCACCGACGTCGTATTCGATGTCAATGTACCGGCCATCGCCATAGCGAACGGCATTGTCGAGCAGGTTAACCAGGATGCGGCGCAGCGCCATCGGCCGAACGTGGAGACAGCACTCGGATCCCTTGTGGCCGCGTATTTCGACGCCGCTGGCGACATGCTCGCGGGCAATCTCGGCAATCAGTTCGCACAGATTGAGTTCGACCTCGTCCTTCTCCGCAAAATCGCGGCCCACTTCGAGGCATCGCGCAATCAGACAATTCATGCCTTCCACGTCACGCTGGATGCGCTCGAGCAAGTCGCGATCAGGTTTCTCCGACAACATGCCCAGTGCCAGCTGGATTCGCGCGAGCGGGGAACGCAGGTCATGCGAAATCCCCACAAGGAGCGTCGTGCGGTTGGCCAGCAAGTCTTCAACCTGCTCGCCCATGCGGTTGAATGCATGCGCCAGGGCGGCAAGCTCGCTCGGTCCGGTTCCCGGCAGGGGAGCAGGCCGTTGTCCCTGGCCAATGCACTGGGTCGCCGCAGCCAGCCGCGCGAGCGGCTGGGTAAGCCAATGCGCCATCCAGGCTGCGGTGATGAGCGTGACGACGGCACCAACCGCCAGGATGATCAGCAGTGCCAGCGAAGGCTGCACCGAGACGCGGCTGGCCGGGAAACCCACCCGGACGATCTCCCCGCCCGTCGGCAGGTCGGCCCAGTACCAGACTTCCCCGTTGGCGGCCGTGCTCCTGAGCACTTGTATGGGCTGGCCAAAACGCGCACTCAGCGCCGACTCAAGAAAGAAGAAATAGGGCAGTACATGTGGAAAGTTTTGCGCGGTGGCCGGCGGGTCCTGAACCTGCAGTCGATCCGTACGCCGCAGTCTGTCCTGCACCGTCGGGCGCTCCCCTGCCGACGCCGCATGCCAGGATTGCGCAGCACCTGTCATCAGCGCCGTCAGGTCTTCGGTCGCATGCCGGCCGAGGGGAATCAACGCGAAGTAGGTAATGACGGCAATTGTAAAGAGCTGGAACAGGATCGACACCAGTGCGATCACGAGCGTGGTTCGGCTGAACAGCGAATCGGGAATGCTCATGCCGGTCGCGTCCCGCCGGGGGAAAACAGATAGCCCTCGCCCCAGATGGTACGCAGATAGCAGGGGTGCGCCGGATCGGCCTCGATCTTGCGGCGCAGGCGCGTGACGCGCACGTCGACCATGCGATCGAAGGGCGCGCGCTCGTAGCCCTTCAGCAGCTCGACAAGGGCATCACGGCTCAGGACGCGGTCGGGATGATCGAGCAACACCTTGAGCAGGGCATATTCCGCCCCCGACAGCTCCACTTCGGCGCCATTGCGCGTGAGGCGGTGGGCTTCAAGATCCATCTCGAAGGGGCCAAAGTATCGAAACCGCCCCGGAACGGCAGGAGTGCGGCGGCGGCGCAGCACGGCGGTCACGCGGGCCAGTAATTCACGGTGGCTGAACGGCTTGGGCAGGTAATCGTCGGCACCCACTTCCAGGCCGACGATGCGGTCAATTTCTTCGCCGCGCGCCGATAGCATGATGATGGCAGGCGAACCTTCGGCACTCAAGGAACGGGCCAACGATAGGCCATCCTCTCCAGGAAGCATCACATCGAGCAGGATCAGATCCACGGGCTGTGTCGCCAGATGGCGCCGCATCGCTACACCGTCCCCTACCGCATCGACATGAAAGCCGTTGTCCGAAAGATAACGCACCAGTAGCTCGCGCAGGCCCTCGTCATCATCGACCACCAGGATGTGATTAAGGTTGCCCGTCATGGGACCCCCTGCGACTTGTAACAACTTGTAACAACTACCCCCCTCCCGCAATACGCTGGAAATGGCCTATCCCTAGGCTGCTCTCCATATCGGCAATGTCCAATTGTAAGCATCGCATGCTGGTATGGCACTGCCGAATCTATTGCTGCGCACGTTTTTTCATATTATTAGGAGATTTTTCATGTTGAAGATGCACACATTGTTGGCCACCACCCTGACTGCAGCCGCATTTGTCCTAGGCGCCTCCGGAGTCGCCCATGCGGATGCGTCCAAGGGAGCCACCGGGGCGCAATACCCCAGCGTCGATAAAACCTCGGCCGACACCCCGAAGAA
Source organism: uncultured Methyloversatilis sp. (assembly GCA_964617225.1). Lineage (GTDB taxonomy): Bacteria > Pseudomonadota > Gammaproteobacteria > Burkholderiales > Rhodocyclaceae > Sulfuricystis. The sequence continues at coordinate 9,435 of CAZTWA010000078.1, forward strand.
GTACAAGATGTCGAAGGAGTTCATGGAAGCGGTCGGCAAGCTGCCCCCTGAATTTCTCGATCAGTTCAAGAAGATGACCAGCAAGCATACCCGCTTCAGCGAAGACGCCACGGCGCGACAGGTGATGATGGAACTGCTTACCGATACCAACTGCGTGACCACCATGCTGATGGTCGAGAACGGGGAAATGGCTGCCGATTGCGCCATGCGGGCCTCCGCACACCGCTGGCCGAAGGGCCATCTGCTGGCTTACGTTCAACTGCACCAGATCAACATTGAATCGTTGAGCGCACTGCCGACCATCAACGGGATGGTCGAGAAGGGGCTGGAGCGCGTCGCCGATCTCGCCATCAAGAAGGACTTCATCGGCGCCAGCGCCGAGATGGGCAACGTGCTGCGGGGCTGCGCGACGTGTCATGCCATGTTCCGTTTCGACAAGGGTACATCCAAGTACATCATCGGCGAGTGATTCGCCATAGGGCACGGGAAAAGCATCCACCGGGTGCAGCCCGTGTGTCTGACATAGAAAACCAGGGGATAGGACAATGACTGCAAACCAAAATATTCGTCTCGCCATAGCGCTCGCATTCGGCACTGTGGCACCGTTCGCCGCCGCCACCAATGGCGACCACATGGTCGGACTTTCCGCCATTCAGAATGGCATGGCCGGAGCCGTGGTTGCCGCACCACAAGAGGCGACCACCATTCTCGTGAATCCAGCCGGCATGGCGATGCTGGACATCAAGGACGTGCGCTTCGACCTCGGCGTGGGCTTTCTCAACCCGCCACGCAAGGTCAATGGCTTCGAGAGCGATTCCAATCTTTACATGATGCCGACGGGTGCCGTCGCGTTCCGGGTTAATGACCAACTGACGCTCGGCATGGGCTTGGGAGGTATCTCCGGCATGGGTGTCGATTTTCCGGACACCATGATTGCGGCTGGAAACCAGTCGCTCGTCACTACGAAGCAGTTTTTCAAGGTCTCGCCCGGCTTCGCCTACCGGGTAAACGACCAAATTGCTGTCGGTGCGACAATCAACCTCAACTATCAGAGCCTAGCCCTGTCGGGCTTTAATCCGGCCGGACGTTTCGATCTGCCACAGAACCAGGTATTCGGCTGGGGCGTGACAGCGGGCCTGATCTGGAAACTCAACAATCAGTTGCAACTGGGTGCGGCCTGGTCGAGCAAGCAGGACATGAGCGAGTTCGAGTGGAATACTCCCACGACGCCAACCAGCACGGGCGGCAAGATCACGCTGGACATGGATGCGCCACAGACCTTCACGTTGGGACTGGCCTGGAAACCGGCGCCCGGTCTGCTGATCGAAGGCGACATCAAGCGCATCTGGTTCAGTGACGTGCTCGGTACCCTTGCGTTCGGCCGCCCGGCCGGCTATACCGGCGCCGTGCCGGCAGCCATGCCGTTTGGCTGGAGCAACCAGACAGTCTATGCGCTCGGCATCCAGAAGGATATCGGCGACAAGATGCAGGTACGTGCTGGTTTCAACTACGGCAAATCCCCGATCGGCCCCGAGGATGTCAACGCCAACATGGGTTCTCTGGCGGTGGTCGAGAAACACCTAACCCTGGGCATCTCGCGCAAGTTCAGCGACAAGGTCACTGGCTCGCTCTCCTATGTCCACGCCTTCAAGAATAGCGTGTCATCGAACGTGGCACCGTTCAACACCATCGAACTCAAACAAAACCTGCTGAATTTCCAGATCAGCTACCAGTATTGAAGAGAATCTTTCTTCTGGTCATGCCGCGACCCAACGTCCCTGCGCTTCGCAATCAGGGGGATGAACCAGGTCGCGGCGGACGGCTTGCTGACGCAGCAACATGCCGCCGTCACGCATGCATGCATTAATTGATTCCGCATCACCTGAACTGGAATTTCAAGCGTTTCCGGTTGTCTTGAGGGAGATCACCATGAAACTGAAGTTGCTCGTTGTTGCCGCCTCGATTGCTTTGATTGGAGGCTGTG
>CAZTWA010000079.1:0-11377 GCA_964617225.1 uncultured Methyloversatilis sp.
TCTCCCCTCAAGGGGCCAAGAAACACTCGGGGCGGCCCTTCGTGTTTCTTGAGAGGACCGCTGCCGGCATATTGCTGATACTGCTGGCGGGATGCGCCACGCCCCAGTTCGTCGAAAACTCGCTCGGGATGCGTTTCGTACTCGTCCCGGCCGGCGAATTCCTGATGGGTAGCGACGAATCGCCGGAAAGCCTGGCACGCGCCTATCCCGGCTATGAATGGACGCGCTTCCTGAAGCTCACTGACGAATCACCGGTCCATCGCGTGCGCCTGACGCAGGCCTTCTACCTGGGCCAGCACGAAGTCACGGTTGGCCAGTTCCGCCGCTTTCTCGAATTGTCCGGCTACGTGCCCGAATCGATCGCAGACGGCACAGGGGGTTACGGCTACAACGCCGCTTACGACCCGACGAAAACCGTGCGCGGCGACGCTTTCGAGGGGCGCGACCCGAAGTATTCGTGGCGCGACTCGGGATTCGCGCAGGGCGACAATCACCCGGTCGTCAATGTCACCTGGAACGATGCGGTGGCGCTGGCCCACTGGTTGAGCAACACCGAAGGCGTACGCTATCGCCTGCCGACCGAGGCCGAGTGGGAATACGCCTGCCGGGCCGGCACGCACACGCGTTATTTCAGCGGCGACGATCCCGCCGGGTTGTCACGGCTGGGCAATACCTTCGATGCCGATGCCGCAGTGAATTGGCCGAAGTGGCAGGCCTTCGCGCTGCCGGCGCACGACGGATACGCCTTCACCGCGCCCGTCGGCAGCTTTACGCCCAACGCCTTCGGCCTGCACGACATGCACGGCAACGTCTGGGAATGGGTGTCCGACTGGCATGCCGACGACTATTACGCGCTTTCGCCCACGGACGACCCGCAGGGTCCGGCCAGCGGTGTGGTGAAAGTGCGGCGGGGCGGTTCCTGGCACACCTGGTCGCTGTATGCGCGCTGCAGCTTCCGCAACTGGAACACGCCGCAGACGCGCTACACGCTGGTCGGCATGCGGCTGCTGCGTGAAGCCGACCCTCAGGACAAATGGGCTGACAGGGCGAAGCGATAACGGCGACGTTCGCCCTGAAGGCCGCCGGGCAGCCAGGTCTGTTCGTCGAAGGTGACGAGTCCGCCCGCGGTCTGCGTCAGCACCGTCGAGCTGCGCGTGCCGTAGCCGGGGCTGCGGACGAAGGCCGCGGACAGCAGGCGTTCCCATTCGAGCGGCACACCGGTCGCCGGCAGGGCGTCGTCGGGATGGATGCGGTCGTCGCGCAGCAGATGGAAGAGGGGCGCCTCGTCGGGCAGGGCGTCGATGGCGGCCTGCAGCGCCGTCTTGCCAGCGCTGACTTTTGGCCAGGGGGTGTCGATCTGATGGTTCGACAACCCGTAGATGCCCGGCGTCAGTTCATGGCGTTCCAATGAAACGTTGCTGAAGGCGACGAGCCGCCCATTGTCCATGGCGTCGCCGAGCAGCAGGTTGAAGCCGTTGAAGCGGGCGGGTTCCAACCCGTCGAGATAGGCGTCGATGCTGGCAGTGCCACTCAGGAAGTCGCTGACCAAATGGCCGCGCGACGGGGCGTCGGGCCGTTGTCTCACCGGGTCGCGGAAGTTGGTCAGCGCGGCAAAGCGTCCCGTTCGTGTAATCCCCATCCAGGTGCCGCCGGCCTCGAGGTCGCGACCGGCGAGCACCTGCGGGTGATCCGTCCAGAAGTCAGCGCCGGCGGTACGGCGTGAATAGAACTCGTCGCGGTTGGCGGCCACCACCAGCGGAATCTCCGGATGTGCCCGCCAGCCGACGAGGATCAAGCACACAGCCTACACAGCCTAGTCGACGCTGTAGGGCAGGGGCAGCAACTGGGCCTTGGGGCCATCCGGCTTGCCGACATGCACGGCATCGGCCTGGGCGCCCGAGGACTGGACGACCAGCAGCGATTCGAAACCGCCCGCGGGCGCCGGAGCCGTCAGGACCACCGCGCCGCAATGCTGTTCGCCCGCCTCCGGGGTAAAGACGTCGGTGCCCGGCGGGAAGGCGGTTTCCAGCTTGACCCGCACCATCCGGCGCTTGACCTTGCCGAGGTAATGCGTGCGGGCGACGACTTCCTGGCCGGGATAACAGCCCTTCTTGAAACTCACCCCGCCGACAGCCTCGGTTTCATAATTGACCATCTGCGGCACGAAGGCTTCCTGTGTCGCGGCCACGATGCGGGGAATGCCGTGCTCGATTTCACCCAGCAGCCAGGCGCCGAGATCGGCCGGAGTCGCCTTGCCGGTAAACTTCGCCGTGACAGCGTCAGTCGCGTTCGCCGGCACGGCCAGTAGGCAGCGGTCGGCGTCGAGCCGGATAGCAGTACCGCCCTCGAAGGCAGAGCAGGTCATCGGGGGCTGCGGGCCGACGAGGGCATCGATGTCGGGGCCGATCACACCGATCAGGGCGCGTTCGGCGGAGATGTCGGCCAGCTTCACCTTGCTGCGCAGCACGTACATCGACAGCTTCTTGAGGATGCCGGGCAGGATGTCGGCGGACAACTGGAGCAGGTAGTCGTCACCTTCGCGCCAGATCAGGAAGCTGGCGATCATGCGGCCCTTGGCGGTGCAGAGCGCGGCACGACGGGCCTCGCCCGGCGCCAGATGGCTGATGTCGTTGGTCAGCAGGTTGTGGAGGAAAGGGGCGGCGTCTTCGCCGCTGGCACGGATCAGGCCCTGATCCGCAAGCAATATGGTCTGGTTGGTCGGGTTCATCGGTGTTATCGGGTTTCCTTGGCGTGAGCGGCTATCATAGCCCCCCATGGTGCGCATGCTCAAACTCCTGGCCGGAATCAGCCTGCTCGCCGTCATGGGCTTCGCGGGCTGGATGGCCTGGTTCGCATCTGCGGTCGTCCCGCTCAAACTCAATGCCCAGGGCGTGGCAGATTTCGACATTCGTCCCGGACTCGGCCTCAAGGGCGCGGCGCAGGCCATGGCGGCCGCGGGTGTCGGCATCGCGCCGTGGCAATTTGCCCTGCTCGGCCGGGTCAGCGGCCGCGATCGGGCCATCAAGGCCGGCTCCTACGAAGTCAGTCCTGGCGTGACGGCATGGCAACTGCTCGATAAGCTCACCGCCGGCGACGTCACCCAGACCGAGGTGGTCATCGTCGAAGGCAAGACCTTCCGGGAATTGCGGGCAAAACTGGAGGCCCATCCCGACCTGCGGCACGATGCTGTGGGCCTGTCGGACGCCGAAATCCTTCAGCGCATCGGGGCCACCGAAACACACCCGGAAGGGCGTTTTTTCCCGGACACCTACCTCTTTGTCCGCCAGTCGAGCGACCTCGTCCTCTATCGTCGGGCCTATCAGGCGATGCAGCGCCGCCTCACCGCTGCCTGGGAAAACCGCGACCCTGCGGTGCCCTACAGCAGTCCCGAGGAGGCTCTGATCATGGCTTCCATCGTCGAAAAGGAGACCGGTACCGCGGCAGATCGGGGCAAGGTCGCCTCGGTTTTCGTCAATCGCCTCCGGAAAGGGATGTTGCTGCAGACCGATCCGACGGTGATCTACGGGCTGGGCGAGAAATTCGACGGCAACCTGCGCAAGCGCGACCTCGAGGCAGACACGCCCTACAACACCTACACCCGTGCCGGCCTGCCCCCGACCCCCATCGCGCTGCCGGGCATGGCCTCCATCGAGGCTGCCCTTCATCCGCCCCAGACCGATCTCTACTACTTTGTCGCCAAGGGCAAGGGCGGCGACGGTTCCAGCGTTTTTTCGCGCACGCTGGAGGAGCATAATCGTGCCGTGAACAAGTACCAGCGCAGCGGAAAGACGACCAAGTGACCCAGCCCGGCAAATTCATCACCCTTGAAGGCGTCGATGGCGCCGGTAAAAGCACGCATTTGAGCTGGCTGGTCAGTTATTTGCGTGAAAAGGGCCATGTCGTGGTCCAGACGCGCGAACCCGGCGGCACCCCGCTGGGCGAAAAACTGCGCGAATTGCTGCTGCATGAGCCGATGCACCTCGAAACCGAGGCGCTGCTGATGTTCGCGGCACGCCGGGAGCACCTGGAACGCGTCATCCGGCCGGCCATTGCCCGCGGGGACTGGGTCGTCTGCGACCGTTTCACCGATGCCAGCTTTGCCTATCAGGGCGGCGGCCGGGGGCTGGCCATCGACAAGCTGGTCCAGCTCGAGCACTGGGTGCAGGACGGCTTCCAGCCCGACCTGACCCTGCTGTTCGACTTGCCGATCGATATCGCCGCGCAGCGCATGCACAGCGCCGCGCGCCAGCTCGACCGCTTCGAACAGGAAAAGGCCGATTTTCACGAGCGGGTCCGCGCCGCCTACCTGTTGCGCGCCACCCAGATGCCCGCGCGCGTGAAGGTCATCGACTCGCGCCAGACGGTCGAAGATATACAGAAAGAACTTGAACTAATAATCGCAAGATGTTGATTAACGAAGAGACATGGCAGAGCCTGACAGGGTCGGAGGTGCGCCTCCCGCATGCCTTGCTGTTCGCCGGACCTCCCGGGGTCGGCAAACGGGAACTGGCGGATGCGCTGGCGGCCCGATTGCTCTGCGAACAGCCTCGCCAACCGCATGAGGCCGCGTGCGGAAGCTGCGCTTCGTGCCTCATGTGGGCCAGCGGCCAGCATCCCGACTTCCGGTTGTTGCAACCCGACGCCGTAGCCGAAGCCGAGGAGGGCGAAGCCAGTGCTGACGGGGACAAGAAGAAGGCCAGCAAGCAGATCCGCATCCAGCAGGTCCGCGAGGTGGAAGACTTCTTCCATGTCGGCGCCCATCGCGGCGGCGCCCGGGTTTGCATCATCGACCCGGCCGAAGCCATGAACCCGATCACGGCCAATTCACTTCTAAAAATACTTGAAGAACCATCTGTATCATTCTATTTCATAATGATATCTCACAGATGGCGCAGGTTGCTGCCGACGATCCTGAGCCGCTCACGGCGGATCATGTTCGGCCGTCCTGATGCCACTGCGGCGCAACGCTGGCTGGCGTCGCAAAACCTCGCCAGCCATGCGAAGTGGCTGCCGTTTTTCGGTCACGCCCCGCTGGCGGTTGCCGAGGCTGCCCGAACGGGTCGCCTGAAAGCCCTCGAATCGCTGGTTGCCGACCTGATGAAGCCGCAGGACCCCCTCGCACAGGCAGCCCGCTGGGAAAGCCTGGTCAAGAGCGATGCCGTGCTGGGGATGGAAGAGTTGGTGGCAACCCTGCAGAAATGGCTGCTCGACCTGCAACGCAGCCAGGCGGGTGCAGAACTCCGCTACTTCCACGGCAGCGATAACCTGTTGGGCAATCTTGCCCGGAAAGCCTCGCCTGCCGCCCTCGCGCAAGCCCAGCAGCAGGTGGGGCAGTTGCGTGCCTGGGCCGGGCACCCGCTGAACGCCCGCCTGTTCCTCGAAGACCTTTGCGTCCGGGCCTACCGCCCGCTCGGTTTGTAAGTTGACCACATGAAACCCCTCGTCGATTCGCATTGCCACCTTGATTTTCCGGAACTGGCTGCGGATATTCCCAAGCTGCTGAATTCCATGCAGGAGAATCAAGTCGGCTGGGCGCTCTGCGCCGGCGTGACGCTGGAGCGCTTTCCGGCCATCCTGGACATCGTGCAGCCCCAGGCGAACCTGTTTGCCGCAGTGGGCGTGCATCCGGATACCGAGTCGGATGATGAAAAGCCTGCCCGCGAACCGGACGTCGATACCCTGTGCCAGTTGGCCGACCATCCGAAAGTTGTCGCCATTGGTGAAACCGGACTCGATTATTACCGCCTGACCGGCGACCTTGAATGGCAGCGCGAACGTTTTCGCACCCATATTCGTGCCGCCCGCGCCTGCGGCAAGCCCCTGATCATCCACACGCGCTCTGCCGCAGCCGATACTGTCCGGATCCTGCAGGAAGAGGGCGCGTCAGTGGTGGGCGGGGTCTTTCATTGCTTTACCGAGACCGCCGAAGTGGCACAGCAGGCGCTCGACCTCGGCTTCCACGTCTCGTTTTCGGGCATCGTCACCTTCAAGAACGCCCTTGAATTGAAGGCCGTGGCGCAGCAGATTCCCCTGGACCGACTGCTCGTCGAAACCGATTCGCCCTATCTGGCGCCCGTGCCTTACCGCGGCAAGACCAATCAGCCGGCCTACGTGCGTCATGTCGCCGAGGAAATCGCCCGGCTGCGCGAACTTCCCCTCGAGACAGTGGCCCAAGCCACGACCGACAACTTCTTTCGCCTCTTCCGGCACGCCCAACCATGAACAAGTTACTCACTGCCCTGCTGGCCAGCATGTGCCTGCTGGTCGCGCCCCCAGTCCTTGCAGGTGTCTACGATGACATCCTGCATGCCGCCAACCAGAGTGAAACCGACAAGGTCGTCGATCTACTGCGCCGGGGCATGGACGTCAATACGGCAGATCAGCAGGGTTCGACCCTGCTCATGATCGCGGCCCGCGAGAACAACGCCGAACTCGTCAAGTTCCTGCTCGAGAATCGGGCGAATGCCCAGCGCCGCAACCGTTATGGCGATACGGCCCTGATGCTGGCCACGCTGCAAGGTCATGATGGCATCGTGCGCCTGATGCTGGAGCGCAAGGTCGATCCCAACCAGCCGGGCTGGAACGCCTTGCATTACGCCGCGTTCGAGAACCGGGCCAGGATTGCCTCCCTGTTGCTGGCCGCCGGGGCAAACGTCGATGCCATTGCCCCGAATGGTTCGACGGCCCTGATGTTGGCAGCCAAACGCGGCCATCTGGAGACGGTTCGCCTGCTGGTCGGCGCCAAGGCCGAACTGAATCAGATCGATCGGGACGAAGGCACGGCGCTCGACATGGCGACCAAGGCCAACCATCGCGAAATCGCCGATTTCCTGAAGCGCGCTGGCGCAAAATGACGGCGTCCAGACGCGCCTGGCTGGCCGAAGCGGTCAGCCGGATCGAGGCCGACTTCAACCGTTCCTCGGATACTCATCTGGTGCCGCTCAGGCTGCCGGCCTATCCCGACATCGATGTCTATCTCAAGGACGAATCCAGTCACCCGACCGGCAACCTGAAGCACCGGCTGGCAAGATCGCTGTTCCTCTACGCGCTCGTCAATGGCTGGCTGGAGGAGGGGCGTCCGGTCATCGAAGCCTCAAGCGGCTCGACAGCAGTGTCTGAAGCCTATTTCGCCCGGCTGTTGAACCTGCCGTTCATTGCCGTGATGCCGGAAACGACCTCGCCCGAGAAAATCGCGGCCATCCGCTTTTATGGCGGGCAATGCCATCTGGTAGCACCCCATGTTTCGCTGCATGACGAATCGGTACATCTGGCCCAAGAGACGAGCGGCCACTTCCTCGACCAATTCACCTATGCCGAACGGGCGACGGACTGGCGTGCCAACAACAACATCGCCGAGTCGATTTTCAACCAGATGCGACAGGAGCGCTTTCCCATCCCCAGCTGGCTGGTGATGAGTTGCGGCACGGGCGGGACGAGCGCCACGCTCGGACGCTATGTCCGTCATAGGCGCCATTCAACGGGGGTGTTTTGCGTCGATCCGGAAAACTCCGCCTTCTATGACTGTTACACAAATAACATTAACAATGTAACGCAATGCAATGATATATCACAATATGGCAGTTCAAGAATAGAAGGGATTGGCCGCCCGCAAGCCGAGCCAAGCTTCATCCCGTCTTGCGTGGATGGCATGGCCCAGGTACCGGATGCAGTAAGCCTGGCGGCGATGCGTTACGTCAGCAATCGTCTTGGCCGCAAGGTGGGCGGTTCGACGGGAACGAACTTCGTCGGCGTCCTGTGGTTGATGCAACAGATGCAGCAGGCGGGACTCAAGGGCTCCCTGGTCACGCTGTTATGCGACAGCGGTGATCGCTATGCCCACAGTTACTACGCCCCCGAGTGGTACGACAGGAACGGGATCGACATTCAGAAAGCCGATGATCAAATTGCCAAAGTCACCGAGGGGAGAGGCACGGTGGACCTTGAACATGCCTTAGCGAAGAGATGACCATTGAAAAGCGCCGGCCTGGTTTTAGAACTAAACGCAATTTGACATAATATAGATTATGCGTAGTTACATTGGGTTTGGCTCAGGGTGCCGGGTTGCCATGGGTCAGGTACAAACGATCGATCTCGGCCAGGACTTCCTCACCCAAGGGTGTTTCACAGGCAGCCAGGTTTTCCTCGAGTTGGGCCACTGTCGAGGCACCGACGATGACGCTGGCGACGAACCACCGTGAATGGACGAATGCCAAGGCCAGTTGCGTCGGTGTCAGGCCATGCGCACGCGCAAGCTGAACATAGGCCTTGAGTGCATCGGCAAAGCCCGGCTTCTCGTAGCGCTGGCCGAAGCCCTTGAACTGCGTGACCCGGCCCGGCGCTTGCGGATCGTCAAGATACTTGCCCGTCAGATGGCCGAAGGCCAGTGGCGAATAAGCCAGCAACCCAACCTGTTCGCGATGGCAAACCTCCACCAGGCCAACTTCGTAGGTCCGGTTGAGCAAGTGATAGGCGTTCTGGATTGATACCACGCGTGGCAGCCCGAATTCCTCGGCCAGTCGGATGAAGGTCATCACGCCCCACGGGTGCTCGTTTGACAGGCCAATTGCCCGGACCTTGCCCTCCTTGACGAGTTCGGCCAGCGTCTCGAGTTGCGCGCGGATCGGCTCTGAGTCGTGCTCCTTGGCGGGATCGTAGCGCCACTGGCCGAACATCGGCTGGTTTCGTGCCGGCCAATGCAATTGGTAAAGGTCGACGTAATCGGTCTGCAGCCGGCGCAGCGATGCCTCCAGCGCGGCGCGAATGTTTTCCCGCGTGAATTCCTGCGCGCCACCGCGAATCCAGGGCATATGGCGGCCGGGTCCGGCGACCTTCGTCGCGAGAATGATCTTGTCGCGGGGCTGGCGGGCCAGCCAGCGGCCTACGATGGCTTCGGTGGCGCCATAGGTTTCGGCCCGGGGCGGCACGGCATAGAGCTCGGCCGTGTCAATGAAATTGATGCCACGCTCCAGTGCCAGATCGAGTTGGGCATGGGCTTCCGCTTCGCTCGTCTGTTCGCCGAACGTCATCGTGCCGAGGCAGATCGAAGGAACGCTAATCGGGCTGTTGCCAAGAGTGCTTGTGCGCATGTGGGCTCCTGTAACTTGGGTCAATTATCGCTTACCCTTGCAACTATGCCGACCTGTTCTACCCCCTTGAAGCCGTCGCTGCTGCTCTGCCTCCTGCTGAGTGCGGCCTGCGCGCCGCTACCCACCGGCACGGTCGAACGCCCGATCGAGGTGCCCTCGCCCAATTCCAACGAGCGGCGCCCCAATTACATCATCCTGCACCAGACGTCGAGCGATGATGCCGCCCGCGCCCTGCGCACCCTGACCAACCCGGATCGCGCCGTCAGCGCGCATTACCTGGTCGGCCGCGATGGCCTGATCTACCGGCTGGTGGATGAAAACAAGCGCGCCTGGCATGCCGGTGCCTCATTCTGGGGCGGCCAGACCGATCTGAACTCATCCTCGATCGGCATCGAGCTCGACAACAACGGCGCAGAGCCATTTCCGGAAGCCCAGATCGCCGCCCTGCTCGACCTGCTGCGCGACATACAAGCGCGGCACAGGATTCCTCCTGCCAATGTCATCGGTCATGGCGACATCGCGCCGCAGCGCAAGGTCGATCCCAGCGCGCTCTTCCCCTGGCACCGCCTCGCCGAAGTGGGTTTCGGCCAGTGGTGCCGCACTCCGTTGCCCGAGCCCCCGCCTGTACTGGATACGACGCTCTGGCTGCAGGCTCTCGGTTACGACGTCAGCGATCCGCAGGCCGCGCTCACGGCGTTCCGCCGGCACTTCCTCGGCGATGCGCTCGAAACCGGACTCTCGCCGCAGGAACAAGCCTTGCTGCACTGCCTGGTCATGCAGAAACGCGGCAACGGTTCCTGACCTGTCGGTCCGATTGTCGATTGGTATGGGAATTGCGTGCCATAGGGCGTTCTGACTCACTTTCCCCTTCATGGCACGCATCCTCGTCATTGATGAATCGCAGCACCGTGCCGTCGAGATTTGCACCGGCCTGATTCAGGCTGGTCACCAGGTGGCCGCCGTGCTGCCTTCGGCCTTCGAACTCATCGACCGCATCGATGAGATCAAGCCGGACATCATCCTGATCGAAACGGAATCGCCTTCGCGCGACACGCTCGAGCACCTCGGCGTGATGAACCGCGAGATTCCTCACCCGGTCGTGATGTTCTCGCAGGACGGCGACAGCGACACGATCCGCGCGGCCGTGAAGGCCGGCGTGGCGGCCTATGTCGTCGATGGCTTCGAGATCGATCGCCTCCGGCCGGTGGTCGATGTCGCCGTCGCCCGCTTCGAGGAACACCAGGCCTTGAAGCAGGAACTGGCCGAGGCCAGCCGCAAGCTCTCGGAGCGCAAGACCATCGAAAAGGCCAAGGGCATCCTGATGAAATCGCGTGGCATGGACGAGGATGCGGCCTATGCGACCCTGCGCAAACTGGCGATGGAAAAGTCCCAGCCGCTCGCGAAAGTGGCGGCCAACCTCGTGGATATGGCCAACCTGCTGCTCTAACCCAGCCTCACCCGCTGGCGCACCAGGCTAGTGCAAATATAAGAAATATCGCACTTGCGCGGTGCAGCATGATTGCGCTGACGTGCCGTCCTGCCAGCGCTGACTTTTCAGCGTTACCCACTACATATCAGCAGGTTAAGTCAGTCTTGTCTCTGTTGGCACGGCCATTGCTGTATAGGGGGGTACGTGTCGAGCCAACGGCGGTTCGACACCCAGACAACGGCGTCTGATTGCAAACCACAAGTTTGTGATCAACGCCGTTTTTTTATTCCGTACACGGAGATCGAGATGAAAAATGAAGCCCACTGCCCTGCACCCGCACCCGTCCCCGCCGAAACTTCCCGTCGCGACTTCCTGCGCCTCGCAGCCGGAGCAGCGCTCATGAGCGCCCTGCCCGTTGGCACCGGTGCCTGGGCCGCCGGATCGGACAAGCCTGAAAAGGAAGAAGTGCGCATCGGCTTCATCCCGCTGACCGACTGCGCCTCGGTCGTCATGGCCTCGGTGCTCGGCATCGACAAGAAGTACGGCATCAAGATCGTCCCGACCAAGGAGGCGAGCTGGGCCGGTGTGCGTGACAAGCTGGTGAACGGCGAACTTGACGCCGCCCACGTGCTCTACGGCCTGATCTACGGCGTGCAACTGGGCATCGGCGGCCCGAAAAAGGACATGAGTGTCCTGATGACGCTCAACAACAACGGCCAGGGCATCACCCTCTCCAACCAACTCAAGGACAAGGGCGTCACCGATGGTGCCTCGCTGGCCCAACTGGTGGCCAAGAAGGAACGCGAATACACCTTCGCCCAGACCTTCCCGACCGGCACCCACGCCATGTGGCTCTACTACT
>CAZTWA010000080.1:0-4691 GCA_964617225.1 uncultured Methyloversatilis sp.
GCAGGTTGATCTTCTTGGTCGGCGACTCGACCTCGCCCTTCTTGACCTGGCCGTGCGTGCGCGTGAGATCTTCGCCGCCGCCCTGGATCACCGACGACGAATCGCCCGACCCCGAGCCACCCAGCAGCGCCACCTTCAACGGCGTGTTGAAGTAGTCCGCGATGCCCTTGAGATCGCCCTTCGTGGTCGAACCGAGCAGCCACATGAGCAGGAAGAAGGCCATCATCGCCGTGACGAAGTCGGCATAGGCGATCTTCCAGGCGCCGCCATGCGCGCCGCCGCCGCCCTTCTTGATTTTTTTGACTACGATCGGTTGTTGGCTGTCGTCGCTCATGGTCGGTTACGGACAAGGCATGCGAAAGTCAGGGCTGGCGGGACGGCACACCATCAGCGTATTGCCCCTCATTTACCTTTTCTTGCCTTGATGTCCTCTTCAAGTTCGCTGAAGCTCGGACGATCACCGGAGTAAAGCACCTTGCGACCGAACTCGATGGCCACCTGCGGCGCATAGCCGTTCATGCTTGCCAGCAGGACCGCCTTGATGCACTGGTAGATCTTGCTGCCTTCGTCCACCTTCTGGTTCAACTGGTTGGCGATCGGCTCGACGAAACCGTAGGACAACAGGATGCCGAGGAAGGTCCCGACCAGCGCGCCGCCGATCATCTTGCCGAGTACGGCCGGCGGCTCGCCGACCGAACCCATCACGTTCACCACGCCCATCACGGCCACGACGATACCCATCGCGGGAATCGCGCCGGCCAGCGACTGCACCATGTGCGCCGGAAAATGCGCCTCGGCATGGTGCGTCTCGATCTCGATGTCCATCAGGTTCTCGATCTCGAAGGCATTGAGGTTGCCGCCGACCATCATGCGCAGGTAGTCGGTGATGAACTCCACCACATGGTGGTCTTTCATCACGGAAGGATATTTCGAGAAGATCGGACTCGCCTCGGGATTTTCGACATCACCCTCGATCGACATCAGGCCTTCCTTGCGCACCTTGGCCAGGATTTCGAACAACAGGGCCAGCAGATCCATGTAGAGCGCCTTGTTGAACGGCGACCCCTTGAGAACCGAAGGAATCGCGCCGAGCACGGCCTTCAGCGAGCGCGGCCCGTTGGAACCCACCAGATAACCGATGGTGAGGCCGACGATGGCCAGGTATTCGAGCGGCACCCAAAGGGCACCCAAGCTGCCGTGCACCGCATAGGTACCGACGGAAGCAGCCAGAACGATGACGTAGCCGACAAGCAATAACATGAACGACCCCGGTTTCTCTCTTATTCAGCCCGCGCACCCGGAAGCCAGGCACACCCGATCAGGCCTCATGATAGCGATAAAACCCTGCCCCAAGCCCTGAAAACACGCAGGGCACCCCCCTCTATTCAAGAGAAAGGGCGCCCTGCGCTGCAAGGAGAAGTTTGCCGCGGATCAGGCGGCGGCGATGCCCGACGCTTCCGCTGATTCGGCCGCACGGCGGGTTTTGCCCGCGCGGGCCGGCATGTGGCACAGCCCGCAGACGTAGTCATGCTTGGGATCGTGCGCGTGGGCGACGAAGTCGCCGCCGCAGGTCTTGCAGCGCGTCGTCTGCAGCATGCCGGCATCGAAGAAGCGCACCATCGTCCAGGCACGCGTCAGCGACAGCACGTTTTCCATGCCGCAGCGCGCGGTCTGCTCCATATACAAGCGATAGGCCTTAATGATGCGCTCCAGCCCGGACAGCTTGGTATGGCGCTCGAGAAAACTGAAATAGGCCATGAACAGCGAGGCATGCACGTTCGGCTGCCAGGTCATGAACCAGTCGGTCGAGAACGGCAGCATGCCCTTGGGGGGCGAAACGCCGCGCACTTCCTTATAAAGCTTGAGCAGTCGCTCGCGGGACAGGTTGGTTTCCGCTTCGAGCAGCTGCAGGCGGGCACCGAGCTCGATCAGCTCGATGGCGAGGCGAATATCTCTCGCCTCCGAGATTACGGATTTGTTGCGCATGGACGACCTCCCAGTGTTGTCGCTGCGATCGGTGTGATCAGGCCACGGACTCGACCGGCTTGCCGGCGGCGAGGATGGCAGCATGGATGTGGCCAACGCCGCGCTCGCGCTCGTGGTTGGCCAGCAGATCGATCAACAGGGAATCGTCAAAACGGAAACTGCACAACAGCATGTCGGAACTGGCCATTTTCAGGACTTGTCCCGGGGTCAGGGTTTCCAGGATGTCGGCAATCTCCTCGCTGATGCCCAGACGGAACACGGCGGCTTCGCGATCAGAGCGAACCATGTTCTGTGCCAGCATCAGATAGGCAAGATTGACCTCCTTGATGTCATTGTAGGTGTCGGTCGATTTCATCTTTCCTCTCCTTGCATTGCCGCCAATCCCGGTCACGCTTGGGGCCACTTTGAACAAAATTCAGGCCCCGCGCCTGCCCGTCTGGCAGTGATGACATTTTCAAGAGAGTTCGACAAGAAGAAAATCAACGGAAAGACCATCCTTTTGTAAGAATAGGATGGGAGGTGCTTGTAAGAAAAAACCTTACAAAACTGACTTTATTTCCTGTTTTTAATAGGATTTTTTGTGTGCCACCGCGCTCATCCGAGCCGCTGGACTGTCGCCACGCGATTCCTACCCCGTTGTTTTGCCACATAAACACCTTCGTCCGCCCGCTTGAGCAGAGCATCGATGTCGGCGGTAGCGTCGTCCCGCACTGCCACGCCGATGCTCAGTGAGCATCTCAGGTCCGCCTTGACACTTTCCAGCTTCAGTTCGACGACTTCGCGCCGGACGCGCTCGGCGCACACCAGGGCCGCGCGCAAATCCGTTTCCGGGCAGATCACCGTGAACTCGTCGCCGCCGGTGCGACAGACCACATCCTGGGCCCGCAAACCATTCTTGATGGCCTGGGACACCTGCTTGAGCACGAGGTCGCCGACATCGTGGCCCAGGCTGTCGTTGATCTTCTTGAAGTTATCGACGTCGACCAGCATGCACCCCAACGGCCGCTTGCTGCGGTTTGCCGCAAGCCATTCGCGGTGGAAGAATTCGATGGCGAAACGTCGATTGGGCAGGCCCGTCAGCACATCGGTCAGTGCCGCATCATGCAGGCGACGGTTGGTCACGGCAAGTTCGGCGGCGAAGCGGCGAATCTCGTCGCGGTCGCGCTCGATCTCCTGCTGCAGCATGACGACGCGCTGGCCGGCCCGCAGCCGTGCGCCCAGCACGCGCGGTTTCAATGGCTTGCTCATGTAGTCGTCGACGCCGGCCTCGAAGGCTTCGACGAGCTTCTCCTCGGTTTCGAGCGCTGTCAGGATCAGGATGTAGATGCTGCGGCCGAACTTGGTCTGCCGCAGTGCGCGCGTCATGCCGACGCCATCCATGCCGGGCATGACCCAGTCGGTGATGATGATCTGCGGATGCACTTCGAGCGCCGTCATGAAGCCCTGCTGCCCATCGACCGCCTCGACAACCTGGTAGCCGGAATCACCCAGCAATTTTTTCAGGATGGTCCGGACCACGCGGTCGTCATCAACGATCAGGACGCGCAATGGTCCCGCGTTGGCGTTGGGCATGCCATCGGCGGACAGTTCGGGCGCAGCCGGCAGTTGCGAGAATTCCTCGAAGGGCGGCACCTCGTGGGAATCCACCTTCAGCAGCGTGGCCCATTCCCGCCATTCGCGGGCCACACGATCCCCCAGCGTCACGAGGTCTTCGCTCTCGATCGCCAGCTTGCCGCCGTAGAGGAACAGCTTCGGCATCAGGATGCGGCGCCCGCCTTCATCGGCCAGGCACAGGTCGGCGATCAGCCGGGCCAGCGCGAGCATCCAGACGATCTGGTGGAGCCGCGAATCGGGCGGCGCATTGAGCCGCTCGGGTTCCTCGTGGTTGAACACCGCATCGACGAACATGCCCGGCAGGCCCCAGTCATGGAGCATGGCCGCCGTCAGCTCGGCATGTGTCATGGCGAAGCTGTCGCGCTCGCAAACCACGAGGGACGCGTCATCGCCCTGTTCGCGCTGCGCCAGCACGCGGGTGTATTCCTGCGGGAAAACACTGGCCAGCGAAAGCTCCCCAATCCGGCTCAGCAAGCCAATGCTGAACGCCTCCTCGGGGGAGGCAATGCGGGTCTTCGCCGCCAGGGCCTGCATCGCCACTGCGCAGGCCAGCGAATGCGACCAGAAACGCGAATAGTTGAATTTTTCGCACTGGCCGTTCAGGAAGTTCGAAACGAGCGAAAAACTCAGCGCGAGGTAGCGCACGGTGGAAATGCCGAGCAGGATCAGTGCATCCTGAACCGCGGCGACGGGCCGCGTCTTGTTGTGCAGGGCATTTGCGGCCTTGATCAGCCGGCCTACCAGCGCCGGATCGGTTTGCACCACATGGGCCAACTCGGCAACGGAAACGTCCGGCTTCTGGGTCAACCGCATGACCGCCAAGGCCGCCCCCTTGGGTGAAGGCAAGTCGCCCAATGCCTTGATTTCCTGCAATCTCTCAGAGTTGTAGGGGCTGCCGTCGTGGAGCGTTGACATAGGGCTTTAGTGGGACATCGACCTTGAACGGCTGTTTATACCACCATCGCCGGACGAGTCCATGGGGATCCGGCGTTAAAATTTGTATCCATGGATCCGGCCATCAAATACTGCTGCACCTGCGCGGCACCCGTCAGCGTGCGCATACCGCAAGGCGACAGCCAGTTGCGCCATGT
>CAZTWA010000080.1:4791-11356 GCA_964617225.1 uncultured Methyloversatilis sp.
CCAGTTCGGCCTTGCGTAGCGTTCCCGCGCCCACCGAAATACGCACCTCCGCCGTGCCGACCATGCCCTCACGGCGCGCCGCTTCCGGATAGCGACGAAACTGCCGGGCTTCGCTCGCCAGCGCCAACCGGTAGAGTCGCAACCCGGCGGCATCCGGCCCGCGCGCTTCGCCCTGGGGGGCCAGCGCGACGGTCACGGGACGCGCCCTGTCCTGCAGGCCAGGAACGCCGCCGGGCGCCGCAGCGGCAGTGACAGGTGTCATTGCCGACGTCTCCGGAGCCACGCGCGAAGCTGGCGGCGGCGTTGGAGCGGCCTCGGTGAAAGTCAGCGCTGGCGGGACGGCATCCCGTACCGGCACTAGCGCAATCACCGGCTTGCGGGGGGTGTTTTCCGGAGCCGGCGGCGGCGCTGTCGCGGCAACCACTTCGGCAGCGGGAACACGCAAGGACGCCTGCAAGGGTGTCGCGGGCGCCACGCCGACTTCGCTCGGGAGTGTCAAGCCGGCCAGCGCCCCGAGCACCAGCACATGCAACCCTACGGACCAGCCCAAAGGCCGGCCCAGCGATCGCAGTGGAAATCCGGCGCTTTCATAGGTTTTTTCCAGCGGCCGGGATAAACTAAACATGGTCAGAATGGTCTGATTGGTTTTGCGGTATTGGTTTCAGCATTTTAGGACGATCGATTCGGCTCATGAATGCATATCCGCTGATCCTCACCCTCGATCCCCACGGTGTCCCCCACCGCTGGGTAACGTGGCAGCATGCCTGCTTCTACTACGCCAAGGATCTCGTCGCCTGGGCGATTGGCACCAACAGTTTCGTCATCCACGGCGGCCTCAATCGCTTGTCGGGACAACGGTCCGAGATTTGCGCCAACAGCATCATCGCCATCAAGGGCCGCGCCCTCTCGGGTCGCCAGTTCAACCAGGTACCGCCGCTCGACAACCGCGAACTGTTCCATCGCGACCGCCACGTCTGCGGCTACTGCGGCGACAGCCTGCCCAGTTCCAAGCTCACGCGGGATCATGTCGTGCCGGTTTCGCAGGGCGGGCGCGATGTCTGGATGAACGTCGTCACCGCCTGCCGCAACTGCAACCAGCGCAAGAGCGGCCGCACGCCCGAGGAAGCGCGCATGCAACTGCTCTACGCGCCCTACGTGCCGAACAAGGCCGAGTACCTGATCCTGTCCAACCGCAACATCCTCGCCGACCAGATGGATTTTCTGGCGCAGCACGTACCCAGCCAGAGTCGCGTCAGGTTGTAATCACCCGCGCCCGCGAGTTCTTCAATCGTCTTTCCGGGCGCACAGCGCCTTGCCTTGCGTGAACACGCAGACCCGGTCGCGCCCCGCCTTCTTCGCGGCATAGAGCGCCTTGTCGGCACCCTGCACCATGTCGTCCGCCTCGGGGAAAGCGGGCTCGCGCGTCGCCACCCCGACACTCGCCGTCATCTGGATCACGTCATTGTCCAGTTCGACCCGCAGGGCCTTAATCAGCTTGCGCAAGCGGTCGGCGACGACAAGGGCCGTTTGCTGGTCGGCGTCCTGGCAGACCAGCAGGAATTCTTCCCCGCCCACACGGCTCACGTTGTCGTGCTTGCGCGCCGCCGACTGGATGACGCGGGCGATCTCCTGCAGCACTTTGTCGCCGACCGCATGGCCATGGTTGTCGTTGATGGCCTTGAAATGATCGACGTCGATCATGAGGGCCGCCACCGGCTGGCCGGTACGCATCGCGACGCTCCAGGCTTTCGCCAGCGCCTGCATGCCGGCGCGACGGTTGGGCAGGCCCGTCAGCAAATCCGTCATCGCCGCGTACTCGAGACGACGATTGCTGATCGCGAGTTCAGCGGCGAACTGCTTGAGTTGGGCGCGATCGTGCTCCCAGGACTCCAGCAGTTTCACGTAGTGCAAGGCCGCCCGCATGCGGGCATTCAGGGCCCGATTATTGATCGGCTTGGTGATGTAATCATCCACGCCGGCCTCGAAGGCCTCGACGATTTTTTCCTCCGTTTCGACGCCGGTGAGCATGATCACGTACATGGACTGGCCCCAGTCCGTGGCGCGCAAGGCCCGGCAAAACTCGATGCCGTCCATGACCGGCATCAGCCAGTCGCTGATCACGATTTGCGGCATCACCTGCAAGGCGAGCGCGAGGGCATCGCGACCGTTTTCGGCCGTGTGGACGGTGCATCCCAGCAGGTTGCGCAGCAGCGCTTCCGTCATCATGCGGTTGGTCGGCTCGTCCTCCACCAGCAGCACCGTCTTGCACGCGGTCCAGTGGTCACGATCCGGGCGCGGGGCCGGCGCATTCGCCATGCTGTCGAAACTCGGCACCGGCACGGCCCGGATTTTCAGCAATTCACCCCATGACCGCCATTGCTGGATCACCCGGTCGAACAATTCACCAAAAGTGCCCGCATCGAGGCCGATCTTGCCACCGAGCCGCATGAGCTCGGAAATCTTGTTGTGACGATCGAGCTCGTTAGCCAGACCAAGATCAGCCATGCAACGGGCCTGGAAGAGCAACTGGGTCAGTTGGTACGGGCGGGATCCCTCGATGAAGCCCGACGTTTCCGGGGCCTCATGGAATTGAACCGGCTCCGCGAGCGCCCTCGGCATGCCGCAATCGGCCATGATGACGGCCGTGAATTCGGCGTGGTCGGTTTCCAGGCGCTCGCGCTCGATCTCGAGCAATGCTTCGCCGGACGCCTCCGCTTCCAGGATGCCCGAGTACTCCGCGGGATAAACCGTCGCCAGGGCCAGTTCGCCGACCCGGGCCAGCAATCCGCACGCGAACAGGTCGTCGGGCGTCGCGACCCGCACGAGCCTGCCGAGCTCCTGGCAGGACACTGCCATCAGCAGGCAGTGGGACCAGTAGGCCGCATAGTCGAATTTCTGGCAAGGACCCTGGGCATACTGGTCGATCAGCGAAAACCCCATGGCCATTTGCCTGACCGAATTCATCCCCAGCCGCAGCACGGCATCGTGGATCGACGCGACGGCGCGCCCCCCGTTGATCGCCGCGTTGGCCTGTCGCAAGATGCGTCCCGACAAGGCAGGGTCGGTCTGTACCACGCGGGCCACGTCGTCCAGCGCGACATCTTCGCGGCGGCACAACTCCATGATGGCCAGCGCGACGCCCTTCGGACTCGGCAACTGCCCGGAGACGCGAAGTTGTTCTGCCTTGCTCATGCTTTTTCTCCAGTCATCTCGGCCCTCGGCTCATGCCAACTCCACCAGCAGTGCTTGCAATTCGCCGACGACACGTGCGTATTCTTGTCGTACCGTCAGCATGACAGGTTTTGCATCATCCAGCCGGGCTTCCCGCCCAAAACCTTCGAGCTGTTTGAACAGCGCCGAAAGCGCCTCGGCACCGACATTCGCCGAGCTCGACTTCAGCGTGTGCGCCGCACGGCGCAAGGCATCCGCATGACCTGCGGCGAGCGCCTGCTCGAGTTGCGCCATTTCGCCCTGCGAACTGTCGAGATAGACCCGCAGGATTTTCTGGGTCAGCCCCATCGCGCCATTCGGGTCGAGTTCACGCAATTGCTCGAGGGCAGCGCGATTGATGGCCGCACCCGAAGGCACATTGCCTGCCGGCAGCCAGCGACGCAGCAACTTCTCCAGTTGGTCGATGCTGTAGGGTTTGGCAAGGTAGTCATCCATGCCCGCGGATTCGCACAGCTGGCGGTCCCCTTCCATGGCATTGGCGGTCAGCGCGACGATGGGCAGGCGGGGCTTGTGTCCGGCAGGGTCGGCACGCAACACCGAGGTTGCCTGATAGCCATCCATGACCGGCATCTGGCAATCCATCAGGACAAGATCGTAAGCCTGCCGCTCGATCATCTCCACCGCCTCGGCACCATTGTTGGCAATATCGACCGTCAAGCCCAGGTTACCCAGCATCGCCTTGGCTACGGCCTGATTGACGCGATTGTCCTCGGCCAGCAAGACATGGCCCTGCAGGCGGGATTGCTGTTCGGCTGATTCCGGCGCGGCAACGCCACCCGTTCGGCCGTGCTCCATGCTGAGCGCATCCCGGACGACCTCGTACAAATCCGACTGGCGCACCGGTTTGTTGACGCAGCGGAGGATGCCTGCCGCTTCGCGCTCGCGGGCATTGCCCGCATCGATGGCGGAGGTCAGCATGACCTTCGGAACCTCGGCCAGATGGGGGTGCGTACCGATGGCCTGCGCCAGTTGCAGGCCGTTCATCACCGGCATGTGCATGTCAAGGATCGCCAGACGGACCGGATCACCCGCCGCGTGGCACCGTTCCATCTCCGCGAGCGCCTGTTCGCCACTCTCGACGCACGTCACGCGCATGCCCCACCCCCCGAGCTGCAGGCTCAGGATTTCGCGATTGGTCTGGTTGTCGTCGACCACCAGAACCCGGACACCCGCCAGGTCCGTCGTGCGCAGGGTCCGGCCGGCCAGCTCACGTGCCTTGGGCAGGGTGAGCTCGAACCAGAAGCGCGCCCCCTGACCGGGCTCGCTTTCGACCTGGAGCGTACTGCCCATCAGCTCGACGAGGCTCTTGCAGATCGCCAGCCCCAGTCCGGTCCCCCCGAACTGGCGCGTGGTGGAACCGTCCGCCTGAGTGAAATGATCGAAGATTCGTTCCTGCATCGCGCGGGGAATGCCGATGCCCGTATCTTCGACACTAAAGACCAGCCGGTATGCCTCGGGCGTTTCGCTCTCCATACGGGCACGCACGACCACCTCGCCGTGGGCAGTGAACTTGACCGCATTGTTGATCAGGTTGACCAGGACCTGGCGCAAGCGGAATACGTCGCCACGTAGCAACAGCGGGCTTGAGGGGGGCGTCAGTTGTGCTGCCAACTCCAGTCCCTTCTCCGCAGCCGGCTGGGCGAACATCGAAATGGCATCCTCGACCAGTTCGCCCAGGTTGAAATCCGCGACCTCGAGCTCCATCCGGCCCGATTCGATTTTGGAAAAATCCAGGATGTCGTTGATGATGCCGAGCAGATGCTGGCCGGAACGCATCACCGAGTCGGCGTAGTGATGCTGGTTCGCATCCAGTCGCGTGCGCAGCAGCAACTCCGTCATGCCCAGCACGCCATTCATTGGCGTCCGGATCTCGTGGCTCATGGTCGCCAAGAACTCGCTTTTCGCCTTGCTGGCCGCATTCGCCTGCTCCAGCGCCTTGCTCAGTTCGGCCGTGCGCAGCCGTACCATATCCTCCAGGTGCTCCCGATGCTGCTGCAGGCTCGATTCGCGCTCGCGAATCTCGGCCAGCATGTCGTTGAAGCCCTGGGCCAGTCCGTCGATTTCGGTGATGTCGCTGTCCGCGGCTCGCAGCCCGTAATCAGCTTGCGCCCTGACGCGATCCATGACCGAGGTCAGCCCGGCCAGCGGATCCAAAACCGAGGCATTCAGGTGCTTTAACAAGAAGCGCGCCAGCAGCAAGGCCAGAAGGGCCGCCAATGCGGTGACGGCGACATGCCAAAGCATCTGGGTGTAGAGCGGTGCCAGATCTTCCATCATGCGCAGAAGGCCCAGCGTCTGGCCATCCTGCCGAATGGGTTGTTGTACCTGGAGGTAGCGATAACCGGGAAAGCTCACGCCTTCATCGAAGCCCCTCAACGTATCGGGCATCCGTTGATCCTGCGTTTCATAGCGGGCGAACAACTGGCCTTTGGCATCGTAGACAGCCGCGCCGTGAATGTCGGGCGAATGTTTCAGGGAACCCAGCAGTTCGGTCGCCGCCTTGCTGTCCATGAACATCAGCGACGCCACTGCATTTTCGCCCAGCAGCGAAACCTTCACCCGGGAGCTTTGGCTCTTATCATGCAGGTTGATCAGGAAGCTGCTGACGATGACGATCAGGGCAACGAGGGCAAGCGAGATACCCAGCGTCATCTGGTTGATGGCCAACAAGCGGCGGCCGAGCGGAATCCGCGGCGCAGGATTACCGTAGTTCACTGCTGGACCGCTTCAGCCAACCGCAGCCGTTTCGGCGAGCGTCTGGGTCTTCTTGGCTACCGAAATCACCACGACATTCATCAGTTCCTCGAGGTTGAGATCGAGGCTGTCCGCCCACACCTGCGGAGAACCCAAACCGCCGGCCAAAGCGAAGGACAAGGCAGTTAGACGAGATTTCAGTCGGTTCATGACACGCTTCCCATAGTGACGAGGCCGTTGCACCCAACCCCAAGCCTGCGACCCATCCGGCTAAGACCTTGACAGATACAGGGTTTACCGAACCGACTCATTTTATTTGGCCTGACCTGCGACAAAGCTTACAAAAGAAGATAAAAAACCGATCATGCAAGCCTCTAAGAGCCTCACGTCCTATCGTCCCTACTGGGCCAAACGCTTCGGCATCGCGTCATTTCTGCCTACGACACGCGCCGAAATGGACGCGCGCGGCTGGGATAGCTGCGACATCATCATCGTTACCGGCGATGCCTACATCGACCACCCAAGCTTCGGCATGGCATTGGTCGGTCGCCTGCTCGAAGCGCAGGGCTTTCGCGTTGGCATCATCGCCCAGCCCGACTGGAAATCGGCCGATGACTTCCGCCGGCTGGGCAAGCCGAAC
>CAZTWA010000081.1:0-11284 GCA_964617225.1 uncultured Methyloversatilis sp.
CCGCCGTAGCCCATCGGCACGCCGAAACGCTGCGACGAGCCGAAGGCGATGTCGGCGCCCATCTCACCCGGAGATTTTGTCAGCACCAGCGCCATCAGGTCGCAGGCAATAGCGGTGACGGCGTTCTTCGTCTTCAATACGGCGATGACGGGCGTGAAATCCTTGATCTCGCCCTTCGCGTTCGGTGTCTGCAACAGGGCACCGAACACATCGTGGTTGGTGGCGCTCTCGGCCGGGCCGACGATCAGCTCGAAGCCGAAGTAGGCGGCACGGGTGCGGACGACATCGAGCGTCTGCGGAAATACATCTTCATCGACGAAGAAGGCATTGCTGGCCGACTTGCTGGAGCGGCGCGCCATGGCCATCGCCTCGGCAGCGGCAGTGGCCTCATCAAGCAGCGACGCGTTCGCCATCGCCATGCCAGTGAGGTCGATCACCATCTGCTGGTAGTTGAGCAGGGCTTCGAGCCGACCCTGCGCGATCTCGGCCTGATAAGGCGTGTAGGCGGTGTACCAGCCGGGATTCTCGAGGACGTTGCGCTGGATCACCGGCGGCGTATAGGTGCCGTAGTAGCCGAGGCCGATGAGCGACTTCCTGATTTGATTCTGATCGGCCAGCGCCTTGAGCTTCGCGAGCGCCGCATGCTCGGTCATCGATTCGCCGAGTGGCAGTTCCGCCTTGAGCCGGATGCCGGCGGGTACGGTCTGGGCGATGAGTTCATCCCGGTTTGTGACGCCGATGGCCGCGCACATTGCGGCTTGCTCGGCGGCGTTCGGTCCGATGTGACGCGCGACGAACTCGTCGCGGCCTTCGAGTTCGTCAAGGGTTGCCATGTTCAGTGCTCCGCCGCGACTTTCTCGTAAGCGCCTGCGTCGAGCAGTGCGCTGATTTCTGCCGGGTTGGCGGGTTTGATCTTGAACAGCCAGGTGGCATAGCAATCCTGGTTGACGGTTTCGGGTGCGGCGATGGCGTCTTCGTTCTTTGCCACGACGCTACCCGCGATCGGCGCATAGACGTCGGAGGCGGCTTTCACGGATTCGACGACGGCGCATTCCTCGCCCGCCTTGACGGTGCGGCCGGCATCCGGCAGTTCGAGGAAGACGATGTCGCCCAGTGCTTCCTGCGCATGGTCGGTGATGCCGATGCTGACGGTGCCGTCGGCTTCCTGCTTGAGCCACTCGTGGGTCTGGGTGTATTTGAGATTGGCGGGAATATTGCTCATGGTGTGTGCTCCAGGGATTCAGAGAAGGGGTTTTCCATTGCGGGCGAAGGGCGGCTTGACCACCATCGCCTTCAGCAGTTTGTCGCGGACTTCAACCTCCACGATGTCGCTGGGCTTGACGCCCGGGGGCATGCGCGCGAAGGCGATCGACCTGTTCAGGGTCGGCGCGAATGAGCCACTCGTGGTCTCTCCGGCGCCCTGAGCGGTCACGACTTTCTGGTGGGCGCGCAATACCCCCTTGTCTTGCAGGATGAGGCCGAGGAATGTCTTGAGATCGTCCTCCGCACGCCGTTTCACCAACGCCGACTTTCCGATGAACTCGCGGTTGACATCAGTGAAATCGAGGGTCCAGGTCAGGCCGGACTCGAGCGGGTTCTGGCTCTCGTCCATGTCCTGCCCGTAGAGGTTCATTCCGGCTTCGAGCCGCAGCGTGTCGCGTGCGCCCAGACCGGCGGGTTTGACGCCGGCATCGAGCAACTGCTGCCACACCGTCATGGCCTGGTCGCTCGGCAGGGAGATTTCCAGGCCATCTTCACCGGTGTAGCCGGTGCGGGCGATCAACCAGTCGCTCCACGAAACGGCCCGGAACACGCCGAGCTTCTCGCTGGCACTCTTGGTGACCGGGAAAGCAGTCCAGAACAACTCGCGCGCTTGTGGACCCTGCACGGCGATCATGGCGAGGTCGCGGCGCGGCGTGAGGTTGACGTCCAGGTTGCCGATCTGTGCCTGCATCCACTCCATGTCTTTTTCCGCCGTGCCCGCATTGACGACGACGCGGTATCGCGTCGGCTCGAAGAAGTAGACGATCAGGTCGTCGACGACCCCGCCTTCCTCGTTGAGCATGCAGGAATAGAGCGCCCTGCCGGGCGTCGTCAGCTTGGCGACATCGTTGGCGATCAGGCGACGCAGATAGGCCTGGACATCATTGCCGTGGAGGTCGATGGCGAGCATGTGCGAGACGTCGAACATGCCGGCTGCGCGCCGCACCGCATGGTGCTCCTCGATCTGCGAACCGTAGTTGATGGGCATTTCCCAGCCGGCGAAGTCGACGATCTTTGCGCCGGCGGCGACGTGTGCTTCAAAGAGTGGGGTGCGTTGGCTCATGATGGGTCGGCCCTAGTGATATCGCTGCGGCGGCAATCTGCCCAGCAATTGGGGGTTTCAAAAATCCGCACCCGTTCGAGGTGCAGGTGGTTGCCATACGTATCGCGATAAGCGGGGTCGAGCAGGTGGTAAGCGATGCGGGCGAGGTTCTCTGCCGTAGGGATGCTCTCCAGCACGACCGTCTTGTGGCCGGCCAGTCGGGACAGAAATGCGACGATTTCCGTGTCGCCGCGCCAGACCAGAAACGCATGGTCCCACTGGTCGACGACTTGGCGCATCGCGATCGCCTTGACCTCGGAGAAATCCATCACCATGCCGTTGTGCGGTTGCCCGGCGGCTTCGATGATGTCGCCGACGAGGGTGATCTCGATGGCGTAGCGATGGCCGTGCAGATGCCGGCACTGGCTCTGGTGGTCGGGGATTCGATGGCCGGCATCGAACTCGAGGCGGCGGGTGATCTGCATGGGAAGGATGGTAATCTGGAGGCGCCAAAGTATACCCCTAGAGACTCTCCCCATGCCCCCCGTTTCCGGCCCGCATACCGCTCGATTGACCGTGCAGGACCACAGCCGCGACAGCAGCGGCATGACTTATGTGTACCCGGTGGTTTCGCGCCGTGCCGGGGGCGTTTCGGTGGGCATCAATCTCAATCCGAACAACGCCTGCAACTGGCGCTGCATCTACTGCCAGGTGCCGAACCTGAAGCGGGGTGGCCCCCCGCCGATCGACCTGCGGCGTCTCGAAGCCGAACTGACGGAAATGCTCGACCAGCTCTACGCGGGCGACTTTCTCGAACGCCATGTGCCCGCCGGCGCGCGCCGTGTCGTCGATATCGCGTTTTCCGGCAATGGCGAACCGACCAGTGCGGACGAGTTCGCCGATGTCGTCGCCTTGATTGGCAGGCTGCTGGACCGGCGGCAACTGGCGGATCCGCCGATACTGCGACTGATTACGAACGGGAGCTTTCTGGGCCGTCCCGGTGTTCAGGCAGGCATCGCCGGGATCGGCCGGCGACGGGGTGAAGTCTGGTTCAAGGTGGATGCGGTCGGCAAGGACACCATGCGACGCATCAATGGTGCCGCGCTTGAACCGGTGACCGTGTTGAAACGCCTCAGGAAATGCGCCGGACTGTGCCCGACCTGGGTACAGACCTGCCTCTTCAAGCTTGACGGTGCATATCCTGCCGCGGATGAACTCGACAGGTATGTCGATCTGCTGGTGAGTGCGCAAGACGTTCTTGCCGGCGTTCATCTTTATGGACTGGCGCGTCCTTCGATGCAACCGGAAGCAGCGCGGTTGGCAGCCGCGCCTGCGGGTTGGCTGGACGCTGTTGCCCAGCGCATCCGGCGTCAGACCGGACTGACGGTCAGCGTCAGTCCGTAATGCGAAACATCAGCCCTTTTTCTGGGCTTTGGCTTCCTTCTTGAGTTCCTTGAAGAGGTCGGATTTCTTCGTCTTCAGGTATTCGACGACCTCGTAATCCTCTTTCCGGATCTTCTGGATGTCGATCTGCTCGACATGCACGAGGCGCAGCAGATGCTGGACCGGGCGAGGCATGTTGCGGCCGCTTTCGTAGCGGGAACCGCCGCTCTGGGTCACACCCAGCTTGGACCAGAACTGCTGCTGATTCAGGCCCAGCTTGCGGCGAATTTCCCGGGCGTCAATTTTATCCATGGTTTTCATGTGGTTATCCTTGTCGAACACGCAATGTAAATATGATGAGCGCCTTCTTTATACAACGGAAGTTATACGTATGCAAGCATTTCGAATATCAACCCGCCATACGCCTTTAGCTTAAAGTGATTCCGACGGGTCACTGCCTTTCGGATAAAATGCCTGACTTTGCTTGATTTGGACAGAAAATGGCACTGATCGTTCAGAAGTACGGGGGCACGTCGATGGGCAGCCCCGAGCGCATCCGGGACGTCGCACGGCGTGTCAAGCGCTGGAAAGAGCAGGGCAACCAGGTCGTCGTGGTCGTTTCCGCGATGAGCGGCGAGACCAACCGCCTGATCGCCCTGGCCAAGGATGTTTCCCCGCAACCGCATCCGCGCGAGCTCGATGTGATGATCTCCACGGGCGAGCAGGTCACCATCGCCCTGCTGGCCATGGCGCTTCAGGACACCGGGGTGAAGGCGAAAAGCTACACCGGTGCCCAGGTGAAAGTACTGACCGACAGCACCTTCACCAAGGCCCGCATCCTGTCGATCGACGAGCAGAACATGCGCCGTGATCTCGATGACGATACGGTTGTCATCGTTGCCGGCTTCCAGGGCGTGGACGAGAACGGCAATATCACCACGCTCGGTCGCGGGGGTTCGGATACCACGGGCGTTGCGCTGGCCGCCGCGCTGAAGGCCGACGAATGCCAGATCTACACTGACGTCGATGGTGTCTACACCACCGACCCGCGCATCGTCCCCGAAGCTCGCAAACTCGATACCATCACCTTCGAGGAAATGCTCGAGATGGCCAGCCTCGGCTCCAAGGTGCTGCAGATTCGCTCGGTCGAATTCGCCGGCAAGTACAAGGTCAAACTGCGCGTGCTGTCCAGCTTCGAAGAAGAGGGCAAGGAAACCTCTGGCACGCTGATTACCGTTGAGGATGAGAACAACATGGAACAACCGATCATTTCAGGAATCGCTTTCAACCGCGACGAAGCCAAACTCACCGTGCTGGGCGTGCCCGATCGCCCCGGCATCGCTTCGCAGATCCTCGGCCCCATCGCCGAAGCCAACATCGACGTCGACATGATCATCCAGAACGTCGGCCACGATGGCACCACCGACTTTTCCTTCACCGTGAATCGCGGCGAGTACGCCCGCACCCTGAAGATTCTCGAAGAGCAGATCAAGCCGCACATCGGTGCGCGCGCCATCGAAGGCGACAACAAGATCTGCAAGGTCTCCGCCGTCGGCGTCGGCATGCGCTCGCATCCCGGTGTTGCCAGCAAGATGTTCCGCTTCCTGGCCGAAGAGGGCATTAACATCCAGATGATCTCCACCTCGGAAATCAAGATCTCGGTGGTGGTGGACGAGAAGTACCTCGAACTCGCCGTGCGCGTGCTGCATCAGGCTTTTGGTCTGGATAAGGCACCCGCCTGATTGACCGTATCAAGGGAGGACGGGTATCATCCGCCTCCTTTGGAGAAGTGGCCGAGTGGTCGAAGGCACGCCCCTGCTAAGGGCGCATCTGGGCAAAACCTGGATCGAGGGTTCGAATCCCTCCTTCTCCGCCAGAATTAAATAACCTGCTGAATCCCGGCAGGTTATTTTGTTCAGGGGGTCTCCCCCAGGACGACAATAACCGCGATCGGGGCGCGAGAAAAAACCAGCACCCTGCACGCTGACTTCCGGAATGCCCCACCTTTGGCGCTAACATAAGGCGGTCATTGACCAGGTCTTCGTTTCATCATGTCCACACTGATCATCGCCCTCGTCCTGTTGGTCGTCGCCGTGGGCGCCATTTATCTACTGCTCAAGAACATGGGTGCGGAGGGCATCGAAATTGCCGCCCCGGGAAGCTGCAAGAGCGGACGGTGTGGCGTGCGTTGCGCTCCCACAGTCAAAGAAAGTGACCCTCAGGCGGAGGAGATACTCGAAGAAGCCGATGAGGCCAAGCGGAAAGAAGCCACTTGATTGAATGGCCGGTTGAGCGCGCTGTAGCCGAAGAGTTCGGCCGACGATTTCAGCCTTTAATTCCGAGTGACGTCATGCGGTCTGCCACCTTCGCCAGAATTCGATAGGTATCCCGATCGAACTGCGGTCGTTCCTGGTTGAGCAGTTCCCAAACGTCATCCTCGGCCTTGGCCGATCCCAGGTAGCACCAGTGATCGATCAACAGCACTTCGTCGCCTTCCTTGAGGCAAGCCGGCCCCTGGAACGGCCATGCCTTCAGCTTCAGCTTGGCCAGTGACTGGGCGAGCCGCAGGGTGTGGGCAACCAGCGACTCCTCGCCGACGCAGGCACCAAGGCATTTCTTGACCTGCCACGCAAAGCAAGGCTTGCCTGGCTTGACCTTCTCAAGTCCGAGGATGGCGTGGCAGAGCCCATGGGCGTTGGCGATATCGAACAGGACCTTTTCGGCTTCCTTCGCGCTCTTGTACAGGCCGTAGAGATTGGCCTGCCGACCGAAATCGTGGTCTCGGGCATGGATGATTTCCGGCACAAGCAATCCAGTACCACGATCGATCAGCCGGATGGCGCACAGGTCCAAGTTCCGCCGCAGTTGGCGATTGTGCGTCGGCTGAAGCTGCTTGATGAGGGCGGCCTCCTTGAGCAAAGCGCCAACCTCGCCGCCGGTTTCGATCCATTCGATCCGACGAAGCTGCTGAGCGAGGCTCATTTCCTTGGCGGAGCCGTGATCGCCGGCGAAATGCGACAGCACGCGCTCGCGGAGGTTCTTCGCCTTGCCGACATAGAGGAGGGCATTGTCGCCGTGGAACAGGTACACACCCGGTCCCTCGGGCAGGTCTTCGACGATGCCCGGATCGATGTGAGAGGGCAGGCTCGGGCGGGCAGTCAATTCCTTGAGGACAGCGGCAAACCGTTCTTCGGGGTGCGCTTCCCGGGCGAGGTTCCAGAACTGGTGGATCAGCCGTGCATCTCCGAGAGCGCGGTGGCGATCAGTGACGGTTAGCTCATGGCGTTCGATCAGGGCGTCGAGGCCATGCCTGGGGTGGCCGGGAAACAGGCGCCGGGACAGCTTGACCGTACAGGCGACCGTGGCACGGAAGTCGATGCCGATGCGGCGGAATTCGTTCTTGAGGAAGCCGTAGTCGAAACGCGCATTGTGGGCGATGAAAAGCCGTCCCTGAAGTCGTCCGATGACTTCATTGGCCAGTTCTGCGAAGCTTGGGGCGTCAGCAACCATCGCATCGGTGATGCCGGTCATCGACTGGATAAAGACCGGTATCGGTGTTTCCGGATTGACCAGGGTGCTCCACTCGCTGATGGCTCCATCCTCTGCGACTTCGACGATGCCGATCTCGGTGATGCGGTCGCGCGTCGGTGTCGCCCCCGTGGTTTCGAGATCGACGAAGGCGAGGGGGAATTCGTCCATGATGTTCAGGCGGCAACGGGCGCCGGGGTTTGCCGATGCAGCCGGACATGCCAGAGCACCGCCCCGAGGATGAGGGTTACGCCCGCATAGAAGGTCCATCCCAGTTCAGCGCCTTCGCCCAGCAGGATTGCCGCCAGCAGGATCGTGTAGACCGGTTCCAGGTTCACTGCCAGTTGCACACTGAAGGCGCTGATCTTTCGCAGGGCGACGTTGGTCAGCGTAAAAGGCACCAGGGTGCAGGCGATGGCCAGAATGACCAGCCAGACCAGATCCTGCTGCTGCGGCAGGCTGAAGCCGTCACCGAGCAGCGGCCAGAACGGAATCAGCAGGCCCAGCATGACGGTTCCGGTGCCCATTTGCACGGTGGTCAGGCACAGTGCCGGCACCCGTACGGCCAGCCCTTTGCTGATCAGGCTGAAAACGGCGGCGAGCAGTGCCGCCATGACACCGTAGAACAGGCCATCCATCATGGTGGAGGGAATGCCCCCGACCACCAGGGCGACGCCCGGCAAGGCGATGACGGCGATCAGCAGGTCGCGGGCGACGAAGGCCTGTTTTCGCCACAGTGGCTCGATGATTGACAGGAACACCGGAGCCAGCGCCAGGCAGGTCGCGGCGACTGAGGCGTTTGCGGCCTTGATGGCACCGTAGAAAAACAGCCAATGCACGGTAATCACCGCGCCGTTGAGCACCATGACGCCGAGGTCGCGCCGGGTCATCCTGGCCAGTTGCCGCCATACCGGTAGCCAGAACAACAGGCACAGGGTGACGATCAGGACGCGCCAGAACACCAGCGGGATGGCGCTCAAGGTGATCAGTTTGCCGAGGATGGCCGTGAATCCCCAGAGCAGCACGCACAGGTGGATCAGGAAGTAGGGGTTGCGGAACATCAGGTCAGCCGATGGCCGGGATCAGTTGGGTCGGCTGTTGAATTTCTCGGCGAGCTTTTGCAGTTTCTCCTGTCGCTCCTTGGCTTCCCGCTCGGCCTGCTTGCGTTCTGCCGCCTTGCGAAAACGCTCCTTGAGCATGACAAGGGCTTGTTCGCGCTGTTCGGCCGTGATTTCCCCAGAAGGATTCCCGTCGAGATCAAACCGCTGCTGGCCGTTGGCAACGGCCTTCAGGTATTTGGTCGATGCCGTGTAGGCCTTGAGCGTCATCCGCAAGGCACCTTCGCCGATATCTGGCAGGCGTTCCTTGATGGCCTTGTGGATGCCGATGGCCAGCGGCTGGCCATCACGGAAGACCGCAAACGAAGACATCAGGGTCGCGAGAACGGGATGGGGTGTGCGGGGTGGTCTGGATGATGGGGTATTCATGGGAGCAATGCGAAAAGGGCCGGCCAATGCCAGGCGCCCGTGCCGCGCATCTTAAAGCAAGGACTTGTATCGACAACAACCAACTTCGTCAGGGCATAAAAACAAAAAGCCGCTTCCGCGGCCTTGTTGCTCATTTAACTTCTACGATTTCAGAGATCGTCGTCGTACTCTTGGTCCTGGATCGGTTCCAGAAAGTCTTCGCACTCCATTGAGTGTTTCTCCTTTGCTATTGATGACTCGGGCATTGTGCCCGACGTTCATGACAGTTTAGTGACGGGCGACGGGAGGCCACGCGCTCCATCAACTCGTCGCGGCAGGTGATGGCCTCGTGGAGGAAACGGGCGTCGCGCCGCGCGTCGCACATCGCGATGATGGCATTGACTGCGGCGATGGCCTCTTGCAGGCGATTGTCCTTGAGAAGCAACCGGGCGCGCATGATGTGGCTGGAAGGCTCCCCGGGGGCAAGGTGGATGGCGTGCGCTATGGTCTGGATGGCGGCCTTCGTATATCCGGCGGCTTCCTCTGCGAGCGCCACCAGTTGGAAGCCCGTGGCATTCTCCGGGTTGCGGCGCGTGAAGTCGGCCGCCAGCCCAATGGCTCGGGTGAATGAACCCTGCCTGATCAGGGTGAGCACTTGGCGCTTGAGCATCAGCATTGCTTGTGTTCCAACCAATGGCGTTGTTCTATTAACGGACAGAACTGGAAATCCTTGAACTGCTGGCGTGGGGCGTCCGCGTAAAATGCGAACATGGTTAAGAGACCACGCGCCACGGTGATTGTCCGGTTGAATACGGTGATGCCATCCACAGAAAAAGGAGTGGTTCGATGAGCAAGGTACGCGCATGGGCGGCCATGGCGCCCGGCCAGAAGCTGGAACGTTACGAATACGACCCCGGCCCGCTCGGCGCGGACGAGGTCGAGATTGCCGTCGAATACTGCGGGGTCTGCCATTCCGACCTGTCGATGATCGACAATGATTGGGGCTTCACCACCTATCCCATCGTGCCCGGCCATGAAGCCGTCGGTCGTATCGTTGCCCTGGGCACCCAGGCCAAGGGCCTGGAGATCGGCCAGCGGGTCGGTGTCGGCTGGGCCAACAGCAGTTGTCTGCATTGTGGTTCCTGCCTCGGTGGCGAGCACCACCAGTGTGCCGAAACCCGGGCGACCATCTCGAACCATCCGGGCGGTTTCGCCGAGCGTGTGCGCGCCCAGTGGCCCTGGGCGGTGCCCTTGCCCGAGGGAATGTCCGCCGCGGTCGCGGGTCCCCTGTTCTGCGGGGGCATCACCGTTTTCACGCCTTTTATCGAATACGACATCTCGCCCATGAGCCGGATCGGCGTCGTCGGCATTGGTGGACTGGGACACCTCGCAGTCAAGTTCGCCAAGGCCTGGGGGTGCGAAGTCACCGCATTCACGTCCTCCCCCGCGAAGTCCATGGAAGCCAAGGCACTGGGGGCGCACCACGTGGTGTCCAGCACCGATCCCGAGGCGATCGGCAAGCTGGCCAAGACACTGGACATGGTCATCGTTACGGTGAATGTGCCGCTCGACTGGCCGGCCATCATCTCCACGCTGGCGCCGCATGGTCGCTTGCACTTCGTCGGGGCCGTGCTGGATCCCGTGCCGGTCAAGGTGTTCTCGCTCCTTGACGGGCAGAAGTGTGTGTCCGGCTCGGCGATCGGCTCGCCGACCAACATGGCGAAGATGCTGGCGTTCTGCGTCCGCCACAAGATCGAGCCGCAGGTCGAGCACTTCTCGATGAGTCGGGTCAATGAGGCACTCGAGCATCTGCGGGCTGGCAAGGCACGCTACCGCGTCGTGCTGGATGCCGACTTCAAGTCCTGACGACTGATCCGATTTTGGCATGTGCGGCCGCTTCGTCCTGAACGCCCCGCCTTCGGAACTCATCACGCGCTTCAAACTTGATGAATGCGCCGACTTTGGCCCGCACTACAACATTCCGCCCGGGACCGATATCCCGGTCATCCGCCAATCCCCCGAGGGCAAGCGCGTCCTGCACCTGTTGCGCTGGGGCTTGGTTCCCCACTGGGCGAAGGATCCGGGCATCGGCGCGAAGCTCAACAACGCAAGAGGGGAGTCCGTCGCCGAGAAGCCTTCGTTTCGAGACGCGTTCAAGCGCCGTCGTTGTTTGATCCCTGCGGACGGGTTTTACGAATGGAAGGCCGAAGGCAAGGCCAAGCAACCCTATTACATCAGTCTGAAATCTGGCGAGCCACTGGCGATGGGCGGGTTATGGGAGTCCTGGAAAATGCCGGACGGCAATATCCTGCGCACAACCTGCATCATCACCACCGGGCCCAATGCGGTGATGGCGCCGATCCATGACCGCATGCCGGTCATCGTCGCACCCGAACACTGGCAGGACTGGCTGAGCGCGCCGGCCGAGGCAATCGCCGAGCGGGTCGCTCCTTGTGCCGCGGAAGATCTGCAAGCGTGGCCGGTGAGCCGGCGGGTCAGCAAGACGGCGGACGATGACGCGGGACTGATCGATCCGATTGAGATAACGGCATGAAGGTCGTGTTCGTGCCGCACGCTGCTGTCAGCGACTGGCTCGACCGGC
>CAZTWA010000082.1:0-8372 GCA_964617225.1 uncultured Methyloversatilis sp.
GCACCGTGGTCGTGCTCGGCATGACGGGACGCAACTTCGCGGCCGGCATGTCGGGTGGCATCGGCTACGTGCTGGACGAGGATGGTTCGTTCGAGAAGCGCTGCAACCTTGCCATGGTCA
Source organism: uncultured Methyloversatilis sp. (assembly GCA_964617225.1). Taxonomy (GTDB): domain Bacteria; phylum Pseudomonadota; class Gammaproteobacteria; order Burkholderiales; family Rhodocyclaceae; genus Sulfuricystis. The sequence continues at coordinate 121 of CAZTWA010000082.1, forward strand.
AGCTCGAAAAAGTCCTGCCCGCAGGCGAGCAGCCGGACGACGGCACGCGCCACAAGAACACGGCAGACGAAGAACTGCTCAAGACGCTGATCGCCAAGCACCAGGCCGAAACGGGCAGCCAGACGGCTGCGCGCCTTCTGGCCGACTGGCCGGCCAGTCGCAGCAAGTTCGTCAAGGTCTTTCCGAACGAGTATCGCCGCGCCCTCAAGGAGATCGCCGCGGCCCAGCAACAGAAGGAGGCCGCATAATGGGCAAGCCCACCGGATTCCTCGAATTCCAGCGCCAGGCCGAGGGCTACGCCCCCGTAGATTCACGCCTGAAGAGCTACCAGGAGTTCGTCGCACACCTCACCGACGAGCAATCGAAGGTTCAGGGCGCACGCTGCATGGATTGCGGCATCCCGTTCTGCAACAACGGCTGCCCGGTCAACAACAGCATCCCCGACTTCAACGACGCGGTGTACAAGGGCAACTGGCGTGCGGCGATCGACATCCTGCACTCGACCAACAACTTCCCCGAGATGACCGGCCGTATTTGCCCGGCACCCTGCGAAGCGGCCTGCACGCTCGGCATCAATGCCGAGCCGGTTGGTATCAAGTCGCTTGAGCACGCCATTATCGACAAGGCGGGCGAGAACGGTTGGGTCGTGCCGCAGCCGGCCACGCATAAGACCGGCAAGAAGGTCGCGGTCGTCGGCTCCGGCCCGGCGGGGCTGGCCGCAGCCCAGCAGCTTGCGCGCGTTGGCCATGCCGTCACGGTGTTCGAGAAGAACGACGCGATCGGCGGCCTGCTGCGTTATGGCATCCCTGATTTCAAGCTCGACAAGCACTTGATCGACTGGCGCGTCGCGCAACTCAAGGCCGAGGGCGTGAAGTTCCAGCTCAAGACACTGGTCGGGACCGACATGCAAAGTGTACCGGGGGGAATCATCAACGACGCGACCAAGGTCGTCGCGCCGGCGCAGTTGATGAAGACGTTCGATGCGGTGATCCTGGCGGGCGGTTCCGAAACCCCGCGTGACCTGCCGATTCCCGGTCGCGATCTGGCGGGGGTCTACTACGCGCTCGAGTTCCTCATCCCGCAGAACAAGGAAGTCGGCGGCGGCAAGAAGAACCCGATCAGCGCGGCCGGCAAGCATGTGGTCGTGATCGGCGGCGGCGATACGGGTTCGGATTGCGTCGGTACGTCCAATCGCCACGGTGCCGCGAGCATCACCCAATTCGAACTGATGCCCAAGCCGCCGGTACAGGAAAACAAGCCGCTGGTCTGGCCCTACTGGCCGAACAAGCTGCGCACCTCCTCGTCGCATGAGGAAGGCTGCGCGCGCGATTGGTCGGTCGCCACCAAGGAATTCGTTGGCGAGAATGGCAAACTGAAGGCGCTCAAGTGCATTCGACTCGACTGGAGCGGCGGCAAGATGAAGGAAATTCCGGGCAGTGAGTTCGAGGTCAAGGCCGATCTCGTGTTCCTCGCCATGGGCTTCACGAACCCGGTCGTCTCGATGCTCGATGCCTTCGGCGTCGCCAAGGACGCGCGCGGCAACGCCAGCGCGACGACCGATGGGGATGGCTGCTACGCAACCAGCGTGGACAAGGTCTTCGCCGCCGGCGACGTGCGTCGCGGCCAGTCTCTCGTGGTCTGGGCAATTCGCGAAGGCCGCCAGTGCGCGCGTGCCGTCGACGAGTTCCTCATGGGAGCGAGCACGCTGCCGCGTTAATTCCGGGGGACTGGCATGCTCAACGTCGTCGTTCTCGCCGCAGGGAAGGGGACGCGCATGCGTTCCGACCTGCCCAAGGTCCTGCACCCCCTCGCCGGCAAGCCGATGCTGGCCCATGTGCTGGATACATCGCGGCGCCTGGGTGCGGCAAAGATCTGCGTGGTCTATGGCCATGGCGGCGAACTTGTTCCGCAGAAGCTTGCCGCGCCCGACGTCTCATGGGCCTTGCAGGAGCCGCAACTCGGTACCGGCCACGCCGTCCTGCAAGCCTTGCCGCATCTGGCCAGCGCAGGTGCCGTCGCGCCGGGACTGACTTTGATCCTTTACGGCGATGTGCCGCTGATCCGTACGGAAACCCTGCAGCGGTTGATCGATGCCGCTGGCGAAGATCGACTCGCGCTGCTGACCGCCCATCTCGTCGACCCGAAGGGTTACGGCCGCATTGTGCGACTGAATGGCAAGGTGACCCGCATCGTCGAGGAAAAGGATGCCGACGATGCCGAGCGGCAGATTGCCGAAATCAATACCGGTATCCTCGTCGCTCCCGGCGCGGCGCTGGCGCGCTGGCTGCCGCAACTCGGCAACCGCAACGCGCAGGGCGAGTACTACCTGACCGACATCATCGCGATGGCGGTCTCCGAAGGCATGGACGTCGTCACCGCGCATCCCGGCGCGAACTGGGAAGCCGATGGCATCAACAGCAAAGCGCAGCTTGCCCGGCTGGAACGCATCCACCAGCGCAACATTGCCGAGGCGCTCATGGAGCAGGGCGTCACGCTCGCCGACCCCGACCGCATCGACGTGCGCGGCGAGCTGGTCTGCGGCAAGGATGTATTCATCGACGTCAATTGCGTATTCGAGGGGCGCGTCGAACTCCAGGACGGCGCACGCATCAACGCGAACTGCGTGATCCAGGATGCGGTCGTCGGCCCGCACTCCATCATCGGCCCCTTCGCGCGTTTGCGTCCCGGCACGGTGCTCGCCGAGGACGTGCATATCGGCAACTTCGTCGAGGTCAAGAATTCGAGTATTGCCGCCCATTCGAAAGCCAACCATCTCGCCTATGTCGGCGATACCACGATGGGCAGCCGCGTCAATGTCGGCGCGGGCACGATCACCTGCAATTACGATGGCGCCAACAAGTTCCGCACGGTGATCGAAGACGACGTCTTCATCGGCTCGGATACCCAACTCGTCGCGCCTGTTACGGTAGGCAAGGGTGCGACGCTCGGTGCCGGCACCACGCTGACCCGCGATGCGCCGCCCGACCAATTGACGGTTTCCCGTCCGAAGCAGGTATCCATCGCCGGTTGGAAGCGGCCTGTCAAACAGAAGAAGGAATAACAGTGGCCCCCCACGCTCGTAAATTCGACTCGCTGCCCCCCACAGGGGGGCGCATGCCGCCTTGGGGCGGCCCTACGGAGGCATGACATGTGCGGCATCGTCGCAGCCGTTGCGAACGGCAATATCGTTCCGGTTCTCGTTGAAGGCCTGCGCAAGCTGGAATACCGCGGCTACGACTCCGCCGGCATCGCCTTCCTCAATCCGCAACTCGAGCGGCTGCGCAGCGTCGGTCGCGTCGCCGAACTGGCGGCGCAAGCGGAGGGCAAGGCAGCGCAGATTGGCATCGCGCATACGCGCTGGGCAACGCATGGCGTGCCGAGCGAGCGTAACGCGCACCCGCATGTGTCCAGCGGGCTGGCGGTGGTGCATAACGGCATCATCGAAAACTACGCCGAGATCAAGCAGGAACTGACCGCGGCCGGCTACGCATTCACGTCGGACACCGATACCGAGGTGATCGCCCACCTCATGCAGGAAACACTGAAAACCGCCACCGACCTGTTCGAGGCGGTCTACCTGACGACGCGGCGCCTGGTGGGTGCCTACGCCATTGCAGTCCTGCGCGAAGGCACCGAGCGCATCGTCGTCGCGCGCCAGGGTGCGCCGCTGCTGCTCGGACTCGGCAAGGAAGGCAACTATGCTGCCTCCGATGCCTCGGCATTGCTGCAGGTAACGCGCCAGATGGTGTATCTCGAAGAAGGCGATGTCGCCGAGTTGTCGCGCGAAGGCATTCGCATTGTCGGCGCTGACGGGACGGCGGTAACGCGCGCAGTGCACGAGAGCAGCCTGTCTGCCGATGCCGTGGAACTCGGCACCTATCGCCACTACATGCAGAAGGAGATCTTCGAGCAGCCCCAGGCGCTGGCCGCCACGCTCGAGATGATCGGCGGCGCGCAGACTTTTTCGCCCAACTTGTTCGGCGCCGCGGCACCGGAGGTTTTTCGCGGCGTGAAGTCGGTGCTGATTGTCGCCTGTGGCACGAGCTACCATGCGGGCCTCGTGGCGCGTTACTGGATCGAACAGCTTGCGGCGCTGCCTTGCACGGTCGAAGTGGCGAGCGAGTATCGCTATCGTGCATCGGTCCCGAATCCCGATCAACTGGTCGTGGCGATTTCCCAGTCGGGCGAAACGGCCGACACGTTGGCCTCGATCAAGCACGCCAAGGCGCTCGGCATGGCCCGCACGCTGGCGATCTGCAACGTCGCCGAGTCGGCCATCGTGCGCGAATGCGCGCTGCGCTTCCTGACCCGCGCCGGCCCCGAGATCGGCGTCGCCTCGACCAAGGCCTTCACCACGCAACTGGCAACACTGTTCCTGCTGGCGGCGACCCTGGCGAAGCTGGGCGGCCGCCTCAGCCATGAGGCCGAGCTGGGTTATCTCGATTCATTGCGCCACCTGCCGGTGGCCTTGCAGAAGGTGCTCGAACTCGAGACCGACATCGCGGCCTGGGCGGGCCTGTTCGCCGACAAGCGCCACGCGTTGTTCCTCGGGCGCGGCCCGCATTACCCGATCGCCCTCGAGGGCGCGCTCAAGCTGAAGGAAATTTCCTACATCCATGCCGAGGCCTATCCCGCCGGCGAACTCAAGCATGGCCCCCTCGCGCTGGTCGACCGCGAGATGCCGGTGATCAGCGTCGCGCCGAACGACACGCTGCTGGAAAAGCTCAAATCGAACCTCAAGGAGGTGGCCGCGCGCGGCGGTGAGTTGTACGTCTTTGCGGATGGTGACTCGCAGGTGGAAGAGGAAGCCGGCCTGCACATCCTGCGCCTGCCCGAGCACTACGGCATGCTTTCGCCGGTGCTGCACGTCGTGCCGCTGCAACTGCTGGCGTATCATGCGGCCTTAGTCAAAGGCACCGACGTCGACAAGCCGCGCAACCTCGCCAAATCGGTCACCGTCGAATAATTTCGCAAAAATTACGTCGAAAAATCCAGGGAGAAAATAATGCCAAAATTCCACACCGCATCCATTCGTGCTGTCGCTCTCGTCGGACATGGTGGCGTCGGCAAGACCACGCTGGCCGAGGCGCTGCTGTTCCGTGCCGGGGCGATTCCGGCTGTCGGCAGCGTCGAGAAGGGCAGTACGGTCTGTGACTTTGACGCGCAGGAAAAAGCCGCGGGCCACTCGCTGCAATCGGCGCTGGTGAACTTCGCCTGGGAAGATGTGCATGTGCATATCGCTGACACGCCAGGCTATCCCGACTTCGCCGGCCAGGCCATGGCCACACTCGCCGGCGTGGATACGGTGGTGGTGGTGATCAACGCGCAAACCGGCATCGAGCTGATGACCGAGCGCATGATGCGCGCTGCCGCCAATCGCGGCCTGGCGCGCATGATCGTCATCAACAAGATCGACGCCGAGAACCTCGACCTGGCCGGGCTGATGGCCGACATTCGCGAGCGTTTCGGCCTGGCCTGCAAGTTCCTCGACCTGCCCACCCCCGATCATGGCAAGGTGGTCGAGGTGTTGGAACACGACAGCGGCGAAGCGGATATCGATTCGGTGGACCATGCCCACCGTGAACTCATCGACCAGCTGGTCGAGGAAGACGAAAGCCTGATGGAGCGCTACCTGGAGGACGGCCAGGATCCGACGGCCGGCGAACTCCACGCGCCGTTCGAGAAGGCCTTGCGCGAAGGCCACCTGATCCCCGTGCTGTTTACCTCGGCCAAGACCGGGGCCGGCATCGACGAACTGCTGCACGTGCTCGCCACGCTCGCACCGAACCCAGGTGAAGGCAACTTGCCGCCTTTCTTCAAGGGTGAACCGGGCGGAGACGCCGAAGCGTTCCAGCGCGAACCGGATGCCGCGAAGCATGTGCTGGCGCATGTCTTCAAGGTCATCGTCGATCCCTACATGGGCAAGGTCAGCGTGTTCCGCGTCCATCAGGGCACGATCCGCAAGGATTCGCAGCTCTTCGTCGGCGACGGCAAGAAAGCGTTCAAGGTCGGCCACCTTTACCAGTTGCAGGGCAAGGATTACGTCGAGGTCGATGAGCTGCTGCCCGGCGACATCGGTGCGGTCGCCAAGGTCGAGGACATCGAATTCGACGCCGTGCTCCACGATTCGCACGAAGAAGACCATATCTACCTCAAGCCGCTTGAATTCCCGCGGCCGATGCAGGGTCTCGCCGTCGAGACGCAGAAGAAGGGTGACGAGCAGCGCCTGTTCGAGATCCTGCGCAAGCTCGAGATGGAAGATCCCTGCTTCAAGGTCGAGCGTCATCCGACCACGCACGAGACCGTGATCTTCGGCCTCGGCGAGATGCACCTCAAGACCAAGCTCGAGCGCATGTCGGCGCAATACAAGCTGGAGCTGACCACCAAGCCGCCGCAGATTCCGTTCCGCGAAACCATCACCAAGAACGCCGAAGGCCATTGCCGCCACAAGAAGCAATCGGGTGGCGCCGGCCAGTTCGGCGAGGTGTACCTGAAGGTCGAGCCGCGTGAACGCGGCGCGGGCTTCGAGTTCGTCGATCAGGTCAAGGGCGGCGTGATTCCGGGCGTGTTCTTGCCGGCGGTCGAAAAGGGCGTCCTGCAGGCGCTGTCCGACGGCGTGGTTGCGGGCCATCCGGTCGAAGACCTGCGCGTCATCGTCTATGACGGCAAGACCCACCCGGTCGACGGCAAGGAAGTCGCCTTCGTCATGGCTGGCAAGAAGGCCGCCATCGCGGCCATCCGCGAGGCGGCACCGGTCGTGCTCGAGCCGATCGTCACCATCGAGATCACCGCCCACGACGAACACATGGGCGATATCGCCGGTGACCTGTCCTCGCGGCGCGGCCATGTGACGGGCACGACGCCGCGCGGCGCGGGCCGTGTCGTCATCGCCGGCGAAGTGCCGCTCGCCGAGATCAACGACTACGCCTCGCGGCTGAAGTCGATGACCGCCGGACGCGGCAGCTATACCATCGAGTTTGCACGCTACGCGCAGGTGCCGCCGCTGGTGCAGCAGAAGATGGCGGCGTCCTTCAAGCTCAAGGAAGATGAAGAGTGACTTCCGGCAGCATGGGGAACCCGGATAGGCCGCTTGCGGTCTGAACGGGCGACACCTACAATCTTTGCCATGCGCCGACTGAAAAGCTTCTTCCTGGTCCTCATCGCCCTCTGGCTGCCTTTGCAGGCAGCCGCGGCGGTGACGATGCCGTTCTGTCGGCATGCCATGGAAACGCTGGTGACCGAGGAAGCGGCCAGCCATCCCTGCCACCAAATGGTGGACGAGGGGGTTACCCTGTCTGCCGACGTCGCGTGCGACAACTGCGAAATGTGCCATCTGGCGACCGCCGGTTATCTGCTGGCGGCGACTGAAGCGGTGCCGCCCCTGGCGGCGAGCATCCTGGTGCCGAGGCTCAAGTCCGTCTCGGCGAGCCATATTCCGGAACCCCCGCAACAACCTCCCAGACGCCTGAACTGAAAGTTCGGCAGGGCATGCCGTCCTGCCAGCCCTGACTTTTGTTCAATCGATTCTGGAGGTTTCCATGAAATCCCTTACCCGTGCAATCGCCGCGCTGCTTGCTGCGGCATCCCTGTTGCTGCCCGTTTCCCTTTTTGCCGCCGATAACCTGTCGGAAGGCACCGTCAAGAAGATTGATGCCGCCACCCAGCGTGTGATGCTGGCCCACGGCCCGATCGCCAACCTCGGCATGGGGCCGATGACCATGATGTTCAAGGTCAAGGAACCCGCGATGCTCAAGACGCTGAAGGATGGCGACAAGGTACGCTTCCGTGTCGAAGACATCGGCGGCGCCTACACGATCGTCCACATCGAAGCGAAGAAGTAGGGCCATGCGGCCCCTTCCCCTGCTGCTGGCGGCGGTGATCACCGCTGCCGGCGGGGTGGCGCAGGTTGCCTGGGCAGCAAGCGAGGTGGTTGTCGGCGGCAACGTCGAGAGTCTGCTGGCTTTTGCCCGCGAGCGCCATCCCGAATTTGCCGCGATGCGCCATGAGGCCGACGCCGCGGCGGCGCGCGTGGCGCCGGCGGGCGCCTTGCCCGACCCGATGCTCGAGGTCGAGTTGCGTGGTTTCGTCAGCGACACGAACAACACCACCAGCCTGTTGCCGGCGCGGGTTGGCAGCACGCGCTATGCGGTCACGCAGCGCCTGCCGTGGTTCGGCAAGCGCGACCTGCAGCGCGACCTCGCCACGGCCGGGGCCGACGAGGCGCAGGGGCGTGCCGCCGTCGTCTGGACCGA
>CAZTWA010000082.1:8472-11200 GCA_964617225.1 uncultured Methyloversatilis sp.
TGCGACCCCTGCCGGTGCCCGCGCAACTCGATCCCGCGACGCTGGCCGCGCGCATTGCCGATCGCAACCCGCGCCTCGTTGCCGATGCGGCGCGCATCGCGGGTGCGGAGAAGGCCCGCGAACTCAGCTACAAGAACCGCTACCCCGATTTCAACGTCGGGCTTGCCGCGATCCAGCAACGTGACCGCGTCACCGGGTGGGACCTGATGTTCGGCATCAACATCCCGTTGCAGCAGGACAGCCGGCGCGCGCAGGAACGCGAGGCCGAGCGCATGCTTGATGCCGCGCAGGCGCGCAAGGCGGCGACCTTCAACCAGCTCAGTGCCGAGCTCAGCGAAAGCCTTGCCGGCTTGCAATCCGCGCGCCGTGTCGAGGACCTGGTGGCGAGCAGTCTATTGCCGCAGTCCGAGCTGACGCTGCAGGCGGCGCTGGCCGGCTATGAGACCGGCAAGGTGGATTTCGCCGCCGTGCTCGATGCGCAGCGCCAGATCCGCCGCGCCAAGGAAGACCTCGTCAAATCACGCGTCACCCAGCAACTGCGCCTCGCCGACATCGAGCGGGCGCTCGGAGAAGACCTATGAAAGCAACAACACTGGTGAGCGTGATGGCCATCCTCGTGGCGGCCGGCGCAGGGTACTGGCTGGGTGGGCAGCAGAAAATCGGCGCTGGCGAGACGGCTTCCACGGAAGCGACGCAACCCGCGTCGGCCCCCGGCGGCAAGAAGCTCCTCTACTACCGCAACCCGATGGGACTGCCCGATACCTCGCCGACGCCGAAGAAGGACTCGATGGGCATGGACTACATCCCCGTCTACGCAGGCGAGGACGAGGAGGACGGCGGCGGCATCAAGATCAGTACCGCCAAGGTGCAGAAGCTCGGCGTCAAGGTCGAGGCCGCGGCGCTGCGCGATTTGTCGCGCCCGGTGCGCGCGGTTGGACGCGTCGAGATCGATGAGCGGCGACTGTTCGCCGTGTCACCGAAATTCGAGGGCTGGATCGAACGCCTGCACGTCAATGTCACCGGCCAGCCGGTGGGCAAGGGCCAACCGCTGTTCGAGGTCTACAGCCCCGAGCTCGTCTCGGCGCAGCGCGAATACCAGGTCGCGGCGCAGGGCATGGCCAAGCTGGGTGGTGCGACGCCCGAGGCGCAGGCGAGCATCCGGCAGGTGGCCGATGCGGCGCTGGCGCGCTTGCGCAACTGGGATATTTCCGCCGAGCAGATCGAGCAGCTGCAGGCGGGCGGCGAGCCGCGGCGCACGCTGAGCTTCCGCTCGCCGGTGGCCGGTATCGTCATGGAAAAGAAGGCGCTGCAGGGCGCGCGCTTCATGCCCGGCGAGGCGCTCTACCAGATCGCCGACATCGCCGGCGTGTGGGTCCTGGCCGACGTCTACGAGCGCGACATCGCGCAGGTCAAGGCGGGGCAAAGCGTGGCGGTCAGCATCGACGCCTATCCGGGCCAGATGTTTGCGGGCAAGGTCAGCTACGTTTATCCGACGGTGAATGCGCAGACGCGCACGGTGCCGGTGCGCGTCGAACTCGCCAACCCCGGCGGGCTGCTGCGCCCGGCGATGTACGCCAATGTGGACTTGAAAGTCGGCGCTGGCGGGACGGCAGTTACCGTGCCGATCTCGGCGGTGATCGACAGCGGTGCGAAGCAGCGCATCATCGTGCAAAAGGAGGAAGGTCGCTTCGAACCGCGCGAGGTCAAGCTTGGCGTGCGTGGCGACGACTACGTCGCGGTCATCGACGGTGTGAAGGAAGGCGAGTTGGTCGTGGTGTCCGCCAACTTCCTGATCGATTCCGAAAGCAACCTCAAGGCAGCTTTGAGCGGCATGAGCGAGCCGGAGAAAAAGTCCGCGAGCCACCAGGCCGTCGGTACGCTCGACAGCCATGAGGCGAATGGCACCGTCATGGTGACGCACGAGCCGGTCGCCAGCCTCAAGTGGCCGGCGATGACCATGGAGTTCGTCCCGGCCAATGCGGCACTGGTCGACAAGCTCAAGCCGGGTGCGCCAATCGCCTTTGAGTTCGTCGAGCGCAAGCCCGGCGAATGGGTGATCACCAAAGTCGAAGCGCGGAAGAACTGACATGCTCGCGAATCTTATCGACTGGTCGGCGCGGAACCGCTTCCTCGTCCTGCTCACCACGCTGTTCGTCGTTCTGGCCGGCATCTACGCGGTCATCAAGACGCCGCTCGATGCCCTGCCGGACCTCTCCGACGTGCAGGTCATCGTCTATACGGAGTATTCCGGCCAGGCGCCGCAGGTCGTCGAGGACCAGGTGACCTACCCGCTGACGACGGCGCTGCTCGCGGTGCCGAAGTCGAAGGTGGTGCGCGGCTTCTCCTTCTTCGGCGCCAGTTTCGTCTATGTGATCTTCGAGGACGGCACCGACATCTACTGGGCGCGTTCGCGCGTGCTGGAATATCTCAACACCGTGGCCGGCAGCCTGCCGCGCGGGGTGTCGCCGAGCCTCGGACCGGACGCGTCCGGCGTCGGCTGGGTCTACCAGTACGCCGTGCTTGGCGCGAACAAGACGCTGGCCGAGCTGCGCACGCTGCAGGACTGGTACCTGCGCTACCAAGTCACCAAGGCACAGGGCGTCGCCGAGGTGGCGAGCATCGGCGGCTTCGTGCAGCAATACCAGGTCGTCGTCGATCCGGTGAAGCTGCGTGGCTATGGCATTTCGCTGATGACGGTGGCCAACGCGATCCGCAACTCCAACCGCGA